>DLKG01000033.1:1553-18125 GCA_002490315.1 Prevotella sp. UBA7594 | reverse complement strand
CCCTAATTTGAGTGCTTACCTTATTTATAATCCTTGGCTGTGTAAATCTTTTTTAGGTACACAACCTTTGGATTCTTTCCTGAGCGTAACGTCCAGGCAAAGGAGAACCCGGCATCTTTGTAAGCACGGAACGCCGTGTTTTCCTTTAATGTTTGCAGGAAAGCACCGGTTATAGTGTTGCTGTTGAGAGCAAATGTGCGTTCGTCGTCGAGGTCTCCATCTACCGAACAATAGTAATTGTACACCTTGTTGTCTGTGTCGAACACAACGCTGTCAGTGCGCAGATAGTTTTGCACTGGTGTGGGACAATATCTCTCCGTATATTCCCGAGCCTCGCGCTGGGCACGTTTCTCAAGGCTTTCATGGCAACTGCAGAGTATAACTGCACTTGCAAGCAGGCAATATAATGACGTTTTCATTTCTTTTATTGGGTTTTTCTTCTGCAAAGATACCTATTTGTCGGAAAAAACAAGTAACTTTGCACATAAAACTGATATATGTCAATGGATAATATAAGAAATTTCTGCATTATAGCCCACATCGACCACGGTAAGTCAACACTTGCCGACCGACTTCTGGAGCGTACACAAACTATAAAGATAACAGAAGGCCAGATGCTTGACGACATGGATTTGGAGCGTGAGCGCGGCATAACCATAAAAAGCCACGCTATCCAGATGGAGTACAAACTCGACGGCCAGACATATATTCTTAATCTTATTGACACCCCGGGACACGTCGACTTCTCCTACGAGGTGTCGCGCAGCATCGCCGCCTGCGAAGGTGCGTTGCTCGTCGTAGACGCCACACAGGGCGTGCAGGCGCAGACCATTTCCAATCTGTATATGGCAATAGAGCACGATCTGGAGATTATCCCCGTGCTCAACAAAATAGACATGCCGAGCGCTATGCCCGACGAAGTGGAGGACGAGATTGTTGAGCTAATAGGTTGCAAGCGCGAAGACATCCTTCGTGCGTCGGGTAAGACGGGCGAGGGTGTTGACGAAGTTCTTAGGGCAATCGTTGAGCGTGTGCCCCATCCGACTGGCGACCCCAAGGCTCCGCTTCAGGCACTCATCTTCGACTCCGTGTTCAACTCTTTCCGTGGCATCATCGCTTATTTCAAGATAGAGAATGGCGAAATACGTAAAGGTGACAAGGTGAAGTTCTTCAATACAGGCATGGAATATGTCGCCGATGAAGTCGGTGTGCTGAAGATGGACATGGTGCCGCGTCAGGTGCTTGGCACGGGTGAAGTTGGCTACATCATCTCTGGCATCAAAGACGCAACGGAGGTGAAGGTCGGCGATACCATCACGCATGTGGCACGTCCCTGCGACAAGGCCATTGCCGGTTTCCAGGAGGTGAAGCCAATGGTGTTTGCTGGTGTTTATCCCATCGATCCGAGCGAATACGAGAACCTGCGCGCGTCCCTTGAGAAGCTACAGCTCAACGATGCCTCACTGACGTTCTCCCCGGAGTCTTCCGTCGCCCTCGGATTTGGTTTTCGTTGCGGCTTTCTTGGACTTCTCCACATGGAGATTGTGCAAGAGCGCCTCGACCGCGAATTCAACATGGACGTGATAACCACCGTACCTAACGTTTCCTACCTTGTCTACGACAAGCATGGCAACGTGAAGGAAGTGCACAATCCCTCCGGACTGCCAGAGCAGACACTCATTGACCACATCGAGGAACCTTACATACGCGCGTCTATTATCACGACGGCCAATTTTATCGGTCCTATAATGACGCTCTGTCTCGACAAGCGCGGCGAGCTTATCAATCAGGAATACGTGAGCGGCAACCGAGTGGAGCTGCATTTCATGCTACCACTTGGCGAGATAGTCATCGACTTCTACGACAAGTTGAAGTCGATAAGCAAGGGCTACGCCTCATTCGACTATCATCTTGATGGTTTCCGCCCGTCGAAACTTGCCAAACTCGACATTCTGCTTAACGGCGAACCCGTTGATGCTCTCTCTGCTCTTACCCATCAGGACAATGCCGTAAGTATGGGTCGCAAGATGTGTGAGAAGTTGAAGGACCTTATCCCACGCCAGCAGTTCGACATTGCCATACAGGCTGCCATTGGCGCGAAGATTGTAGCACGCGAAACCATCAAGTGTGTGCGCAAGGACGTTACGGCAAAGTGCTACGGTGGAGACGTGAGTCGCAAGCGTAAGCTCCTTGAAAAGCAGAAGAAGGGTAAGAAGCGCATGAAGCAGATAGGTAATGTTGAGGTGCCGCAAAAGGCATTCCTTGCCGTCTTGAAGCTCGATTAAGTCGACGGAAGCAAGACTTATGTGTTTAAACTAAAAAATTCAGAGAAAGCATAAAAAGAAAGGATGGAATGATATGAAAGAATTGATCGGTACAAATACGCGTGATATTGCCCGTGAGTTGGCAAGACGCTACAGTACGATGACGCATGAAGAACTTGACTTGCTCGAAAGCATTCTCGTTCCTATCAAGTATGCGAAAGGCGAATTGATTCTGAAAGAAGGCGAGATATGCCGTCAGCTCCTTTACATTGACAAGGGACTCCTGCGCCAATTCTATTTCAAGCATGGTAAAGAGGTTACGGAGCATCTCGCACAGGAACATTCAATCGTGATGTGTATCGAGAGCCTCTTCAAGGAAGAGCCAACCAAGTTGCAGATAGAGGCTCTTGAGCCTTCTGTCGTTTATGCTTTGCCTAAGGTAGACCTTGAGCGTGTTGCCATGCACAATGTCAACATCCAGATACTTTACCGCAAGATACTTGAGGAAAGCCTTATCACCTCTCAGGTACACGCCGACCTTGTGCGCTTTGAAACGGCTCAGGATCGTTATAAAAAGATGTGCAAGCTTCTGCCGCAGGTAGTGTTGCGTGCGCCGCTTGTATACATTGCAAGCTACTTGCAGATGACGCCGGAGACTTTGTCGCGTGTACGTGCGTCAACATTGCTCGATTAGAAATTTGGTATAAAAACTGAATACAGCAACGCGCCCTGTAAAGATAAAAAGTATAAATCTTCGGTTTACTTTTGTCTTTACAGGGCGCGTTGCCTTTTTATTTATAGAGATATCTCTTGTGTTATTTATAGAGGTATACTCTTGTGTTATTTATAGAGGTATCTTTTGATGCTCTTCTTCGGTGTCTTCTCAAATTCTTCCTTGACAATCTCAATTGCTGCAAGGCGACAGTATGGCGGCTGCGAGGCGTTGAGTTCCTGTCGGTTTTGCTCCATAATACCTTGCAGATCGGAGTCGTTGAGGCGCATGGTGGCTGCTTCGTCAAAGTCAGGATAGACAAGACCAACAAGCTTCTCTCCACGTTGCACGACCACGCACTCGTTGACCATGGCAAGCGAGTTTAGCTTGTCCTCAATCTCCTCCGGATATATGTTCTGTCCGGAAGCGCCAAGGAGCATGTTCTTGGAGCGTCCCTTGATGTAGACGTTGCCCTCGCTGTCCATGAGTCCGAGGTCGCCAGTGTGGTACCATCCGTCCTTGTCGAGCGTCTGTGCAGTGGCCTCCTCATTTTTGTAGTAGCCCAACATAACGTTAAGTCCGCGGGCAAGGATTTCTCCAGGAACATTCTCAGGATCGGCAGAGTCAATCTTAACTTCCATGTGAATCACAGGCTTACCGCATGAGCCAGGCGCGAAATCATGATAGTCTGCGTAGCAGATGATCGGAGCGCACTCCGTGGCCCCATAGCCGACGGTGTATGGGAAGTCGATGCGCTTGAGGAATTGCTCCACCTCTTGGTTGAAGGCGGCTCCGCCGATGATAATCTCGTAGAAGCTGCCACCGAAAGCATTCACAACTTGCTCCTTAATCTTTTGGTTGACTTTTTTGCTGACGATAGGCATGTTGAGCAGCAGTCGCATACGGTTGTTTTGAATCTTTGGGAAAACCTTCTTACGTATGATTTTCTCAATGACGAGAGGTACGGCGATAATTACAGCAGGTTTTACCTCTGCGAATGCAGCTGCGATGATGGCAGGTGACGGTACGCGCGTCAGATAGAACACGTGGCAACCATGAAGGAATTCGAATATGAACTCAAACGCCATTCCGTACATATGTGCCATTGGCAAGATACTTATGACGTTGGCGCCTTTCTTTACGATTTTGCCGAGCACGTTTTCCGCGAAATCGTAGTTGCTCCAAAGTGCGCGGTAGGGAATCATCACGCCCTTCGAGAAGCCTGTTGTACCGCTTGTATAGTTGATGAGCGCAAGTTCGTCTGGGCATTTCTCCTTGTAGTAGCTTACGTGCTCTTTGCGGAAGAATTTAGGGTATTTCTTGCCGAACATCTCGTTAAGGTGTTCACGCGCATAGGTCAGTTTGTCGGTTCGCGAAACGACGAGCGAGTAGTCGGGTATGTAGATTATGCCCTCAAGGTCGGGCATCTTCGTCTGGTCGATGATGGTGGCTACATAATCGCCTACGAACAGCAGTTTAGCCTCGCTATGGTTGACGATGTTGTGAATCTGGTCGGCTGTGAACTCATGAAGAATGGGCACTGCCACCGCACCATACGTTAGTGTGGCAAGAAAAGCCACTGCCCAGCTTGCGCTGTTACGTCCGCATAGAGCAATCTTGTCGCCTTTTGCTACGCCACTGCTCTCAAACATTATGTGCAGTTTCTCTATCTTGCGCGCCACGTCGTGATATTGCAGTGTCGCTCCCTTGAAGTCTGTGAGCGCATCCTTGTCCCAGTTGGCAATGATGCTCTTTTCTATAAGTTCGTTAAAACTCGGTATTTCCATCCTGTATGTATTGTGTTTGTTGAGTGAGGTGTCTTTTTTATTGATGTTGTATGGTTAGTCGCATTATTTGTAGAGATATCTCTTGATGCTCTTCTTTGCAGTTTTTTGGAATTCCTCGTTGTGGATTTCAATTGCTGCTATTCGGCAGAATGGAGGCAGTTCTGCGTTGAGCGTCTTCAGGTTCTCCTCCATAATGCCCTTCACGTCGTTGTCGTCGAAGTCCATTGCCGCCTTTTCTTCCGCTTCCGGATGAACGAGAGCCACGAGCTTGTTGCCGCGTTGTATGATGATACTCTCGCTGACGAGTGGCATGTTGTTGAGCTTGTCTTCTATTTCCTCCGGATATACGTTCTGTCCGTTGGCGCCAAGTAGCATATTCTTGATACGCCCCTTAATGTAGAAGTATCCGTCAGGAGACATCGTTGCGAGGTCGCCAGTGTGGAACCATCCGTCCTCGTCAAGCACGGCGCGCGTAGCCTCCTCATTCTTGTAGTAGCCAAGCATGGTGTTAAGGCCGCGTGCAACGAGTTCTCCCGGTTTGTTCTGCGGGTCATCGCTAAGCACTTTTACTTCCATGTGTTCCACGGCAGGACCGCATGACGCAACCTTGTAGCGGTCGTAGTTGGTAAAAGTGATGAGCGGTGCTGTCTCCGTTGTGCCGTAGCCGATAGTGACGGGCACCCCGACGCTGTGGAGAAACTTTTCAATGCCAAGATTCAGCGGAGCTCCTCCGACGATAATCTCATAGGCGTTGCCTCCAAAGACGTCCATGATGCGCTCGCGTATGTGCTGTTTTATCTTTTTGTTGACGATTGGCATGTTGAGCAGGAGCTTCATGCGGTTGGTCTGTACTTCTGCCAGCACTTTCTTGCGCACAATTTTCTCTACCACAAGAGGCACTGCGACGATAAGTCGCGGCTTCACCTCAGCGAAAGCCTGCGCGATGAGCGACGGCGAAGGTACGCGGTTGAGGAAGTATATGTGGCATCCGTTGAGAAATCCAAAGAGGAACTCCACTGCCAGTCCGTACATGTGTGCCATTGGCAATATGCTCACGAGATTGCTACCGGGCTTCACGTTGGGTGCAAGACATTTGAGAATGTGATCGAGGTTGCCCCAAATTGCGCGGTAGGGGAGCATGACGCCTTTGGAAAATCCTGTAGTTCCTGAGGTGTAGTTGATCATCGCCAACTCTTCCGGACTCTCCTCCTTGTAGTATTTCACGTGTTCCTTGCGGAAGTATTTCGGAAAACGCTTGCCGAACATCTCGTTGAGATGTTCTCGTGCGAAGGTGAGTTGCTCGGAACGCGCCACCGATATGGAGAAGTCGGGCAGGTATATAATGCCCTCAAGCCCTGGCATGGCATCTGCGTTTATTTGCGTATGGACAATGTCGCCGACAAACAAAAGTTTCGCCTCGCTATGGTTGACGATGTTGTGTATTTGGTCTGCTGTGAACTCGTGCTGCACGGGAACTACTACGGCTCCGAAAGTAAGGGTGGCAAGGAATGCCACAGCCCAATGGCTGCTGTTGCGTCCGCAGAGAGCTATCTTGTCGCCCCGCTTCACACCGCTGTTCTCGAACATGATGTGTAACTTCTCTATCTTTCTTGCCACATCATGGAATTGCAGCGTTGCACCCTTGTAATCGGTGAACGCGTCGTTATCCCAATACTTTAATATGCTGTCTTCTATATATGAGTTGAAACTTGGTATTTGTTGCATTGCACAATATTCAAAATTTTGTGCAAAGATACTTACTTATTTGCACAATGCCAAAACTTTTGTGCAGTATTTATGGAAATAAGGTGTAAATTGTCTTGTGCTTCTATTTATAACAATAAAAGCGGGCGTGTTATAAGTACAAGCCCGCTTCATTGTGTATTTTGCTAATTGTCTTTTTCTTATTCGTACCTCATTGACTTTGCCGGGTGGATGTGGGATATGATGTAGCTTGGTGCGATGAGTACAAACATGGCTATGAGCATGGTGGCGATGTTGAGCAAAACGATGTAGAGCATGTTTATCTCTACGGGCACCGTGCTGACGTAATAGGTAGTGGGGTCGAGTTTGGCGAATCCCGTGAAGCGTTGCAGAAGGATTATGCCGAGTCCGAGTATGTCACCGATGAGGAGTCCCTTGCCGATGATGAACGCCGCAAACCATAGGAACGTGTGGCGTATGGTACTGTTTTTTGCGCCGAGTGCTTTCAGTATGCCAATCATTGTTGTGCGTTCAAGGATGATGATGAGCAGTCCGCTTATCATTGTCACCACTGCGACGGCTGTCATAATGGCGAGGATAATCCATACGTTCATGTCGAGCAAGTCGAGCCAGGAGAAAATCTGTGGCGATAGCTCACGTATAGTCTTCGACGAATAAGTCTCGCCGTTGCGGTCGAGCGTGCGGTTCACCTTCTTTATTATGATATCTTCAGTTGCGTCAACCTTGTTGAAGTCAGCCACGGTGAGTTCTGCGCCCGATGCCTGGTCGGGTTCCCATCCGTTCAGTTTGACGGCGGTGTAGAGGTCGCAAAAGCACATGGCTTTGTCGTATTGCGTGAGATTTGTTTGGTAGATACCGGCTATCGTGAACCTTCTCATGCGTACTCCTCCCTTGTCGATGAAGTAGGCGAAGATACGCTCTCCACTCTTTACCTTGAGTTTGTCAGCCATCATCTTCGAGATGAGAATTTTGTTGGTGCTGTGCTTGCTGGAGAAGGAAGGAATGTTGCCGTCCACCATATTGTTGTGGATGAACGTGGAGTCAAATTCCTCACCGACGCCCTTGAACGCCACGCCGAGGAAGTCGTTATCGGTCTTTAGGATGCCCTGCTTCATGGCGAACCGCTGCACATGCTTCACGCCGTCGATGTCATTCAGAACGCTCATCATGGAGTCGCCAACGACGATTGGACTGTCGAGTGCAGAAGCTTGTAATGTGTAGAAATTGGCAATCTGTATGTGGCTACCGAAGCCCACGACCTTGTCGCGTATGGTGTGCTTGAAGCCAAGCACCACACACACGCTTATAATCATCACGGCAAGACCAATAGCTACACCGAGTGTGGCGATGCGTATGGCAGGCTTCGACACGCGCTTGCGGTCGTCGGTATGGTCTGAGTATATGCGGCGGGCAATAAAAAGAGGAAAATTCATACTAATAAAAGGTAAGAGGGTGTGCCAAAACGAAAATCTTCATTTGTTTCCATTTGGCACACCCTCATGTTTCTTGTTGTTAATCTATTCGTTGTCCATTACTCGTCCTGGGTAAGCCTCAAGAGCTTTGCGCAGCACGACGAGCGCGCGCTCAAGGTCTTCTTTCTTGAGGACGTAGGCGATGCGCACCTGGTTGCGTCCCACACCTGGTGTGGTGTAGAATCCGGCAGCAGGGGCCATCATCACCGTCTCGCCCTCATAGGAGAACTCTTCCAGACACCAGCGGCAGAATTTCTCGCTGTCGTCAACAGGCAGTTTTGCCACGGTGTAGAAAGCTCCCATAGGAATTGGAGAGTAGACGCCTGGAATGCGGTTGAGTCCGTCAATGAGGCATTTGCGGCGTTCCACGTACTCCTCATATACGTCGCGGTAGTAGTCTTCAGGAGCGTCGAGCGACGCTTCTGCAACAATCTGTCCGAGCAGAGGAGGGGAGAGACGAGCCTGGCATAGCTTCATGACGGCAGCGCGCACTTCGGGATTCTTCGTGATGAGCGCACCAATACGGATGCCACATTCGCTGTAGCGCTTCGACACGGAATCGATGAGGATGACGTTGTTCTCAATGCCTTCCAAGTGGCAGGCGGAGATGTAGGGCGATCCGGTGTAGATGTATTCGCGGTAAACCTCATCGGAGAAGAGGTAGAGGTCGTATTTCTTCACGAGATCGCGTATTTGGTTCATCTCGCGGCGGGTGTACAGATAGCCCGTAGGGTTGTTGGGGTTGCAGATGAGAATGGCACGTGTGTGCTCATTGATAAGCTCCTCAAACTTCTCTACTTTCGGCAAGGAGAATCCCTCCTCAATGGTTGTGGCGATGGTGCGTATCTTTGCTCCTGCAGAAATGGCGAACGCCATATAGTTGGCATAGGCTGGTTCGGGGATGATAATCTCGTCGCCAGGGTTTAGACATGACATGAATGCGAAGAGTACAGCCTCCGAGCCACCCGACGTAACGATAATGTCATCGGCTGTGACGTTGATATTGAAGCGCTTGTAGTAGCCCGTAAGTTTCTCTCTGTATGACTGATAGCCCTGTGAGGGCGAGTACTCCAGTATCTTACGGTCGATGTGCTTTAAGGCGTCGAGTCCTACCTGCGGTGTTGGCAGGTCGGGTTGTCCGATATTTAGATGGTAGACCTTCACACCACGTTTCTTGGCAGCTACAGCCAAGGGAGCCAATTTTCTAATCGGCGATTCGGGCATTTCGAGTCCGCGTACTGATATTTCTGGCATTTGTTGTTTTTATTTTGTTTGTGTATTTGTTGTTCTGCAAAATGCAAAGGTACGACAAATAGGATGAAGAGCAAAATTTTTGGAGCAAAAAAATCATGCGCTACAAGTGTGGCTCTCAAAAGTTATTCAACAAAGGAGCCGATTGCGAAGATAATGAAGATTACAGGTCTTACGGAAGCGGAAATAAAAGAATTGTGATGAGGTAATTGATAGTGGAATTGCTATAACTGGGAGAGGGGGCGCCCTCGCCCCCGATATTAAAGTAAATGTCGCCACCTATGTTAATGCAAAAGCAACCCCATATGTGGCGTGAAAGTATTTTCTTATGTCGGGGGCGAGGGCGCCCCCTCTCCCAGTTATTGCTTGAACTTCTATAATGTATAGGTAAGACTGTTGAATTAAAAAATCCGTATAATGTCGTTAATTGGTTTCACCATAAAATTAACGATATTATACGGATTAAAAATTTGCATGACATTTCGGCATTATTTGCCTGTCATTTTAGATTGAGCGAATGAACTTCACGACAGCGTCGCGGTCGGCCTTCTTGAGGTTGTAGAACTTCAGGGCAGAGTTGTATGCCTGTGAGTTCTTCGAGTAGGCGTGCCACATGATAGCTTCCACCTCATTGCGTGCACGTGCGTCGTGCAGTCGGTCTTCCTTGCCGCTGTTGACGGCAGACAGTCCGCGTCCCCAAAGCGGAGTGGTGCGACACCATGATCCGTGGATGTCCTGCTCCATGTCGAGCTTGTGCTGGATGAAGTCGGAGTAGGGATATATCTTCTGGTTGGCATATTGCGGCAGGTTGCGACCTGAGAGAATCACAGAGCGTCCGTAGTTGTCAGCCCCCGTAGTCCATGAAGCCTTGTGACAGTTGGTGCAGCCCATAGAGAAGAACAGCTCCTTGCCACGCTTCACGTCGGGATTGTTGAGATTGCGGGCGCGTGGTACAGCCAGTCCGCGGTGCCACGTCATGAATGCGTGGTACTGGTCGTCGGTCATCTCAGGCTCGAAGTTGTAGTACTTGTTGTCGTAAAGGTTCACATCGTCCGATGGGCGGAGCAGATAGGAGAGAGCCTCTTTCACGCCCTCCTCCGTGCCGTCGTAATAGTAGGGATGTACGGGCGAGTTCTTGTCGGCACCATTCTTGAGGATGTAGCTTATTACCTCCTTGTCCTCCGACATAGCCTTAGCCCATGCCTCGGTAGAGCAGATGTGATGGATGTCGGAGCGTAGGACGTTGAGCTCGTCCCACAAGGCGACATCGTTCTGCAGACAACCCTCAAGCAGGTCGTAGTTGAATCGCTTCACGAATTTCTTGCCGTCTGCCGACTCGGCATAGGCATCGTCCTTGAGCTTTTTTGCTGAGGCGTCCCAAAACTCGGGGTTGAGCTCAGCGCCATAGCTATCCTCCAACTTGTATTGCGCCTCAAGCGACTCGTTGCTGAGGGCGTCGATAAGGCCCAGTCCCTGGAAGTTGCACGACACGATGAGTCGCACCTCGTAGGGCTTCGACGGGCGTGGATCGGAGTTGAACGCATCGAGCGGCACCTCGGCAGTAGGGTAGCGTAGCGCGAACTTCTCGCCGTCGGGGAACTGCATCTTCAATCCGCTCTTCATGGCTGTCACGTCGTGCCATGTTATCTTCACGTTGTCGGGCGTGAGTTGCGGCTTGAACGGCGGCATAGCCATGGTCATGGTGAACGTTGTGAGCTGATCGACCGGCTCTCCGTCGTTGCTGCCCGGAGCGTCGGGATAGTAGACCGATACAATGTAGCCGTTGCCCGTCTCGGCACGGAAGTTGTCGCGGCTGTGGGCGTGTCCGTAGCCGTTGGGGTGGCAGTCCTCGCACGCCTTGCGCGATGCCACTGGTCCCCAGCCCTTGAATGTGCCGGTGTTGATGGTGTAGCGTGTGCTTGCCATCTTGTCGCCGAGTTGGAAAAGGTCGTTGAGCCCCTGCTCGGTTACGGCAGGTGTCGGGTCTTCGTAGCTGTTCGACGAGATGTTGTCGGTAGTGCCGAGCTCGCCGCCCGGACTCCATTCGTCGGCAGTGAAACCATCGACAGCCTTGCCCACATACTTGCCGTCTGACTCTTCGGGAGTGGGCGTCGGGTTGTCGGGATTGTTGTCGTCGGAGCATGATGCAAGGAACAACGGTGCGCCTGCCAACAATGCTGATGAAAGGATAATGTTGAGTTTTTTCATATAAAATTTAATGTTATTGGTATGTTTCATACATATACGCGCAAAAGGACAGGGCAGAATTTCTCCTGCCTTGTCCTCCTGAAAATAATCTGTGTTTATTCTATCTGTATATTCCCTTGTCGCTTAGATAGAGCGGAGGAACATAACAACTGCATCGCGGTCGGCCTTAGAGAGGTTGTAGAACTTCAGGGCAGACTCGTAAGAGTGCGACTTCTTAGAGTAGGCGTGCCACATGATGGCCTCCACCTCGTTGCGTGCGCGGCAGTCGTGCATACGCTCAGTACCCGAACCGTTCACACCGGCAAGACCACGTCCCCAAAGCGGAGTGGTGCGGCACCAAGAACCGTGTATGTCGTTAATCATGTAGAGCTTGTGCTGCATCATGTCAGTGTACGGATAGATGGTCTGATTAGCGTAGCGCGGCAACTTCTTGTCGGCAATCATGTTAGGAGTCCAGTAGTTGTCCGAGCCGGTCTTCCATGACGGACGGTGGCAGTTGGCGCAACCAATCTCCATGAAAATCTTCTTACCCTGCTGTACGCGAGAGTCGTTGAGGTTACGTGCACGCGGGATAGCAAGACCACGGTGCCAAACCATGAACTCATAGAAGTGCTCTGCCGACATCTCCGGCTCGAAGTTGTGCCACTGGTTGTCAAACTGGTTGGTGCCCGGCTGCAACAGTCCCTCTACCTTCTCTTTGGTCTCTTCCTCTGTAGAAGCCCAGAACGGAGAAGTCGGGTCTGCCATAATCTTGGCGATTACCTCCTTGTCCTCAGCCATTGCCTTAGCCCAAGCGTCGGTTGTGTAGAGTTTTGGACGGTCGGGACGTGTCACGTTGGTGATGTTCCAGATAGCGTTGGCACCAGGGCCGTCCTGCAAAGTGGCACGTGTCAGGGCGTATGTGAAACGCTTCACCATCTTCTTGCCCTCGCCGCCGTCGGCAGTCTTGCCTGCACCAACAGTAGCTGTGTACCATGCGCCATCGGCGAAGTCGTTGGCGTCGGCATTCCAGAAGTTCGGGTTCACGTATTCTGATACGTTAGAAACTTTGGCGATGTTCTTATAGTAGTTGGCTGTAGACGCATACTGAGCCTTGATGTCGTCCTCGGAGATAGCGTCGAGCAAACCAGTTCCGATTACACCGATTGTAGACTCCATACGCACTGCGACAGCCTTGTTGCCTGTGTCGTAAGGGTTAGGATTTGTACGGAAAGCATCGCGAGGTATAGAAATCTCCGGATAGATGAGGCTGAACTTCTCGCCGTCGGGGAACTGCATAGGCAGTCCGCTCTCCATTGCTGTCACCTCATGCCACTGGAGCTTTATCTTGCTCTCGTCGATAGGAGCCTTGAACGGCTCTGTAGCCTGTGTCTGAGGCATACTTGTCACCTCACTCACAAGTCCGCCATCGTTACTGTTTGCACCGTCGGTTGGATGATAGACAGCGAGCAGATAACCATTGCCGTTGCCATAAGATGTAGTGTAGGAATCCATACGTCTTCCATGACCATAGTTAGGATGGCAGTCGAGACAAGAACGACGTACAGATGCAGGACCGAGACCACCGAAGCCAGAAGCGGCTGAGGTGAACTGACGCTCGAAGAACTTCTCGCCGGCGTTGAACTCGTCGAGCAGTCCCTGTGCCGTTACGGCAGGAGTCTCGTCCTCGTAGCAGCCAGTAGTCACATTATCAGTAGTGCCCAGCTCGCCACCAGGATACCATTCCGACTTGTCGAAGTTGCCTACAGCTTGTCCGATATATTTGGCATCCGACTCAATTGGGTCTGCACCGTTGGTGCCTGGTGTCGGATCGTCGTCAGAGCACGACATGATGGTTGCTGATAGGCACATTGCCAAAGAACCATAAAGAAATATCCTTTTATTCATAATGTTTTGGTTATAATTTTGTTTTCGTTTTTAAGACTATTCTTAATAGCCAAACATAGAGAAAGTAGGCAAGCTGATTATGTGTTGTTTTTATAGGTATCAGCTTGTCTACTTATTTACTCGTCAACTTGTCAACTTGTTAACTCGTCAACTAAATAATTAGATAGCGTCCTGGAGGTTGATCCATGTAGCAGCCTTGTTGAGCTCCTCGCTGAGTTCAGACACTGCGTCGATGCAGTCCTTCACGCGCTGAGCACCCGGCTCCTCAACAAACGACTTGCCACTGTTCTTTGCAGTCTCAAGAGCCTGGATGGCGTTGTTGAGAGCTGTCTGCAGATCGTTGTAGCCAGAGTAGTTCATAGTCTTGAGCAGGTTCATCATAGAGTGCTCCACAGGAGTTGTAGCGTTCACGTCGCGTGTGCCGTAGAGTGTGTTCTTGATAGAGTAGATGTTGTCCTGGTAGTCGATGAATGAACGGTGGCTATACGGAGACTCGATATAGTCGCGTGAGTCTTCACCTGAACCAGAACCGGTAGCAGTACGGTAAGCCTGACCAAGCTTCTGGTCGGCAACCTCAGAGCAGATGTTGTCGCAACCGCCGATGAAAATCTGGCTCATAGTGCCCTGCCATGAGTGATAGCCTGTTGTGGCAGACGGTGAGAGGAGATCCTGACCGTAGCACATTGTGCCGTTGGCAGCAAGACCGTTGTTGCGGAGAGAAGTGAACACGTAAGAAGCGTTGTTCAGAACAGCCTTCGACTCGTTGCTTGCAGCGCTACCCATCCATGTGAACTCGAGCAGAGCGGTGATGTTCTTCACGTCGGCTGCAACAGCCTGGAGGAAAGCAAGCTCGTCGATACCCTTAACGCTCTCCATACCCTCTTCTGTGTCATTGGCCTTGAGAGCCTCTACAGTGCGGTTGGCACCGTTGCGGAAGAGAACGAACTCCATGCCGTGGAATCCAAGTACAGACTGGAAGTAAGTGTTGTTGTCAGACACGAACTTGGCAGGGTTTTCGCTCTTGAAGCCAGCGATGAGGGTAGAGTTGTTCAGCGCATTTACAAGCTCATCGTGGTCGAGAGGCCATGAGTCGATGTGCGGGTCGAGCTCGTTTACAGAAGCTGAGCCATAGAGGAAAGCCTCGCTGCGCTCCCACTCGCGGCGTGTGTTCTTGAAAGCCTCGCATGCAGTATTGATCTGATCCTGAGTCATTGTACCAGCCTCGGCAGCAGCGTAGAGAGTCTTTGTTGCATCGGCAAGTGTGCGTGCGTTGGCGGCGAGAGCCTGGTATGTCGGATAAACAACATCCTGTACGTATGTCTTGGTCACCTTCTCCATCTCCTTGTCAGAGCTGTTGAGCGATGTCACAGCCTGTCCTACTTCTGGAAGCTGAAAATTGTTTTCAGGTCCGTTGTTGTCGCTACATGAGGTGAAACCGAAAGAAATGGCTCCAAGGCAGAAAGCCATAACTAAAGTCTGAATCTTTTTCATTTCTTTATTACTGTTAAAATTATTATTTGTGGTTACTTTTTCAATTGGAGAGAGGGTGTGTCCCCCTCCTTTAGAGGAACTGTCCCTGATAAGCCACGCCGATGTTGAGGGCTGGCTCGTCGTTGTACTGCTTCTTGAACTTGCGGTAGCTGTACTCTGCCTTCACGCATATCTGCGGGAGTGGGTAGTAGTTGATACCGCCGGCAAACACCTTTTTGGATGTGTATTCCTTTGAGCCTCCGAGACAAGAGTTGTAATACTCAAAATGACCAAACACATACATCTTCTGTCGTGCTGCGCGGAGCTTGCCAAATTGTGAGAAAATGTCGTATCCCACTTCAATGTTTGTGGCAATGGCATGAGAACCGAAAGCTTGATTAGTCTGGTAGGGCTTCACGTATTGTGTGTTAGGCTTACGCATAGCGCTGATAGTCTTGGAGTCGCTGACATATCCGTAGTCGGCACTGCCTCGTGCAACCCAGTTGTGGGCGTTGTATGTGAAGTCGATTGCACCGAGATAGATGTTGCCCTTTATCTTTTTGTTGTTGCCCGTCTCCATGTCGTGAGGCACGGCATTGTGCATGGACTTTCCGTAGTAGCCGCTAAGACCGATGCGCAGACCGGGTACTGTGTAGTTGTCGACACGTGCGGCGAATCCATATTTATTGGCTGTCTCAAATTCGAAAGGCTTCGTTGTGCCCGGCTGAATCCAGTTGTCGCGACTGAACTGCCAAGCGTCGAGTCCGGCAATCATCTGCACCTCATAGCGGAAGTCGCCTGCGTGTCCCCAGAATGACACACCCGTCTGGTGCCATGTACAAGGCAAGATTGTGTTCTCACCCTCTGGACGGTATACTGTGAAGAAGTTAAGTGGCTCATGGTAGGCGTTGGTGAGACCAAAAGGTACAACGATGTGGCCTGCACGGATGTTGGCGAAACGACCGAATGATTTCTGAATCCAGAACTGCTCGAGCTCTACCTCGCCGCCGCGTTCCTGCTCCTGCTCGAATTCTATAGATTCCTCTGCCTCGTACTCGATGGCAGAACCGGTGCCACCGTGCTCAAACTCAATCTCTGAGCCGAGTGTCCAGCCTTTACCGAAGTCGTAACCGAGGTAAATGACAGCGTGAGGAAGGTCGAAACGTCCATGACTCGGGTCGTTCTTGTGGAGATTGGCTGAGCTGTAGCGATTGCCGCTGTCGCTATAGAAATTGCGGCTGTAAGCTACCTCTCCGTATCCGCCGATGCTGAGACGGTTGCCTTTCTTGTGCTGCATCACACTGTCGGCTGCTACTGTCTGTGCCTGTGTGGCGATGGAACAGCCTAAGGCTGCCATCGCGCATGCCATAGAAACAATAGTTGATTTCTTCATCTTTCCTTTTTATTTTGCTTTTTTTAAATTTTTCGTCATCCTATTAAAAAAGAACGTTATATCTTTATTGCAAACTTTAATGTTTTTTTGCGAGTGCAAAGTTATCGCTAATGCAAAAAATTGGCAATACTCAAATTTAGGTAAAGATTATGCGGAGGCACCCATTTTCATTACCATCATATAATGTAGGCTTCACCTCAACAATAAAAATGAATTTATTTGGGGTCATCCGGAATATTTGTCTTTTTTTGATAAACCCTCAGCACCCGTTATCCACAATCGATAATATGTCAATACTTTAGTAATATCCGCTTGCTGCGGAGGCCGGAGACCTCCGCCACGGATAAGACTACAATTTTCTTGCGGCATTGATCATGTGAGGAAGAACAAATATTGTACATGG
>DLKG01000033.1:0-1535 GCA_002490315.1 Prevotella sp. UBA7594 | reverse complement strand
AAAGTGTTACAAAAGTTTTTTGCGTTTTAGAGTGTTGTGCAGCAGAAAAATGGTGTTTGTTGCTCTGCACGGCATTGATTTTATGGTGGAATCGGGTGTAAAAAGTCTCTTTCCCTCCTTTTCCTCCTTTCAAAACGCTTCTTCATGCCGCCTAAAGCAACGCTTCTTCGTTGCTAAAGTGGCACTTTAGAAAGGCTAAAGTGGCACTTTAGTTCGCGTTAGACATTGCACAAAACTGCGTCAGACAAGGTAAATAATTGGCACACAATGCTTTCCGTCTGCACGTCAAAAACTGCGAAAAATTGGTCAAGGGGCAATACCGTCTGTTCAAAAGGCAGTTTTAAGCAACAAGAAATGCAAATATCCGACAAATGTAGGCTTCACCTCAACAATAAAAATGAATGAATTCATTTTGTATTGTATTCGGTTTGCACTACCTTTGCAGTCGGAAAAGAGTAGCAATAATTAATAGGTAAGGAAAGTATGACAATAGACAAAAATACCGGACTGGTGCTTGAAGGCGGCGGTATGAGGGGCGTCTTCACGAGTGGTGTATTGGACGGATTCATGAAACACGGGCTATATTTTAATTATGTGGTGGCGGTGTCGGCTGGAGCATGCAATGGCATGAGTTATATTAGTCACCAGCCACGCAGGGCACGTGTGTCTAACATCGACTATCTGGCGCGCTACAACTACATAGGTATTCGCCATCTCGTCACACAGGGATGCATCTTCGATACGAAGTTGCTCTACGACAAGTTTCCAAATGAGTACATACCCTTCGACTTCGACACATTCTTCAATAATCCTGCCACTTTCGAGATGGTGGCAACAAACTGTCTGACTGGACGTGCCGAATATCTCTCCGAGCGCCACGACCGTCAGCGCGCGCTTGACGCCGTGCGTGCCTCAAGTTCGTTGCCGTATGTGAGCAAGATTGTTGATGTCGACGGAGTGCCGATGCTCGACGGTGGCATTGTCGACTCCATTCCAGTGGAGCGCTCCATAAGTCTCGGTCATGACAAGAATGTGCTCATACTGACCCGCAACAAGGGCTATCGCTCGTCGGGCAAGGACTATAAGATTCCACATTTTATATATAAGAGCTATCCGCGCTTGCGCGTGGTGCTCAGCCATCGTCTTGAGGCTTACAACCGACAGCTCGATCTCGTCGACCGTCTCGAGAGCGAGGGACGTGTCATCTGCATACGGCCAGAACGCCCGATGGAGGTGACGCGCATGGAAAAGGACACCGACAAACTTGAGCGGTTATACGAAGAAGGATTTGCGCTCGGCGAGAGATTCTGCGAGGAGCACAGCGGGGAATATCAGAAGGATATCATGTTGTAAAAAATAACTGGGAGAGGGGGCGTCCTCGCCCCCGATAATATGGCAGCTACATTCAATAATGTAATTGCCGTTTTCTATATCGGGGGCGAGGGAGCCCCCCTCTCCCAGTTATGCTATTTTCTATATCGGGGGCGAGGGCGCCCCCTCTCCCAGTTATGCCGTTTTCTATATCGGGGGCGAGG
>DLKG01000044.1 GCA_002490315.1 Prevotella sp. UBA7594 | reverse complement strand
CTAATTCCTAACTCCTAACTCATAATTCATAATTCCTAACTCTTCCTAAGCCTTGCAACGGGCAGTCCCAGCTGTTCGCGGTACTTTGCCACGGTGCGGCGTGCGATAGGGAAGCCGAGTTTGGCTAGTTCCTTTGTCAGTGCGTCGTCGGAGAGGGGCTTCTTCTTGTCTTCCTTCCCGATGATGTCCTTCAAGGCGAGTTTAATCTTTCGTGTGGACATCTCCTCGCCATCACCAGTAGTGTAGCCGTCGGAGAAGAAGAAGCGTAGGGGAAATGTGCCCCAGTTGGTTTGAGCGTACTTCACGTTGCTTACGCGTGAGATAGTGGAAATGTCGAGTCCCGTCTTGTCGGCGATATTCTTCAGAATCATCGGTTTGAGGTCGGCCTCGTCGCCGTCCTGAAAGAACTTTCGTTGCCAGTCGATGATGGCCTGCATCGTGACGGTCAGAGTGTGGCGGCGCAGCTTTATGGCGTCGATGTAGCCTTTAGCACGCTCCACTTTCTGTTTGGCATAGAGCAGCGCCTCCTTGTCGCGTCGCGACATCGACGCCTTGTTGTTCTTGTAATTGTCCATCATCTCGGCGAACGACGGCGAGACGATAAGTTCCGGGATATTGCCGTTGTTGATGGTAAACGTCACGTTGCCGTTGTCGTCGGTGTCGACAATAAAGTCGGGCGTTATCTGCTGGATGTTGCGTCCCTCCGTTTCTCCGAGCGAGGAGCCGGGCTTCGGATTAAGTTTGCGCAGCTCTGCCATCACTCGCTCTGTCGTCTCCTTGCTGACGCCGAGAGTTGTGCTTATCTTGTCGAAATGCTTCTTTGTAAATTCGTCGAAACATTCGCCGACCACTTTCTTCATAAGCGGTTTCAGGGCATCGTCGGGGCGTCGCTGTATCTGCAGCAGCAGACATTCCTGAAGATTGTGTGCGCCGATGCCAGCCGGGTCGAATGTCTGCAGGATGCGTATCACGCGGTCGATGTCCTCCACGGAGCAGTCGACGGCATGATAGATGGCAAGTTCGTCACAAATCGACTCGCTGTCCTTGCGCAGCAGTCCGTCGCTGTCGAGCGATCCGATGACGTATTCCATGATTTGCTGGTCGCGCTCGGAAAGTTCCGTCTCACCCATCTGCTCCTTCAGTTTGTCGTAGAAGGACGTCGTGTCGCCGTACACCATCTCTTCGTAGTCGGCGGAGTCGGCAGAGGAAGAAGCGTTGTAACCAGCCGTAGGCATGTCGTCGTCGCCCCCTCCGATGCGTTCGAGCGCGTCGTTGAGCGCGTCGTCGCGTTCCTCGCGCTCCGTGCGGCTGTCGAAGTCGTCGCTGTCGGCAGATTCGTCTCCGTCAGAAAAGCCGTTGCCGTCGGCAGAGCTGTCGCCGTCGTTAGCGCCGAGGCTTGCGTCAGCCCTTGCGCCTTCAAGCATTTCGTCGTCGGCTTTCTCAAGTGCCGGGTTGTCGTCGAGTTCGGCGTTTACATTCTGCTCAAGTTCAGTAAGTGGCATTTCGAGCAGGTGTACTTGTAGCATCTGCTGCTGTGACAGACGCTGCACCTGCTGGAGCTTCTGCTCTTGGGTTTGTATGAGTTTCTGGGACATAATGATAATTCCTGATACTTATATTCACGCAAAGTATTCTTTGAGCTTTTCCACTGTGTTTTCCAATTGTTCGGGCTGTTCGCTGTAGAATCGTTGCCACACGCTTTTCGCCTCGTCGTAGAGCGTAGACGGAGGGAGAGGCTTGCGCTTGAGGATAGGGTCGAAGGTTTGGAACATCTCGAGCACCCTCACTACGTCCTCGGCTTTAAGCGAGAGCAGGCGTGCCGTCTCCGCCACTTCCGGCGTCTCCGCCACCATGGTGTTGGCGGTAAGCGTGAAATAGAGTTGGAGGATGATGACGAGCATTACGGGCATGACGCCGTTGGAGCCGTCGATGGGGCGATAGTCGTGCTCAAGTTCCGTCGCCGTCTCCACTCCGTCGTAGAAGAGTTTGGCGTCGCCGAAGCCAGCCATCTGCCGCATACGTTTCACGTCGCGGCTGAGACGTTTCGGATTGTCGGCATAGGTGTCCCATAGCCGTTGCAGCGACGGTGTGTCATGGCTTTCGAGCGCACGCATCTGTTCCTGCAATGTCTTTGGTGGGAGATGAAGCTCGATGGCGAGTTCTATGACAGCGCGTGAGTATTCCGACTTTACTCCTGCCGGTTTCTTCATATATAGTTGCATCACGAGCAACCAATAGTCGTCAGACCAGAGAGGGTTGTTTGCCATATTAAAGAAGCGTTATTACTTTATGCAAAGTTACGTAAAGAATTGGAGATAACGGAACATTGCCGCCAACTTTTTTGGTGTTGTATTGTCACTTTGTAACAGGAGTTTGAAAAAAAACTCCTTTCTTTCTTGTCTATTGAATATTTTTTATTACCTTTGCATCCGCAATGCGGCAATAGCTCAGTTGGTAGAGCACGACCTTGCCAAGGTCGGGGTCGCGGGTTCAAGTCCCGTTTGCCGCTCAAATGTTTGATAGTTTTGTTAGGAAGGTGGCAGAAATGCTGCCGTTTTTTTATTAGAACGTCAAGCAATCCGTCAAGGTCGCCGCAATGGTGGAATTGGTAGACACGAGGGACTTAAAATCCCTTGGCCAGAAATGGCTGTGCGGGTTCGAGTCCCGCTCGCGGCACGAAGAGGCGGACACGTTGGCTGATGGGGGCTTCGGAAACAGCGCCTCAAGCCAGCAAGAAGACATTTAACAAAGAAAGAATACGAAGGTGAGCATTTTTCAATGTTCACTTTTTTTATATATATACATTTCACATGACCTATCAGGACATACGCCGCCGCCTTATGGCCGTGGCAGACGAGCGCGAGGCGAAGGCCCTGGCGCGCATCCTCGTTGAGGAACTCTTCGGCATGTCGTATGCCGACATTCTCTGTGGCGGCGTGGAGAGCCTTGCCTCCGGCGACGCTCAGCGTCTGGAGAACGCCGTGTGTCGTCTGGAGAAGGGCGAGCCTCTGCAGTATGTGCTCGGCTATGCCGACTTCTCAGGACTTCGCTTCAAGGTGGCTCCTGGCGTGCTCATCCCCCGTCCCGAGACGGAATGGCTCGTCAGTAGAGCCGTTCAGCTCTTTGGTGACGACAATGAATCGGCGGCGGACGGCAGGCAGGCAGATGCCGACGGATCTGTACTTCGTCTGCTCGACATCGGCACGGGCAGTGGCTGCATCGCCATAAGCCTCAAGCACCGTCTCCCGGCAGCCTATGTTGAGGCTTGGGACATCTCTCCCTCCGCTCTCGACATAGCCGCCTCCAACGCCAAAGCGCTCTTAGCCGACGTCGTGTTCCGCCGCCGCGATGCTCTTTCCGCCGCATCTTCCTCCGCCCCGTCAGAGAGCCATCGTTGGGACGCCATCGTGAGCAATCCGCCCTATGTCTGTCTCTCCGAGCAGAAGGACATGGACGCCAATGTGCTCTGCCATGAGCCCTCGTCGGCACTCTTCGTGCCCGACGCCGACCCCCTGCTCTTCTATCGCGCCATTGCCGACTACGCTCTCCTGGCTTTGAAGCCTGAAGGTCGCCTCCTCTTCGAATGTAATACGCGCTATGTCGCCGCTACGGCAGATTTGTTGCGCGGCTTGGGCTTTGAGGACGTCAGTCAAAGTGACGACTGCTTCGGACTGCCACGCTTCGTGGAGGGGAAGAGGAGTTAAGAAGTTAAGTAACCTTTTTACACACACTCAGTTACTTCAAAAAAAAACATTTCACAACATGCAAACAAAAACAACCCGTATGACCGAGCAGGAAGCCCTTCTGAAGCTCTCCGCCCTCTGTTCGCGCAGCGAACATTCGTCTGGAGAGATGATGGAGAAGATGTGGCGTTGGCAGTTGCCCGACGACGTGCGCGAGCGTGTGCTGGCGCGTCTTGTCAGCGAGCGTTTTGTCGACGACGAGCGTTTCAGCCGCTTCTTCGCCCGCGACAAGATACGATTTGAGCGTTGGGGACGGCGCAAGATAGAGCAGGCGCTGATGCGTAAGGGCGTCGACAAGGAAGTGGTGAGTCGCGTGCTCGACGAGTTCTCCGACGACGACTATGCGGAACAACTTTCCTCCCTTCTCGCTGCCAAGCGCCGCTCCTTGAAAGCAGCCAACAGTCGCGAACTGAACGCCAAGCTCATCCGCTACGCCCTCGGCCGCGGTTTCGGCTACGACATCATACGCCGCTGCCTCGACACGGACGCCGACACTGACTTCTCTGACAACGACAGCTATGATGACTTCTGACCCTATGGGCTTCCTGCGGCGCCTCATCGCCATGTCGCGTGCCGCCGCCGACCTCTTGATGCCGCGCCATTGTCTTATATGCGGCACGCGCCTGATGGGCAGCGAGGAGCAGCTCTGCACGCGCTGTGCGAGCTCCTTGCCGCGCCTTAACGACGTAGCCGCGCCCTACGACAACCCCACGTCGCGCCGACTCTGGGGCAAGGTGGAGGCGGAGCGCGTGGCAGCAGGCTACGAATACGTGCCTCATGGCGTCGTGTCGCTGCTCATATATAAGCTCAAGTACGACTCGCGCCCGGAGATAGGCGAGTGGATAGGCGAGGCTCTGGCGTCTTACGCGAGCGAGCACGCGTTCTTCGACGGTATCGACGCCATAGTGCCCCTGCCGCTGCACAGCAGCCGACAGAAGGAACGGGGCTACAACCAAAGCGAGATGTTCGCACGAGGCTTGGCACGCGTCACGGGCATAGCGATCGATGCGAGCCTCATGAGGCGCGTGCGCAAGACCATGACGCAGACGCTTCTCGCCCCGAGCCAACGCGCAAGCAACATGGACGGAGCGTTCGACGTGATTTTTCCGGAGCGAGCCGAGGGCAAACACCTGCTCCTCGTCGACGACATCCTGACGTCGGGCGCCTCTGCAGCATCCGGCATCCTTCAACTTCAGAAGGCCGGCGCCGACAAGGTGAGCGTTCTCACCATAGCACGCACGCGTCTCTAAATTCCTAAAATACGGCACACCAATCTTACTTGACGTTAAACCTAACGCCGTGGAAAACGTCAAATAATACGATATGAAACGAATATTCTTATTTTTTTTGCTTTGCCTCAACATTGTGATGGCAATGGCACAGGGAACATTGAAAGGAAAGGTTCTCGACAAGCAAAATTCTGAACCGCTCGGGTTTGTCAATGTCAAGGTGGTGCAGGCCGCTGACGGCAAGTTTGTGGGCGGAGGTATGACCGACATTGACGGCAACTTCAACCTCACGGGGCTGGCAAACGGCAACTACACGCTGACGCTCTCCTTCGTGGGCTACCGCGAGGAGAAGCGCGACTTCTCCGTAACGGCAGACAAACCCAACGTACACTACAACATCATATACATGGCAGAGGACTCCAAGATGCTCTCCGGCGTCACCGTCGTCGGGCAGAAGTCGGCCATGAAGCTGGAGGTAGACCGCAAGTCGTTCGACGTCTCGCAGCTCATCAGCAATGCCGGACAGTCGGCATCGGACGTGCTCGACAACGTGCCTTCCGTGGAGGTGGACAACGACGGCAACGTCTCGCTGCGCGGCAACACGTCAGTGGAGGTGTGGATCAACGGAAAGGCTTCGGGACTCACCTCCGACAATCGCGCGCAGATACTGCAGCAGCTCCCTGCCGAGAGCATCGAGCGCATCGAAGTGATCGACAATCCTTCGGCGAAATTCTCGGCTGAAGGTTCCGCCGGCATCATCAACATCGTGCTCAAGAAAGACCGTAAGGCGGGCTACTACGGATCTGTGCAGGCAGGCGCCAACACCATGGGGGGTGCCAACGCGAGCTTCAACATCAACTACAACAGCCGCCTGCTCGACGCCTATGCCAACATAGGCTATCGCCACCGCTCCAACACGGGCTACACCGAAAGCACGCAGACCGCCAACACCTACAACCAGGACTACCGTGCCGACAACAGCCGCTGGGGCAACAACCTCTTCTCGCGTGCCGGCATCACCTTCCACGCATCGAAGAAGGACGACATCGGCATTAGCGGAATGATCATGGACGGAGGAGGACGCTCCAACAGCTTCACGCCCTACAACTACACGGCTGTCGACCCCAGCCTCGCCGACTACCGCCTCTCGCGCCTCTCGCGCTCCAAGGACGACATGAACATGTACTACGGCGAGCTCAACTACCGCCACTCCTTCTCCGACCGCCACTTCCTTGACTTCACAGCCGACTTCAGCAAATGGAAGATGGACGGCGACAACTGGTACCAGGACTCCACGGTCTATGCCGACCGCCCCGACCACGCCTACGACTATCAGTACCGCCCGCAGCACATCAACAACCGCCGCTGGGAACTGAAGCTCGACTACGAGAACCAAATAACGAAGGACCTCAAGCTCGAAGCGGGCTACCAGGGCAACTTCTCGCACGAGAACACGCCGCAAGAATCCTACATCGACAACACTTCATGGGACGGCACGGCTGCCTCTGAGGACAAACTCTACTACAACCGCTTCATCTACGACATGAACCTCCATGCCCTCTACGCTACGCTCAACTACCGCCTCGGCAAGCTCGGCGTCATGGCTGGACTGCGCGGAGAGTACTGGCACGTCAACACCGAGAGCTACACGTGGGAGCAGGAGCACGACGCTTCCCTGCGCGACAAGCCCTTCAAGAAGGACTACTTCCAGCTCTTCCCCTCGCTCTTCATCTCTTATCAAATCACGGAGTCGCAACAGCTGCAGCTCAACTATACGCGCCGTCTGCGCCGCCCATGGGGCGGAGAGCTCAACTCCTTCCGCGACACGAGGGACGCGACGACCGTCTCCTTCGGTAATCCGGAGCTGACCCCGGAGTACAGCAACTCCTTCTCGCTCAACTATCTCAAGACATGGCGCGACCATTCTCTGCTCGTCAGCGCCTACTACCGCCCAACAACCGACGTCATACAGCGCATCAGCTACAAGAGTTCCACTGACGGACTCTTCTACCAGACGTCAATGAACGTGGCGAAGAGCCTCTCCTCCGGACTTGAGCTGACCGTCAAGGACAAGCTCTTCCGCATCCTCGACCTCACCACCTCTGCCAACGCCTACTACTACAAGCTCAACGGCTTCTCCTATCCTATCGACGGACAGACCGTAACGGGCAAGGAAGACCATAACTTCTCGTGGAACGCACGCATGACGGCGAGCCTCATACTGCCCTACGACATCTCCATACAGGCCACCGGACGCTATGAATCGCGCCGCGTCATAACGCAGGGCTACCGCAAACCGTCTTACAGCGTCGACCTCGGAGCACGCAAGAACTTCTTCAACAAGCTCTTCACGCTCTCCGTCAACTGCCGCGACTTGCTCAACTCACGCAAGTGGGAGACCTTCACGAGCGGCGACAACTTCACACGCCATCAGATCAACCGCCGAGGCGGACGACGCGTCAACTTCACTCTGACATGGAACTTCGGCAACATGAAGCAGAAGCGCAAGCAGCAAAAGAGCCAGCCTGCAGACATGCAGATGGACTATAATGGAAATGTAGAGGAATAAAAAGCCGGGCTTTTGCTTGGCTATTGCAAATAAGTTTCTTAAATTTGTAAGCCGCTTTCGGGCGACTTACAAATTTTTTTTAATAACTACCTCTAAGGAGGACTAAATCTTTAAAGTAAAAAAATGGCTATATCAACACTTCTCTTTCTCGGAAACCTCGGTGGCGGAGAGATACTGCTCATCGCCCTTGTTGTGCTGCTGCTCTTTGGCGGCAAGAAAATTCCTGAACTCATGAACGGTCTCGGCAAAGGCGTGAAAAGCTTCAAGGACGGCGTGAACGGCATAGAGAAAGACATCAATGCCCCTTCCACTAACGGCAATGCCGCCGCTCCTAAGGACAACGCCGCAAGCAAGGACAACGCCGACAAGAACTGACATGGACAGCCAATCCGACAATCAACAGACCTTCTGGGACCATCTCGAGGTGCTCAGGTGGACGATTGTGCGCTGCGTAGTGGTGCTTGCGGTGGCGGCATGCGTGGGCTTCGCCTTCGTGCCGTGGCTCTTCGACAACGTGGTGATGGCGCCGAGCCGCGGCGACTTCTTTCTCTATCGCTGGCTCGCCGACCTCGGCTCGCTCTCGGCTGTGATGCCGGAGGAACTGTCGAAGCCCTTCCACGTGAGCATCATCAACATCAACCTTGCCTCGCAGTTCTTCCTTCACATCAGCCTCGCCTGCTGGCTTGGGCTGCTTGCCAGCCTTCCATATATGCTCTACGAGCTGTGGCGCTTCGTGATGCCTGCGCTCTACGACGGCGAGCGCCGACAGACGCGCTTTGCCTTTCTCTTCGGCACGGTGATGTTCTACGTCGGATGCTGCGTAGGCTACGGACTCGTATTCCCGCTCACGCTGCGCTTCCTCTACACCTACCAGCTCAGCACGTCGATAGCCAACGAACTCTCGCTGACGTCCTACATGGACAATTTCTTTATGCTCGTGCTTGCCATGGGGCTGGTGTTCGAGCTGCCCATGGTGTCGATGCTGCTGTCAAAGGTAGGCGTGTTGCGCCGCTCGTTCTTCTCGCGCTACAGACGCCACGCTATAGTGGCGCTGATGGTCGTGGCGGCGTTCATAACGCCGTCGTCCGACCCGTTCACGATGATGGCAGTGTTCCTTCCCATCTATCTGCTTTGGGAGATGAGCGCCTTGCTCGTGAGAAAATGAAAAATGTGTAAAGAAAAGGCTTTAGAAGACAACAGCCATGTTGACGCCCGCACTGTTGTTGCCGCAGAAGGGCATACCGAAAGCCGTGGCACGCTTAGGCTTCTTGCCCTTGCGCGGATGCTCCTTGAAGATTTTCGGATAGAGCCAGTAGGCGAACTTCGTGGAGAGCATGCCGACAGCGCTGCCCGCGATGACGTCGTTGATCCAATGGCGATGGTTGTGTATGCGCAGGAAGCCTACGCCGAGCGCCATGGCATAGCCCGTGTAGCCTATCCAGGGATGCGTGGAGCGATACTCCTGCCACAGAAACTCGGCACCCATGAACGACGTCGCCGTGTGCCCGGAGGGGAAGGAGTTGCGCGTCGACGAATCAGGGCGCATCTCCTTGAACGTGTATTTAGCCACGTTGACGACAATGGCCATCGTGGCTGCCGACATGGCGAGGAGGATGGTGCGGTCGACGAAGCTGTGCTGCGCCTTCACGCCGCAGAGGTCGAGAGCATAGACAGCCACCATGGGCGAGTATTGCATATAGTTGTCAATCCATACCTTGTAGAGCCCCTTTTGAGAGGCTTGATTCTGTACCCAACGGCGCCACTGCTTGCCCCACGAGCTATTGACGCATACGGCGCCCAAAACGGCAGCCGCGCCGGGCACAATCCATTCCGCAGGATGAAACTTGTGTGTAGGGTCGGGAGTGGATTGCGGCAGAAGTCCAGCCATGGAGTCGGCGACGAGGGTGGGGGAGTCGCCAGCGAGGGATGAAGGGGAGAAGAGCAAACTGTCGGAAGAAGCAATAGCTTCACTGCTTGCTGTTGCAAGCGTGTCGCTGCTTAGGGTGGAAAGATTTGTGTTGCTTGCTGTTGCAAGCGTGTCGCTGTAATACGTCATGGCAGACGTTCGCATGACGCTTGTGGTAAGAATTATGAATAGTAAAAGGAGCTTGGCTCTCAAATGTCTCATTTTGCGTTGTATTTATTCTTTTTGTCGTTAAAAGTTGCGCAAAGATACAACTATTTGTCCTATTTGAACACAATCGGGCTTTGTTTTTTTTTACAACAATAACACGTCAAATCCATTTTTTAACAAGCCAAAACCATAACTGGGAGAGGGGGCGCCCCCGCCCCCGACCTTAAAAGCATATAGCATTGTTACACGTGGTCGTTGTCGGGGGCGTAATGTAGTGGTTGTTGTCGGGGGCGAGGGCGCCCCCTCTCCCAGTTATTGTACGATGCTTCCTCTTATTTGGTTGGGATGCAAATATTTTTGGGGCAAAAAAATTGCAATCCTATCCGTGGCGGAGGTCTCCGGCCTCCGCAGCACCCATGATTCGCAATTAATTATACATCAAATTATTAGTAATGGTTGTAGAGGGTGTGTCAAAACTCGCAAATAGTGATTATCCGTGGCGGAGGTCTCCGGCCTCCGCAGCACCCATGATTCGCAATTAATTATACATCAAATTATTAGTAATGGTTGTAGAGGGTGTGTCAA
>DLKG01000013.1 GCA_002490315.1 Prevotella sp. UBA7594 | reverse complement strand
CCCAGTTATTTTAAACCCCATTTGCAGTCGTCGGGGGCGAGGGCGCCCCCGCTCCCAGTTATTTTAAAACCCGCTTGCAGTCGTCGGGGGCGAGGGCGCCCCCGCTCCCAGTTATTTTAAACCCCGCTTGCAGTCGTCGGGGGCGAGGGCGCTCCCGCTCCCAGTTATTTTAGACCTTGCTCCCAGTACTTTCGGTGCTATACTTTGCGCACGCCGACCTGCTTGCCGTCGCGCGTCACCTCCACGATGAGCACGCCACGCGTCGTGACGCTCATGGAGAGTTTGTCGGAAGAGGCGCGCTGCATGTTGACGATGCGACCATCGGGAGCGTAGACACGTACCTCGTCGCCATCTTGCAATCCGCTGACGCTGATGCGTGTCGGCGACGTGCGGCTCACGCTGACGCGGCTCACGCCGCCGGCAGTCTTGTGGAACGAGATGGTGAAGCGTTTGTTCATCTCGCCAGCCTGCTGCGCCGTAAACTGATAGCCGCCGTCGAGCAGATCCACCGCCGTACCCTTCTCCGAGTCCTTGAGCATCACAGCCTCATAGCCGTCCGTGTCGCAGTCGTCAGGCAGCGCAATCATGTACGTGCCCGCAGCCGGAACGCTGACGCCCACCTTCACCTCGCCGTCGCGGCTCACTGCCGACAGTAGCGAATACCTGCCCTCACCGCTTTCGGCGTAGAGCTGCGGCGCATCCGTCGCCATCCATTTCACGCCGTCCGTCGCCATGTCGAAGCCTGCGTGGGCAGCAGAGGCGTCAACGGCGTTGAGCTGCAAACGGTCGGGAGCCAGCATTGGCTGCGCACTGCTCAGCTGTATTTGCAGCGTGCGCACGCCCTGATAGGCAGAGCCTACGAAATCGGCAGAGTGCTCCACGGAGAACTGCTCATATCCGGCAAGGGTGGCAGTCTGCGTGAATACAGCGTCGCAGGCAGGGATGTATCCCTCTATCGTCCCGTCGCCGTCACCGATGGTGTTGAGAGCGCTGAAGCCACCGTCAGTAAGTATATTGTCGGCATATATCATGCGTCCGTACTGCCAGTCGCTGTAGTTCATTGCACATAGATAGGGCGAGCCGAAGAGGTTCCATCCCATGTTCTCCTTGTGCGTGAACCTCACTCCTCCCGTTGACGAATCCGACCAGGGTTCCTGGAAGTTGTACGGCGTCAGTCGCACAGTCTTCTTGTTTGGAGTCTCGTTATACCATGTGGCATAGAAGCGCAGTGTCAAGTCTGCCTTCGGCACAATCATCAAGCCCTGTGTGGCATACTCCGTGGAGAGCACGTCGGCTTGCCAAGCCTTGCCGTCGGCAGAGTCGTACTTGTAGTCGTAGGCGGCACGCGCCAGTCCGTTGTAGGAATAGACGGAGTAGAGGTCGTTGGTGCCGTCGGGCTCGAGCACTCCGTTTTCAAACTGCTCGCGCTTTGACGTAGAGAACGGCATCACACACAGGTCGGCATATCCTTGCTTCGTCACCGTGCCGTCGGCAGCGGTCACGTCGCGGGCGTGCAGCTCACGCTCGGTAGCAAGATTGTTGAGCTGTATGTAGTTGCCGTTGCCACGCAGTCCGGCATGGAACTTCAGCAGGAGGAATCCCGGTTGGAAGGGGTTGCTCTCCGTATACAGTCCCGGCTCAAGACGCAGCTCATGGAAGGGGTGCATGGTTTTCATCTCGCCCGCGGCAGCCCGCTGTTCCTCGCGCACGTAGACTACTGACTTGCCGTGCGGATAGTCGTCGGCTGTGGCAGTAGTGGTGAAAGCCACATACCACGTCTCGAAGCATCCGTTGTCGACATTGTTGTATTTGATGTCGTCACCCGTCATGCTGCCTCCGCCGTCGTACTGGAACGAGCGGAAGCGTGCATTGCCGGCGAGGTCGCGACGGTGGCCCACGGCAGTGGCGCACGCCTCGGTGGCACTGCGGTCGGCATTGGCGTTGATGTCGGCATTGAGCTTGGAGTAGTCGTGAGTGCCGTCGGCATTGACAAAGAACTCGTTGAGCTGCCACTTCCAGTAATCGTCCTGCACATAGCGGTTCGGCAGCGTAGCCTCAGCGCGGTTGGCAGCGCAGGTGTTGCCCTTGGAGTCGACGACAGCGGGCAGCGAGCCAGAACCTTCGACAGCATCATCCTTCACCGCCGTTACGTTGACGGAGCGCACGCCCTCCACCTTGCCCAGCGCCAACGAGTTGTAGAGCACGCCTTCGGCTATGCCGTTCACGACGGAGCCTGTCAACCGGGAGGTGGCGGCAAGCACAGACGTGGAGAGATAGCCACGGTTGAGCGCGACGTCGCCGTCGACTACAAATCCGTCGACCACGCACGGGTCGGCGCTGCGGTCGGTAGTGCCGTCGCCGGGAGTGTAGTCAATGGTGAGCCCGTTGATGCGCGACTGTGTGGTCTGCTCGATGGTGCCCTTACGCTTGGCAAGCAGGTCGGCAACGATGTTTGCCACCTGCTCCTTGGAGTAGTCCTCGGGCTTGGTGTCGCCGCCAGCAGTGCTCGTCTCGTTGTCCATTGTGCCGTACACCTTCACGCCCGGCAGCGACACGGCAACATCCGAAGCCGCCACAGCCTTGTCGACAAAGACGTAAGCCGACTTGCTCACATGAGCGTTGTCGACATTGGCATACAGCTCGGCAAGGTTGACGGCATTCTGCAGATTGCCGATTGGCGAAGTCCAGCTCTCACCGGAACCGATGGTGGTTGTGCCGGTCTTTACATATATGATGGGCAGAAGCTTCGACGAGCACTCATAGGCACCGCGGTCGATATTTCCGCCAGTGACACGTGTCTGGTTTACGATGTCGCGTTCCTTCGACATGTAGTTCTTCACGGGCAGAGGCTCGTCGTCGATGCCGAACACGTGCTTCACGTAGAGAGCAGTGTCGCCCGTGTTGAAGAGGCTTAGGCTCGGACGCAGCGAGTAGTCGCCGGTCGACGGACTCGAGAAGTTGGGGCCGTTGAGCACGTCGTCGTTGGGAGTGTCCCAGGCAAACGCCGTGTTGCAGGATGCTGCATCGGTCTGCAGCGTGTGCAGTGCGCTGGAAGTGCCGTTCTGCCATGAAACAGAGTTGTAGACCTTGGTCTTGCTGTCGGCAGCTGTGTAGTCGTAGCCCTTGTTCTGAGCGAAGGTGGCATTGACGACGGTGGTAGTGCCGCGTGTGTCCATGCCGTTGGCTTTGCCGTCAGCGAAGAGAGCATTGTACACGAGCAGTCGGCCGTCGTTGGCAGTGATGTTTAGACCGGTTCCGAGATTGTCGCGGAAGGCACAGTTCTTCAGCGTGAGCGATGCCTTCTGGTCGGAGCCGTCGTTGTTGATGCTTGCCGTTACGCCGCGTCCGCCCTTGTCGTCGTCAGCGCCTGTATACTCATGCGTATTGCTGAAGGCGAAGCCCGAAATCGTCACGGGGCGCCCGTTGGTAGTGATGTTGAGCAGATTGGTGACGCGGTCGGTGCCGTCGAGCAGCGGATTGGGCACAATCAGCGTAGGCTCGGCGAAGTTCTGCTTCTCCGTGCCGTCGTCGTTCTTGCTCATACTGCCCTCGCACGAACCGACAATCTCCACCTCCTTCACCAGTCCGCGGTTTTTGCCGGAATTTACAACCAGCGAGAAGGCATCGCCACCCGTAAGCAACGGTGAGAAGTATTCGCCACTGCGCACATACACATGGCGGTCGGTGCGCAGTTCCGACGTTGTGTTGCCCGTAGGGTTAGCCATGGCGATGATGGCTCCGCGCAGGTCGCTCGACTGGTTGTCCCAGTTGCTGCCGTCGCCGCTTCCATGGTCTTCGGTGCCAATGTAGACAGCCTCCATATTGGGGAAATCGAATTTGTACTGGAACTCGTACATGCCAATGTCGATGATGCGCTCACCGAGCTCGCCCGTGTTGGCATCGTATGGGCCCATGAAGCGTCGGTAGTCGCCCTTGTCCGTCACGATATACTCCTTATAGTAATCGTTAGAGAGATATCTGTCGGAATTGGTCTTCCACCACTGCACATACACGTTGGAAGAGTTTTTCTCGTCGAAAGCCTCATCGTAGACATCATCATACTCTTTTGGGGCGCAAGCCTTCAAGCTGCCAACGCCGGCATCTGTGAGTACCGAGAGCGAGGCAGGATTCCATTGAGCATTTGTGCTGTAGTTTTCGTAGCCGGCAGCAGTAGTCGGCAACTTAAAGCGCGGACCCGCTGCCGTCATGTTGCCCGTGTCGATGATGATGTTGCCCATGTCGGCGGCACGTGTCTGGATGTCGGCCTCCTGCTGCGGACGCAGGTCGGTGGCGCAGTGCGACATCTGGTTGTCGAAGATGTCCATGTGGGCAGTAGGCTTGTACGTGCCGTTCGACATATAGTGCAGCGACTCGTTGCCCCAGCACACCGTGTTGGTCATGAGCACAGGCAGCGACTCGTCGAAGAGGTTTTCATAAACGAACAGCTCGGCACCGCGCATGGCACGGTTGCGCACGATGTTGCAGTTCATAATGTTGAGATACCTATATCCGTAGTCGGTTATATCACCGGGATTGACGAAGATGGCGCCACCCTCCGAGCCTCCGAGGCGCGAGTTAGACTCTGCCGAGTTGTTGGCGAACAACGAGTTGAGCGCATAGACATATCCCTTGCCCGAGCCGGAGAAGTCGGCACATACAGCGCCACCGCGTGCCACGACAGTGTTGCCGTCCTTCTCGTCGTCGAGGCTCAACGTGGCAAGATTGCCGCTGATGGCCGACTCTATTATTTTCAGTCCTGCATCGTGTACGAATATGCCGGCTCCATGCACAGCCTGGTTGCGCAGCACACGGCAGCGGTTGAGCGTGTAGTCCATGTTGTAGGCGAAGATGCCTCCGCCGTGTCCCATGTCGTCGATCACCTCCTCACCGTCGGCAGTGCCGTCGTCGGTAGTGACGGCATCGGCTGTCTCGCCGTTCACAATGGTGATGCCATCGAGCACCACGCGGTTGTTTTTGTTCTTCACGGCATTGTCGCCAGCTTCAAGGCGGCTGTACACCACGTGGTACACCTTACGTTCGGTATCAGAAGCCTTGATGTCGCCCGAGAAGATTGTAGGATTGGCAAACTCCCACGGCTCGTACAGACCGTTTTTGTTGAGGTCGGCACGGTGCTTGCTATTGCGGTCGGCAAGCAGTTGCTCAATATTCTGGTCGGGCGTGAGCTGGATGGTCTTGCCGTTCAGATCGACAATTTCAGTCAGCGAATAGCTGTCCGACGAGTTATTGCCATCGTCGCCGCTCTTCATCCCCATACTGAGTATCGGGTCGGTGGAATACGGATCGGAGTTGTCGAAGCTGCCATAGATAAACACGTTGGCAGGAATCTCGAACGACTGCATACGGCGGTCGGCGACAATCGTGCCTGTTACGTCAGAACCCACTTCGCGCACTACTGACGGACGGTAGGTACCACCCGTAACGAGAATCTCAAAGCGAGTGTTGTCGTTGGCAAGATAGCGCGGCGACGTAGCTGTTCCGATGTTGTTGGTGCGTGCGTGGTTGATGTAAGAGATGGCTGCATCGAGCGAGTTGAGCGGCGTATAGAACGAACGTCCGACATACTTGGCCTTCACATCATCAGCCACCTCTGCTCCACCGTCGGCTGAAACAAAGAGACGCGTGAGCAGCACATTGTCGTCGACATCGGGCAACACCATTGCATAGGCGCCTACCGTCAGTCGGTCCTTGGAGCCTCGGTGCACGCCCTTCACGTCGTGGTCGGCCACGCCGAGATGTTCCCACAGACGCTGGTAGGCTTTCGTCACACCATTGTTGATGAGCGGCGAATAGGGACGCGGATAGAACTCGCCGGCAGTGGCGAAGTAGGTATCAAAGTCGCTCGTCATCGACGTGTTGCCGATGTCGCCCGGAAGCTGATAGCGCTCCACGAAGCACGAGTTGTAGGGGTAGTAGGCTTCGACGGTAGCGGTTGGGTCGGCAGAATGGTGGATGAGGTCGCTGAACTTCTGGTCGACCACGCCCGAGATGTTCTTGTCGGTTGTGGCAGTGTTGCCCCACACTACGGAGTTGCCGCCGAAGAGGGCTCCAAGCTCCTGATAGATGCCGCCGCCCGTTGTGGCTGTGTTCTCGCAGACCGTGCACGATGCCATGTAGGCACGGTAGGAAGCAGTGCCGTCGGTGACGGCACCGTTGGCAGCGTAGATAGCTCCTCCCAGTCGGGCAGTGTTGTCGTGCATGACGCTTCCGCTGACGATGGCGCCCGGCAGCAAGGCGAGCGCACCGCCGCGTATGGCCCGACAGTCGGTTATGGCACAGTTGCGCACATGTGCATAGGCAGGCACAACACATCCGCCACCCATTCCGTTGAATCCGGAGTTGTCGGTAGCCTCACCGCCAACAAGACGCACACCATCAATGCCTGTGGACGGATTGACAAGCTTGCCGTCGACGGTCTTGCCCGGCAGTGCATGCAGGTCGTAGTCGGCCATCTCGCCCGTAGGCCATTTGCCGAACGTCACTACATGCAGGCCCGTCACCTCGCCTACGGCAGAGCCCGAGCGCGGCTGCGTGGTGGCACTCAGTATGGTCTGACGTGAGGAAATCACGTCGCGCTGGTCGTTGTCCCAATCGTAGCCAGTGAGCTGGCGCGTGGTAGTCTGGCTGTTGCCTGAACCGGAAGTGACGGTCTGCCATGTGCCCTCGTTGTAGCCTCCCATCATCCATACGCCCTGCGGCACAAGATAGGTGTAGCTCTGCGGCACATTGGCGTCGGCAAGCGTATTGACATGATAGACGAATCGATCGCCGTCTTCATCGGTCTCATAGCCAGCCACCTTCACGTACACATTATATTTATAGTCGAGACTGTCGGCAAGGTGTCCGGCAGCAGTCAGCACGCTCTGCAGTTTCTCTGCGCAAGCTGCGTTCTCGGGGTCGGAGCCGGAGCGATTGCCGTAGCCCGTCTCGGTGACGTAGTAGACGTAGTACTTCTCGTCCACCTCGGTGGTCGTCGTACTGCCCGTGGCTGTTGTCGTGGTGACGGTCTTCTTGCGCGTCTTCTCCTGCGGAGTGATGTTGGTAGAGTTGTCTGCCTCGTAGGCACCGATATCAATCGTACAGTCCTTTATACGGTCGGTATAGTCCATGTCGGTTGCAGGGATGGAAGGCATGTCCTCCGTTCCACCGTTAAGACACGGGTTGCCAATGAGTCCGTCGTCCTCGTTGAGTCGGAAATTGTTGGCGGCGCGTGCCTTGTTGAATCGTGTGCCGCCATCTACATACGCGCCCTGCGACGATGAGTAGCGCGTGTCGTTGCCCTTCACGGAGAAGGGATACGCCACCGTCGAATAGTTGTCGAGCGTGATGTTGCCGTCGGCCTTGGCAAACTTCGATGCGAGCGAGCCCATATTGCCGTTCACGTAGCAGTTGTAGGCACGGTTGAACATACTGGCGGCACTGGTGCCCACCTGCGTGGCAGTCATTCCGCCACCGTTCTTCATGTTGTCGTAGACCAGGCAGTTGTAGAGCGTCAGCGACGAAGTGATACCCGTAAGGTCGGCCTTTGCGTTCTGCCAGTGCATGATGCCGGCACCGGTGCTTTGGTTGGTCATGTTGTAGCACACGGTGTTGTTGTAGAACTTGGCGCTCTCGATGAAGATGCCGCCACCCTGACTGTTGGAGCGGTTGCTCGCCACAACGAGGTTGTAGCCCGTACCTTGAATCATGTAGGCTCCGCCACCGTAGTTGTCGCTATTGCCCCACGCCATGTTGCGGAGGATGAAGCTGTTGGTGATGATTGACTTGTCGCCGTCCATGTAGAGTCCGCCGCCGCGCGAGCGTCTGCCGTGCGTAACGTTGTTGACAATGATGAGATTCTCGAGCGTTGTGCCACGGAAGGCACGCACGCCGCCGCCTCCGTCGCGACACGCACTGTAGTTCATGATGTAGCCGTGGCGTATGGAGAATCCGTCCCAGCGCACACCCGAATACTCTTGATAGTATTTTGTGTCTGCCCACTTGCCGTCGCCGTAGCCCGGATAGCGGTACTGGTCTTGCGAGGTGAAGCTGGCGGACTGCTCTGAGCCCTCGATGTTCCATGTGGTGGTGCACACGTCGGGCTGGTAGAGCACGTAGTGGCGCTCGGTCTTGCCCGACTTAAGGAGCTTGTTAGTGTAGTCGTAGTAAGAGCCGTCGGCCTTCTTGCCGCTCTCGTCGCTCTCCGAGAACCATAGCTCACGCGACGAATTGGTCATGTAGATAGGCGTCTCCTTACGCACCTGCAGCACCGTCTCGTAGTCGGCTTTGCGCAGCGACTCCTGCCCCTTGCGGGCAGGTACATACTCAGAGAGCAGCGGGCGCCGGTCGCCGTCGCCAGGATTGCCGTCCTTCGGGAATCCTCCGTACACCTTAACACCGTTGCGAATGACGAAACCCTTAAAGTCGGTGTAGATACCGGCACCGACCCATACCGACATTTCCTCGAAGCCATCGTCGTTCTTGTGGGCGGCGTTGTAGCGTGCAGCCGTCTCCACAGCCATCTGCAAGCCGCTGATGTAGCGCTCGTCGCGGTTGTTGGTGACGAGGTTGTAGAGCGTACCGTCGGCACGCGTCTGGTTTTTGTAGTTGCCGTTGTCGTAGCTGCTGCCCTTCGTCGTGAAGAAGGCGCCGTAGGAATTGCTGGTCTGTCCGTAGGGAGCCGACTTTGCGTTGTAGTCGGCACCATACTTGGAGTTGTCGAGCGTGGCGGCGATAAGCTTGCCGTTCTCCTGCACATACATCGAATTGCCGAGCGTGTAGGTGCCGTCGGCAGAAGCTACGCGTGCTGTGTCGCACACGGCATTGCCCATGATGGCACGATCCCATGTGAGTCCGTCGTAGACATTGTTGGGGTTCTCGGCAAGCAAACTGAAGTCGGGCTTGCCGTCGCCACCGTCGTCGTTGCCGTCGTTGTCGCCACTGAGCGTCCAGTTGTCACGGCTCCAGTCGGTGTTGTACGACCTCACATATATAACCTTGCCAGCCTTTGGCAACAGTGCCTCGTAGGCACCGAGGTCGGGCAGTCCGCCAAGATTGCGCTCGTTGCCTGCAATGTCGGTTGCGACGTCGGCATTGGCTGGCGCACGGTTTATTATCACACTGTTGTCGGCAGAGCTTGTGAGCGGACGGTAACAAGCGTTGCCGCCATAGTAGACATTGCCACTCAGCGCCGCACCCACCTTGTTGGTTGGGTTGGCGAAGTTGGCAGCACCTTCCTTGCCGAGTGTAGCAATGGATATGGTGTTGTTGGCATTGGCTGTAGAGAAGTTATGAGCGGCATCGAACGTCTGATTGCCGGCGGCAAACGACGACGTGCCTATATGCTTCGGTGCAAGGCCGATGTTGTTGATGAAGCTCACGTGGTCGAACGTGTAGGTGTTCGACGCATCAAAAGTGTATATGATGTCGGAATTGTCGCTCTGGTTGTTGTTGACAACACAGTTGACAAGCGACAGCTCCCCATTGCGCAAATCGTTCATTGCCGCTATGGCAGAACCATAGTGGGCAGAGTTGTTCTCGATGATGCAGTTGCGGAGCATAATCTTCGTTGGCTTGTCGATGGCGTAGAGCGAACCGGCAAGCATAGCTCCGCCGTAGGGCATATAGGCAGAACCGGCAGCATAGCCGCGAGTGATGGCGATGCCGTCCAGGGTAATGTTGGCACCGGTCTCCACACGGAACACGTGGTATCTGCCCTCAGAGAGAGCCAATGCGTTGGTACTGCCCGTGAACTCTGTGCGGTACTTGGCGGGGTCGCGGTCGGCATCGGTAGGCCGTTCGTTGGTTGCCTTCGAAGGATAGCCACCGAGAATAGTGACGGGCAATTGCGACGCCTTGACAACAAAGCTCGATGCCTTGGGATCGTTCTCCTGGAAGGTGTAGGGAAGCGTAGGCACTATCTCGCCCTCACGCACAAGAATCTCCACGCGGTCGGCATCGTCGAGCAGATGGTCGTCGATCTCGCCGTCATCGCCAACAACGTCTACGAAGGCTGGAGCGTCGTCGCTCCAATAGAGTGTGCCGATGTAGGTGAGCAGATCGTTGAGCGACGTGTAAGCCTCAGCCCAGCTCGAGCCGTTGCCCTGCGGATTGCCGGTAGAGTCGTCGAAGTAGAGTCGCAGCGTGCCCGGCTTGGAGTGGGCATCAAACACTATCTCGGGCGAGTCGCTGATGTAGGGACCAATAGGAGGCTTAGCCTCGAAGTTGCGCTCGTGGAAGTCAGTGCATGGCTTGAAGAGCACTTCTTTTGCCAACTGTCCGTAGAGCATACCTTTGTCGCGCAACACGGAGTTGGAACGCGTAATCCAATAGTAGTCGATGTTTGTCCATGTCGCCTGCACTCCACGTTGTGTGGAGAGGCTGTCGGCGACATTGTATTGCTTTCCAGAGCCAATAGCAAACTCGGAAGAAGTGAGTTCATAGGTACCAGTCTGGTATACATCGTTCCACGCTGTGGAGTTGACATCGGTGATGGCATTGTTATAGAATAGTGTAGAGTCGCGCGACGGGCGGTAAGCATAAACCTGCGCCAGCGATTCAGTGGCCTTTTTGGAGTCTTTACCTGCTGTTTGCTTGAGCGAGTTGTTCCAAAGGATGTTGTTAATGACGGTGGCAGCACCCGTGATATAGAGTCCGCCGGTGTGCGAAGTAACGCCAGCACCCGTATCGTCCGTAACGTTCGACGTGTAGTTGTTGGCAATGGTGCACTGCTCCACGAGTCCGTCGCCGTTCACATAGACGGCGCCGTTGCTTGTGGAGGTATTGTTGGTGATGACGTTAGTGGCTATGATGAGATACTGCTCTTGGGCAAACGAGCGGTCGACAAATATGCCGGAGCCGTTGACAGCCGAGTTGTTGGCAACCATCGAGTTGTTGACAAAGCCAACTGCCGACATATAGATGCCTCCACCCTCTGCCGCCGAGTTGTTGTAGACGAGCGAATAGCGTATCTGTCCGCCGAGGTTGTAGATACCACCACCCTGCGGCGACAATGTTGCCGACTGGTGAAGGCTCTTCATTCCGGCATTGTTGTTGCGCACGATGCAGCGGCGTACGGAGTTGTTGGCTCCCATCATATAGATGCCTGCTCCCTGTTGAGGGCAAAACTTAAGGTCGCCGTTAGACGAGGCTGAACCTCCCTCCACTGTGACACCGTCGAGCACGGTAGAGAGCGAGAACTCCGCATCTGTGATGGTCTTCATCTCATAAGGATTGGCAGCAAACCATACCACATGATATGACTTACTCGACACAGCCCACATCTCGTCGGTGGTGTTCCACTTGGCAGAATTTTCGGTATAGTCACTGCCACGAAGAATCGTCTCGTTAGCAAACTGCCACGGTTCGTTGCCTTTATATTTTCGGTCGGAGAGATCGTCCTCCGTACCATCGAAACCACCATACACGCTTATGCCGTTGCGCATTTGGAAAGCGAGCGGCGTTGTCTGGTCGTCGGCAATGTTGCTCTTTATGTAGCTCTGCGGCACATACACGCCCTTGGCTATCCACACCTCGCCCTTACCGCGGGTGCCGTCGCCGTAGAGTTGGTCGATGGCACGCTGCGGGTCGGCATAGGCAGTTGCCCAAGAGAGTCCGTCGCTGTTGTCGCCTGTCTTCGAAACGTATAGACGGCGTCCTTTGGCGAGCGTCTCAAACTCGTAGGCACCGATATCAATGGCATCGTCGGAATTGTAGCGCGAGCTATTACCAAGGTCAACTTCACTCTCCAAGGTAGACGACACGTATTCGGTGTACCATTTCGTGTCGCCTGCCCCGATGAGCGCCGACTCGTCCATGAGCACAAACGAATATTCGGGGGTTCGGTTTGTAAGCATATCAAAGCTTCGGTCGTAGCCAATGTTGGACGTTGGCGCGGTAAACCAAGCCGCCGCCTCCTCATCGGTAAAGTTGTTGTAGCTGATGCGCTGGTTTTGGTTGTCGTCCTTGTCGCCCGTCTCCGTCTGCACCTCAGGGTAGGCGCAGTTGCGGAAGGCAGGCTTCGTCTCGGTCTTGGAGAGAGTGGACGAGCCCCATAAAACTGTATTGTAGAGCGTACCGCCACCATTGGCAGTGGGCACCTTGGCGGCAAGCGTAGCATCGGTGAGGTCGACGGCTGTGATGGTGTTGTGCACAATGGTAGTGTTCACTACTTTCGCTTTGTCGGAGAGGCGCACACCACCACCCGTGTTGTTGAACAATTCGCTGTTGCACAACACGGAAGAACCACCGAGCCACACGCCGGCACCACAGTTGACATTGGTGGCACGCGAGCCGGCAGCGTTGTTGTAAATGGCGCAGTGGCGTATGCGGTTGGCGTAGTTATCACTGTTGGTCACAGAAGGGTCTACATATATAGCCCCACCACGTGCGGCATAGTTGTTGACAAAGTAGCACTGCGAAACATCATACGAACGCTTCGAGGCATTACCATCATCGGAACGCGACGAACGGTTGATGATGAGAAGTCCGCCGCCATGACCGTCGTCGCTGTCTTCTTTGCCCGAGGCGTTGCCTCCGGCAAAGACCATACCGCAGACTACGGTAGAGAGACAAGCATCGTTCTTGTGCTCATCGCTCACGCCGAGGTTCATAACAAGACAGTGACGAGCATTGTCGGCTCGAGTGGGGTTTTCGGGGAAGATGATGTAATTGGCAGGCACGGAATCGTTGTTCATGCGGCTGTCGGCAAGAAGCACCGACTGGTACTGCATGTCGTAGCGATTGCGCGACGACGAGGGACTGGCAGCCTCTGCCGACGACTGCTCGTCACCGCGCAGTCCGCCATAGAGCTTCACGCCCGAACGCAACAGAAATCCATCTGTCGGGGCGTGGTAGACACTGTCGTCGGTGAGCTTGCTGTAGCCCTTCACCCATACCTCCTCGCCTGCCGATGCTTTAGCGAGAGCATTGGCGAGAGTCATCGGCGACTGCCATGATGAGCCGTCTCCGTCGGCAGCTGCGTTGGCTGTGACGTGATATATGCCTTTAGACGATTGAGCCACGACCTGAGCCGTGGCTAAGAATAGCAGCAAGAATGTTGCTGAAAGGTATTTATTGATTTGGTTTAACATAGCGCTGTTTCTGATGTTATCCATTAATTGTCTATTTCAAAAGAGAGTATTTCTGCAAACAGGGCATCAGTTGCCCGTTTGGAAATTGTCCACCACGATATTGGTGTTTTCACCGGAGTTGCCCTTCACGCGTATGTTGAGCTTGTACCATGTGGCAGGACGTAGCGGAGCCACTTGCGAAAAGTCAAAATGGTAGGTGTAGGGTTGCCAAACGGCTGAGCCTTCCGTCTGCGTGGAGATGGAGAAATCGACTCTTGGCTCCTTGCTTCCGTCGGGGAAGAAATAATGATAGACGCGGCCGTTGCGACGGCTGATGGGCGTCGTGTTGAAGAATGTCGACGTGCCTCCCACGGGAGAGAAGGTATAGGCGGAGCCATGAAGCTCGCTGAAGGGGAATAGTCTGCCGTTGCCCTCGCCCTCCACGGAAGCACCTCCGCAGTAGGAGAAAGCATTTACGGCGACGTCGACATAGGAACCCTTAGTGTTGTCGTAGGCCTGCTGAGCGTCCCATTGCACATCGAGCTTCGCAGCAAGACGACGGCACGTCATCTTCCAGTATTGCTTCATCTCTATATCGTTAGCCTTGGCGATGGAGAGATCGTAGGGAGAGGCTACGCCCGGCTTGGTGTTGACACCGTAACCCGTGGCGACACTAAGAAACTTCGCCACATCGACGGTGGATGTTGTGCCGTTGGTGGAAGCGTAGGTGTTGGGGATTTCCCAGGCAAGAATCTCATCGTTGTGGCTCTTTCCCTGCTTGTCGAACGCCTTGAGGCGCGCCTCAAAATCAATAAGGTTGGACTTCACGCTCTCGTTGGCTGCCTCAGAGGGCGAACTGTAGGTGATGCCATAGACACGCGCCGTACCCAAAGGCAAGGGCATCGTAAAGATGCGCACGCCGGAGTCGCTGCCGTCGGCATCGAGCACTGGTACAAGCGTAGAGCCGGAATGTGTGATTTCAGAGAGCGATTCAAACTCCTCACGCGTGAACGTGTCCCAATAGACCATCTTGCCTTCCTCGGCATCGAAACTGTCGTCGGAACGAGTCTTGGAGGTGTAGGCGATGATAATGGTCAGGCGGTCCCAGTCAACGGTCTCACCGGTGGGATTGCCGGGGTCGCCGACACGCGTCGATGCCGTGGGCATAGGGGCGGAGATGTGGAATTCCATCTGCACGCCGCCGGCTCTATTGCCGCCGTCGCCTCCATCCGTGTTGTAATGCTCACCCGCGCATGAGGCAAGGAGCAGCGAAAGGAGGATAAGTGATGACTTAAAGAATGAGTGGGACATTTACTATATATTAATATTCAACTTTCTGATTTGCTCACAACCGAAATGAGCTTCCAGCTATACTTCCACATCGTGCTCGCCACCCGGTTTCCAGTCGAGCTTCACGCTGACGCCGATGTTCTGCGTGGTGGTGACGAGGCTTCCGTCGTCACGGATGGCAGCCTTGATAATGCGGAGATTGCCGGCACGGAGGGGTTCAAGCACGTAAAGTGTGCTCTCCGTAGTTTTGCCGTTGGCAAGATGCACGTACACTTTGAATTGCCAGAGAGAATTATCAGTTTCGGCAGACGGGAATACGCCGCCGAGTGATGACTGTTGGGATTCGTCGGACGGGAGGATGCTGCTACGAGTGTCGCTGGAGGGGAAGCCAGTGGCGTAAAGCCCGATGAGGCGTCCGTTGGAGGCGCGGAGCTTGTTGGCACGTACGGGTACGGAGTGATCGAAGGAGTAGACACTGTCGTTCACGGCGAACGACGAGGCGAGCCCCGTCACGCAGCCACGGACGTCGCTGATGGCGACAGAACCTGGGTCGAGGACGAGACAGGCTGTGCAGTTCTGCATGTAGAGGTTGACATGAAACTCCTGGTCGCGGTTCTCAATTTCCATGGGCAGACGCGCCGAGAAGAGCCCCACCTGCTGGCTTGGAACGGTGTCGACATTCTCCGTCTGCACAAGGCGCATGGCGTCGAGCGACTGCAAACCGTCGATGTTGACGATTGGCTCCACGGCGGTGTTGGCTACAGCAAGGTTTTTGTAGCGTTGCACGGGCAGGAAGATGGTGTAGGAAGCCTGCGAGGCGTCCATCTGATGGGTGTCGTGCTGCGCGAGGCGAGCGTCGTCGGTGTAGAACGAGAGGTCGAGGTCGCGGGCGTGGTCGGTGAAGACGTCAGCAAGCGTGGAACTGAGGTCAACGCCAAACTGCCGCTCAATGTCGGTGGTCAGCTCTGTCTCTATCTCCGTGGAGATGTTGGTGTGGAGTTGCACGGTGTAGTTCACCTTGTAGTCCTTGCCGCAGTCCTTGAGATTTTCGTCAATACACGATGTGAGAGTCGTGGCGGTGAGGAAGGAGAGGACAAGAAGGCGGATGCCGTGATTGATGGATGTATGCATTGTTGATGTCGTTGTTATTGGGAGAGAGAAGGGAACGACGGAGACGAGGGCGCCCCGCTCCCAGTTAGATTTGATCTTGAGAACAACGGAGGCGAGGGCGCCTCCGCTCCCAGTTAGATTTGCTCTTGGGGACTGTCGGAGGCGAGGGCGCCTCCGCTCCCAGTTATAAGGGCGTTTGCATCTTTCCGACGCCCTGTGGTGGTGAACGGCAGACGGGTCAAGGTCTGCCGCCCTGTGTCGTTATTGAAGAGGATGTGTCAAAAGGCAAGCCGAGCGCGAGGCGCATTGCTTATTGTTTTGACACACTCCCTTTATTTGTAGACTTCAGACCATCGGTCGAACACTTACGGTCTGAATAATAGCTTTAGTCGATTGTATATTCAAACTCCATACCATTCTGCCACTCAAGGTTAACAGCCAAACCAAGGCTGATAGAAGAAGAGCGGAGGTCAGGAATCGTGTTGTAAGCGTTCTTCAAGCTGCCGATTGTGAAACGGGCAATTGTTGTGTGATCCTGAACGAAGATATGATCCTGTCCCTTCTTATCAACACTATTGACACCACCATTATTATTTGCATCTGTTGTATCCAACTTACCAACAAGATAGAACTTACCACCTTGCGGAACAATGCCGTCATGACCAAAGAACTCCATACCAGAGTTGTTCACGAGCTCAAGTGTAACGTAAACAACGTCAGCCTCATTGTCATCGGCACGCTTGTTATCAAGCACAAGAGTGTAGTTAGGACGAGTAAGCTGGTCGTTGCGAATCTCAAGAGTCATATTATCATTCTCGAGACCCTTATTCATCTCATTGTCATAAATAGCAGTCTTGAAATCTTCGCCAGATTTAGCTACATAATTCCAACCTACCTTTGAAGGCTGTCCACCTACGACAATACCCTTAAGAGTGAAGCTCTGCTTATTTTCTGCTTCATTTCTAATAGGCACAATACGGTCTGTAATCTCACCATTAGCTTTGGCATTATCAGAAAGAGTTGTGACACCGTTTCCTATACGCACCTGAGTTTTAAGTGTTGCCACAGCATACTGAATTGCTTTCTCAAGACCAATAGAACGAGTTGCTGAACTAACTGTTGATTCCCACTGATGAGAAGTTGCATTGTCCCACTTGTCATTCTTCCAATCCGTGTATGAAGGCCAACCTTCAAAACCAGTAAGCACATCATCAGTAGCTTTCAGAGTGGTATTAATCCAATAGTTCAAAGATGCGGGATAGCAAACTTTACTGTAATCAAGCTGATTTACAACACCACCAAGAGCATCCGTAGGATGTACATAAGAGAACACGCCATCTTCGCACTTAAGAGTAGCTACACCATCAGGCAAACCAAGTTTCGAAGTCACATCATCACCTTCATTAATGGTTGTATATGCCGTATTGGCATCATTCATAAGTTGCTGAAGGAACTCTAATGGTTTGGGGTAGTCTGTATCAGACACACCAATAGCCTTCTTCAACTCAACAAGAGTTGCAAGAACAGAGGTCTTAGAACCGGCTGTCAATTTAACGAACTTGTTGTAGAGCACACCAGCGTGCTTCAAACGAGGGTCTGTCACTGTTCCGGCGGTAACTCCAGCACCAAGTTCTTTCCATGTTTTTTTCTGTTCACCTTCTCCATATGACATTTCTGTCAACTTATTGAGCGCAGTTGGTATATACGCAAGGTTTGTCAACATATCGCTCTGTCCCTGTGCAGGTACAAGAGAGAACTCGATATTATTCAGATTAGTTGCAGTAGAAGCTGCTTTCTCGCCATCGTTGCCAGTGCTTTGCGGAACCTTGCTATAATCTGCGCTGATACCCAGCGAACCAGTTTTGAAACTTGCAGCCTCTGTTCCCGTTGCTGTTCCATAAAACACGAAGTGGTCTGTGCCGATTGGAATCATAATGTCGCGGTAAATACGACGGTGATTATCCGACTCAAAAGCATCCTTGTCAGAACCAAGGCTGATGTTTGTAGTCGATGTTGCTACAGTCCCAGGCTCACCAGTAAAAGTAAGAAGACGCATATTATTGATTCCACGGAAATTCCAGTCAGTACCTTCAGTTCCCTGCTGTGTCATGTCTGCACCCATACGTGTATTGCTTGTCTGCGGCACATTGAGTGCGAACTGTGTCTTCACGACAGTGTTCTCTGTAGGAGTTCCGTTACCGTTGTCTGCCGCGTCGTTGTCAGACGAGCAAGCGGTGAAACCCATCATTCCCGTGAAGGCCACGGAGCCCATCAGGAAATACTTGTTGATTTTGTTCATAATTTTTAAAAATGTTTTATAAAAGATTTATTGTTAATTGTTCAAATGTTTGTCGGCAGTCGGGGCGACTGCCGCCTCATATCAGCGCAGTTGCCAGAGGTTGCGCTCCGCCTCCTTGTTGCCAGCGTTGGCAGCGCGGCGGAAACGTTCTATAGCCTCCTGCCTGTTGCCCGTCATGTAGAGGGCACAGCCGAGGGCGTTCTGTGCACGGCTGTCGTCCTCAACCGTGCGGAGGAGCTGTAGGGCTTCGTCGTACTGCTCGCGCTGTATCAGCTCGGTAGCGCGGTTGATAGTGGCAGCGGCAGAGTCGGGCACGTAGTCGTAGTAGATACGTAGGTAGCCCGAGTTACGCTGGTCGGCGAGAACGTGACGGCGAAGATAGTCGTACGGCCGACCGCCCATAAGCTGCTTTATCTTGCGCTCGCGCAGGTCGGCGTCGGGCTCGGTGTCGATGATGCGAAGCATCTCGTCCCTCCCGTCGAAGTGAAGGTCCGCTATCTGTGCGCGAAGCTCAGCCCATGCCTCCCCGCCGTTTACAGCCTCGTAGAGGGAGTCGGGCGTTGCGACGCGCTGCTGAATGTAGCGCTTGAGAGCCTGGGCACGTGCGCCGGCAAGGTCAGAGTTGTGCTTCTTCGGACCTTCTGCCGAGGCGAGACCGACAATTTGTATGCAGCGCACACTCGACGTGGTGTCCTGCATTATCTGGCGTGTGATGTCGATGATGCGGTCGAGCACGTTGGCATTGTTGCGGAAGTCGTGCTTGATATTGGTCTTGTCGAGCTCGAAGTGGACATAGAGCGCACCCTTTTCACGCGAGAGCACACGGTCGGAGGTGTAGGGGCGATACTCGGAATAGGGCGAGAGCACGGGGTAGAGCTTTTGAAGCTCGCCCGCCTTGCCTGCATTGTCGGGTACGGAAGCCACGACGGGATTGAGCTGCGCCACATACTGTAGCTGTGCCACGTCGTGCGGGGCGAGGTCTTCCGTGGAGCAGCAGCCTTCCTTCTCGCGCTGCAGGGAGAGCGTGGCGGGCTTCTGCCATAGCCATGGCGCCTCTTCGCGCGTGAGAACAGTGGAATAGCGTATGGTGTCGCCGAGACTGCGATCAGAAGCAAGAGGCTGCGGCGTGAGCGGCGTCATGAGACGCTTGCCGTCGGCAGACGACGTGTTCTTCCGGGAAGCGAAGTGGAGAGCACGCTCCGTGTAGCGGCGATTGCGTGAGCCGCGGAAGACGGAGGCAGGCAGGAGCAGCGTGTCGCCATCAGCGGTGGCGAGGCGCGGCGTGTCCCACACGGCGAAGCGGCTACCCTGCCCCTTCGGTTCGCTGACGGCGAAGGAGAGGCTGAGTGTGTCGGGCGTCCATCGCGTAATGATGTCCTGCGGCTGCGACGCTGCTGCGTTTTGCGCCGTGAGGCAAGAGGGAGAGAGGCAGAGGGCTGCCAGAAGTGATATATTATAATATGTGGAATTGTTCATCTTTGTTTTTGTATTTCAGCGGGACGGGAGTCCACCGCTCCGTTTACCTTATATTATATACAATGGAGAGGGCTGCCTTAGTTGGCGTGAAGAACGTCTTTTTCTCGTCAGCTACCTTTGAGCCGCACGTCTTACACTCGTACTTGCCATACTTCGTTATGCCCACGCCAAGACCTATCTCCGCCTCGATGCTCCAATGGTTGCCGGGAAGCATCCATGAATAGCCATAGCCGAGGCCCACGGCGCCCATATCGCCCTGGAAACGATAGTCGCGAAGATTCTTGAAGAGTCCGAACGGCATCTTTATGCCTCCGGCGTTGTAGTGGGAATAGATGGCATGAAGCCCGAAGAAATGGCCCTCAAAAGGCGCACAGAGCCAATAGCGTGCCTCGGGCTGCACCGCGACATGCTTCAACTTCTTGTTGTCGGAGAATGTGAAAGGATTCCAACCAACCGACAGCTCACCCGTCCACTTTTCTCCGAGCTTCTGCTCGATGGCGAGGTTGGGAGTCGCCGTAGCCCAATATAAGGCATTGGTCTTGATAGCCGTGCGCTGTGCCGAAGCCGCTGAGGAAACGAAAGCTATCAACAGCACTACGGCCAACTTGCGTAGTATTACACTCATTGTTATTACTAAAACTCTATTCTAAATATAATGAAAAAATATAACTTCACCTAACATTATGTTCGCCGCAACCACTCCTTCCATAAAGGAAATAACTCCAAAGCAATACGAAATTCTTACATTGTGGCAACGCGCGTTTTACATTCTCAAAAAAAGAGTGTTGCAAAAATAATAATAATATGCAAAATAGTAAATAGCCAACAATAATTTTAATATTTAATTTAATATTGTTTTACAATGTAATACGAGCACAAAAGTTTTTTTAACATAACGCAATAAAGCACAATAATCGCATTATTGGAATGTTTACAAACCCCGTAATGTGTTCTGTACAAGCCATCGGGGGGGGGTAGTCAACGAATTTTAAAAATTTAATTATTGACACAAAACGATTGTTAACAAAGTTAAAAACGAGAAGAAGAAGCGCCAAGCCATAGCCACAAAGCGAAGCTCCCCATCACGAATCGGGCTATTCCACACCCGTTGTATACGCCGATTCCTCCAAGCAGGCTGGCGCTTACACGCTTTTGTTCCTGCATGATTTACTTAATTCGGATTTTTTATCTAAATTTGCAGATATAAAAAAACAGGAACAAACAATGAACATAAGAAATTCACAACTATGGCGCACCTTTGGCTCCATCTTCCGCGTGAAGCGCGAGGAGCGCGCCCTCGCGACAGTTGCCCTCATCGTGCTGCTTGTGCTCAACGCTCTCGTCATCGGCAAATACTATGACGTGTTCACACCTCTCAACGCCCACTACTGGCACCTCTTCATCAGCAAATTCCATATCTCCGGCTTCGACCCCATCACCTACTCCGTCGTGAGCAACTGGACAGCGGGCTACAACGTCTACCGCCACCCGCTCCTCGCCTTCTACATGTACATCCCTTATCTCATCAATCAGGCACTGATATGGGCGACGGGCATCAACTGCGCCATTTTCATCGTGGCTGCCATACAGATGTTCTGCGCCTTCTACTCCGCCCTCTTCCTCTACCGCATCTGCCGCGAGGTGGTCGGCGTGAGCCGCACGGACAGCACGCTGCTCACGACGTTCTACTTCGGCTTCGCCTTCGTGATGCTCTCGACGATGGTGCCCGACCACTTCGTCATCTCCATGATGCTTCTTCTGCTTGCCCTCTACATCTCGGGCAAACTGATGATGCGCGGCAAGCGACTGAAGGGATGGCAAGCCACGCTCTATTTCTTCCTGACGGCGGGCACGTCGCTCAACAACGGACTGAAGATTTATCTCTCCGATCTCTTCGTCAACGGCAAGCGTATCCTGCGCCCGAAGTTCCTCTTCGGCTGCATCCTGCTGCCCGCCGCCCTCACTTGGGGCGCGGCACGCATGAGCTACGACCACATCGTCTGGCCGCGCGACATGGCGGCAAAGCAGGCGCGCGCCAAGGCTAAGGCTGCCAAGCAGCAGAAGCAGCGGGCTGAAGCTGCCGAAAAGGCTCATGCCGACTCCTTACGCATTGCCTCCTTCACGGCAGCACAACGCGACTCGCTTGCACTCGCGAAGGCGTCTGCCGACTCTGTGGCGAAAGCGAAGGCCAACGCGCCGAAGGCGAAGCGACGCGCCAACAAGGGCGCTCCTATCTCTCACGGAGAGTTTCTCGACTGGACGGACGTAACCACGTCGCGCTGGGCATCAATACGCGAGAATCTCTTCGGCGAGTCGATACAGCTCCACTCCGACTATGTGCTGGGCGACGTGCTGAAGACAAGACCAATGCTCGTCAACTACCGCTACGCCGTCAACTACGCCGTGGAGGCTATCGTCGTCGTGCTCTTCATGCTGGGCATCTGGGCGGGAAGGAAACGGCGCTTCATGTGGCTCGTGCTCTCGTACTTCGCGCTCGACATGGCGCTACACGTCGGTCTGGGCTTCGGCATCAACGAGGTGTACATCATGTCTGCCCACTGGATTTACGCCATACCTATTGCCATCGCTTATCTCATGCTTTCCCTACAACGCCGACGCAAGCCTGCGCTCGCCATGAAGACAGCATTGCTTACGCTGACGCTGTGGCTATGGGCATGGAACGTGACGCTCATCACGGGTTACCTTTATTAATATACAACTGAGAACCTAAACCTAAACAATTATGATACCTCAGGAATACCAGAAATTCTACCTCAAGGACGTGACGTTCATGAACCTCATGATGCGCCGCATCTACAACGTGCTCATCGTCGCCAACCCATACGACGCCTTCATGCTCGAAGACGACGGACGCGTCGAGGAGAAAATCTACAACGAATACGTGGAGCTCGGACTGCGCTATCCGCCCACCTTTACGCAGGCAAGCACGACGGAGGAGGCACGCCAGGTGCTGCGCACGATGAACATCGACCTCGTCATCTGTATGCCGGGCAATGCCGACAACGACGCCTTCGACGTGGCGCGCGACATCAAAGCGGAGTTTCCCCACATGCACTGCATTGTGCTCACGCCCTTCTCCCACGGCATCACGAAGCGCATGGAGAACGAAGATCTGTCCATCTTCGACTACGTCTTCTGCTGGCTTGGCAACACCAACCTCATTCTCTCCATCATCAAACTCATCGAGGACAAGATGAACCTCGACCACGACATACGCGAGGGAGGCGTGCAAATGATTCTTCTCGTGGAGGACAGCATACGCTTCTACAGCTCCATCCTGCCCAATCTCTACAGCTATATCCTCGCGCAGAGCAAGCGCTTCTCCACGGAAGCGCTCAACCGCCATGCTGCCACGCTGCGCATGAGGGGAAGACCAAAGGTGGTGCTGGCGCGCAACTACGAGGAGGCTATGGCGCTCTACGAACGCTACTCCGACAACGTGCTCGGCGTCATCAGCGACGCACGCTTCCCCATTAAGGGCGAGAAGGACAGCGAGGCAGGACTGAAACTCCTGCGCGACATACGTTGCCACGACCCTTACCTGCCGCTCATCATGGAGAGCTCGGAGACCGACAACCGCACCAAGGCTGAGGAGGAGGGATTCCGCTTCGTCGACAAAAACTCCAAGAAGATGTCGCTCGACTTGAGGAAGATGCTGGAGGAACACATGGGCTTCGGCGACTTCATTTTCCGCGACCCGAAGACGAAGGCGGAGATAATGCGAGTGCACTCTCTGAAGGAACTGCAGGACAACATCTTCAACATCCCCGACGACTCCATGCTCTACCATATCTCACGCAACCACATGAGCCGCTGGCTCTCGGCAAGGGCGATTTTCCCCGTGTCGGAGTTTCTGAAAAAGATTACGTGGGAACGCTTGAAGGACATCACTGCCCACCGCGAGATTATTTTCGACGCCATCGTGCAATACCGCCACATGAAGAACATCGGCATCGTAGCGGTGTTCGACCGCATGAAGTTTGACACCTACTCCCATTTCGCACGCATCGGCGAGGGATCATTGGGCGGCAAGGGCAGAGGTCTCGCCTTCCTCGACAACATCATCAAGACGCATCCGGCGTTCAACTCCTTTGAGGGGGCGACGGTGCAGATACCGAAGACCGTCGTGCTCTGCACGGACATCTTCGACCAGTTTATGGAGCAGAACAATCTCTATCAGATTGCACTCTCCGACGCTTCCGACGAGGATATTCTTCAACACTTCCTCCGAGCCCAACTGCCCGACTCGCTGATAGCCGACTTCTTCACGTTCTTCGAGGCTACGAAGAGCCCTATCGCCATCCGCTCCTCGTCACTCCTCGAGGACGCCCACTACCAGCCCTTCGCCGGCATCTACTCGACGTACATGATTCCCTACCTCGACGACAAGTATGCCATGCTCGAAATGCTGGCGTGTGCCATAAAGGGCGTCTACGCCTCTGTGTACTACCGCGACTCGAAGGCTTACATGACTGCCACGAGCAACGTCATCGACCAGGAGAAGATGGCGGTGATTCTGCAAGAGGTGGTGGGCAAACAGTATGACGGACGCTACTACCCCAACATATCGGGCGTGCTGCGCTCACTCAACTACTACCCCATCGGCGACGAACGCGCCGAGGACGGCATTGCCTCTCTGGCGCTCGGACTGGGCAAGTACATCGTCGACGGCGGACAGACGCTGCGCGTCTCTCCCTTCCACCCCCATCAGGTGCTGCAAACGAGCGAGCTGGAGACTGCACTACGCGAGACGCAGACGCGCTTCTATGCCCTCGACACGCGCCACGTGGGCAGCGACTTCAAGGTGGACGACGGCTTCAACATCCTGCGCCTGAAGGTGAAGGAAGCGGAGAAGGACAACTCGCTCAACTACATCGCATCCACCTACGACCCCTACGACCAGGTGATACGCGACGGCATCTACGAGGGCGGACGCAAGGTGATTAGCTTCGCCGGCGTTTTGCAACAGGGCGTGTTCCCCTTGCCGGAGTTGCTGCAGATGTCGATGAAATACGGTGCCGACGCCATGCGCCGACCAGTGGAGATAGAATTCGCCTGCAACCTCAACGCCGACCGCTCCGGACAACTCTACTTGCTTCAGATACGCCCCATCGTCGACTCCAAGCAGATGCTCGACGAGGACGTGAACGCTGTGCCCGACGACAACTGCCTCGTGCGCTCACACAATTCGCTGGGCCACGGCGTGACGGAGGACGTGACGGACATCGTGTACGTGAAGACCGACGAACACTTCACGGCACAGGACAATCCGACAGTGGCGCGTGAGATAGAGAAAATCAACAAGAAATACCTGGAAAGTGGCGCCAACTACGTGCTGGTGGGACCGGGCAGATGGGGCTCGAGCGACCCGTGGCTGGGAATACCCGTGAAATGGCCGCACATCTCGGCGGCAAGGGTTATAGTGGAGGTGGCACTGAAGAACTATCGCGTCGACCCAAGCCAAGGCACTCACTTCTTCCAAAACCTTACATCGTTCGGCGTGGGCTACTTTACGGTGGACGAAAACCGTGGTCAGGGATTCTTCCGCAAGGACTTGCTCGACAAGATGGAAGCCGTGGAAGAAACGGAACACGTGCGCGTAGTGAAACTCGCGAAGCCAATGAAAATAATGATGGACGGAAAGAAAGGGGAAGGAGTCGTCATAAACACTCTCAACAGCATTTCCGATTGACGGAATGACGGTTTTCTTGTCGGATATTTGTATCTCTGATTGCCTAAAACTGCCTTCTGAACGGACGGGGCAGTCGCTTGGCGTGTTTTTCACGGATTTGGACGTGCAGACGGAATACACTGTAAGCCAACTGTTTGCCGACGTTGACGCTTTTGTGTGCAATGCCGAACGCCACCTAAAGAGCCACTTTAGCGATGCTAAAGTGGCTCTTTAGCATATATATAGTGCCGCTTCAGATGGCGTAAAGTAGAGGTTGGGAAGGAGGAAAACGCAGGAAAAAGGCTGTTTATGCCCGATTCGCCCATAAAATTAATGCCTCACAGAGCAATAAACACCGTTCTTCCTGCTGCCCGACACTCTAAAACGCAAAAAGTTTTTGTAACACTTTTTTACTCCACGTACAATATTTGCACGTCATAACTGGGAGAGGGGGCGCCCTCGCCCCCGACATGATTGGCATTGAGAAGCGAATAACTGGGAGAGGGGGCGCCCTCGCCCCCGACATGGTTGGCATTGAGAAGCGAATAACTGGGAGAGGGGGCGCCCCCGCCCCCGACATGGTTGGCATTGAGATAAAAAAAACTGGGAGAGGGGGCGCCCCCGCCCCCGACATGGTTGGCATTGAGAAGCGAATAACTGGGAGAGGGGGCGCCCTCGCCCCCGACATGATTGGCATTGAGATAAAAATAACTGGGAGAGGGGGCGCCCCCGCCCCCGATTATTCTGAAAAAATTTTTGTTGTTGGTCGGGGGCGAGGGC
>DLKG01000031.1:35106-54734 GCA_002490315.1 Prevotella sp. UBA7594 | reverse complement strand
AATTAATATACGATGAAGAAAATCAGAGCAGCCGTAGTAGGCTACGGCAACATCGGACGCTATGCTGTCCAGGCTCTCGAAGCAGCCAATGACTTCGAAATTGCAGGCATTGTGCGCCGCCATGGCGCTGAGAACAAACCAGCGGAACTTGCAGCCTACGACGTAGTGAAGGACATCCGCGAGCTCAAGGACGTTGACGTCGCCATCCTCGCCACTCCTACACGTTCGTGCGAGGAGTACGCCAAGCAGATTCTGCCCCTCGGCATCAACACCGTCGACAGTTTCGACATCCACACGTCAATCCTCGACTACCGTGCAGCCCTCATGCCCATCTGCAAGGAGCACGGCGCCGTAAGCGTGATTGCCGCCGGATGGGATCCGGGATCCGACTCCATCGTGCGCACTCTCATGCAGAGCCTTGCACCGAAGGGTCTCAGCTACACCAACTTCGGACCGGGCATGTCCATGGGTCACTCCGTTTGCGTGCGCTCCAAGGAAGGCGTGAAGAACGCTCTTTCCATGACCATCCCGAAGGGCGAGGGTCTGCATCGCCGCATGGTGTACGTTGAGCTTGAGGAGGGCGCCAACCTCGACGATGTAACGAAAGCCATCAAGGCCGACCCCTATTTCGCCAACGACGAGACACACGTCTTCGAGGTGCCGTCGGTAGACGCCGTACGCGACATGGGCCACGGAGTGCATCTCACGCGCAAGGGCGTGAGCGGCAAGACGCAGAACCAGCGCATGGAGTTCACTATGAGCATCAACAACCCTGCCTTGACCGGCCAGGTGCTCGTCAACGTTGCACGCGCCTCTATGCGCCAGCAGCCCGGCTGCTACACAATGGTAGAAATCCCCGTAATCGACATGCTTGAAGGCGAGCGCGAGGAGCTTATCTCACATTTGGTATAGGAAAAGAAGACGCACGTGGAGTGCGCCGAAATGCGTTTTCTTTATATAAGGAACGCAAGTGAAGATTGGAAAATCACGATGAGGGTGGGTCAAAAAGGACATTTTATCTTTTGATAAAATCTTTTTTGACACACCCTCTCATAAATATTAAAGGATAACAAAAAAATGAAACTTAGCAAACCTCTTGTAGCCCACATCTGCATCCTTATCGCCAGCATCTGCTGGGGGCTGATGTCGCCAATAGGCAAAGCGGCAATGCAGAATGGTATTGACGGACTCAACCTCGTTTACCTACGTGCTTTTGGCGGCGCTATTCTGTTCTGGATAACGTCGTTTTTTTTATGCCGTGAACATGTACCGGCGAAGGACATCCTCGCCTTCGCGGGCGCCGGAGTGCTCGGACTCATCGGCAACCAATGCTGCTTCACCATCGGACTGAGCATCACCACCCCGTCAAACGCAAGCATCGTCACCACCTCACTGCCTATCTTCGCCATGATTCTCTCGGCGATTATCCTCAAGGAGCCCATCACCGGGCGAAAAGCTCTCGGCGTCGGCATCGGTTGCTCGGGCGCACTGATTCTCATCCTCAGCAGCGCGGCTGCCCACGACTCGCGCATCGGCGACATTCGCGGCGACCTGATGTGCATCTTCGCGCAGTTCTCCTTTGCGCTCTATCTCGCCCTCTACCGCGACTATCTACGCCGCTACTCCCCCATCACTGTGAGCAAATGGATGTTCACATGGGCTTCTCTGCTTCTCGCCCCATTCATTCTGCCCCACATGGCACACACCGACTGGCAATCAGTTGGCTTGGCTGCATGGTCGGAAGCCGGCTTCGTAGTGTTCTTCGGCACCTACATCGCCTATCTGCTCATGCAGATCGCACAGAGCACGCTGCGTCCTACCGTCGTGAGCATCTACAACTATGTGCAGCCTGTCGTGGCAGTATCTGTAAGCCTCGTGTGCGGCATGTGCGTCTTCACGTGGAAGCAGGCGTTGGCAGTCGTGCTTGTCTTCAGTGGAGTATGGCTCGTAGTGAAGTCGAAATCGAGAAAAGACATGGAGACAGAAAAGGCGAAAAGCTGAATCTGAAAACACGAATAGCAGAAAGCTAACTTACAGAATGGAAAAACTAAAAGGCAAAAAAAATCGGGTGTCTCACGACATCCGATTTTCAAAAACAAACTACTTAAAAACTAATCTACTAAAACAAATCAAAATATCTTTTATGACAAAATAAAGAAGTTCATTATTTCTCTATTTGTCTTCTTTTCTTCTTTTATCTGTCGCAAAATTAGCAATAATTCTTATTCCCTCCAAATAATTTGCTAATGTTTTTGATACATTTTGATTAAAATCAATCAAAAAGAAAGGCTTTGTGCGTATTTTATCACTTTATGAAACAATTTTACAATGGTCAGGCAGATAACGTAAGCAAACCCACAAGTTTGACTTAACTTATGGAAACGTTTGCACGAATAACTGACACCAAAAAAAACGAGAGCGTGTCAAAAGAAACTTTGGCCTTTTGACACACTCCCACATGTATTACTTCTTAATCTTTCTTCAGAGGATTCCAACCCTGAGCTTTCAGTTCAAACTCCTGATTGTCGCGCGTAACGAGCATTTGTCCGAGTTCCGGACGCGTGATGTGTCCGATGAGCTTCACGCCGTCCATCTGCTGGATTTTCTCATGATCGCCGATGGGAACGGTGAAGAGCAGCTCATAGTCCTCGCCGCCGTTGAGCGCGCAGGTCGTCACGTTCATATTGAGTTCCTCCGCCATAACAGCCGTCTGATAGTCGATAGGCAGGTTCTTCTCATAGATGCGGCAACCGCAGTTAGACTGCTTGCAGATGTGCATAAGCTCGCTTGAGAGGCCGTCGCTGATGTCCATCATTGCCGTCGGGTGCAAGCCAAGCTCCCGCATCTGCGCGATGATGTCGCCGCGAGCCTCCGTCTGGAGCTGGCGCTGGAGGAGATATTCCTTGCCGGCAAAGTCGGGCTGGAAACCACGAAGTTCCTCAAGGGCACGCTTGTCGTTCTTCTTCCGTGCCTCGTCCACCTGCTGATAGTAGACGCTCTTCTCGCGTTCGAGGAGCTGAAGCCCCATATAGGCAGCACCGAGGTCGCCCGAAACGCAGATGAGATCGGTGTCCTTTGCACCATTGCGATAAACGATGTCCTCACGACGCGCCTCACCGATGCAGGTTATGCTGATGGCGAGTCCGGTGTAGGAAGAGGTGGTGTCGCCGCCGACGATGTCCACTCCCCACTTGTCGCACGCCATGCGGAGACCGCTATAGAAGTCGTCCATGTCCTCCACCTTGAAGCGCTTGCTGAGGGCAAGGCTCACGGTGAGTTGCCGTGGCGTGCCGTTCATGGCGAAGATGTCGCTGATGTTGACCATCGCCGACTTGTAGCCGAGGTGCTGAAGGTCGATGTAGGTGAGGTCGAAGTGGACGCCCTCCATGAGCATGTCCGTCGTAACGAGCACTTCCGAGTCGGGATAGTGGAGCACGGCACAGTCGTCGCCAACGCCCTTTATGGTGGACGCGTTCTTTATCTTTATGTTGTCCGTGAGCCGGTGGATAAGCCCGAACTCTCCGAGTTTTGAAATGTCGGTCATATAATGATATATGAATGAACGTTAAGCTCTGCGAATCATCTCGCGCATAATCTCGGTCATGAGAGGCTGAGCGTTGTTGGCAGCCACCTGCACCTCCTCGTGGGAAACCTCAACGGGCGTGTCCTCAAGTCCGAGGTCGGTGATGATGGAGATACCAAAGGTGCGTATGCCACAGTGATGAGCCACGATAACTTCAGGCACGGTGCTCATGCCGACAGCGTCACCGCCCAAGCGATGGTACATCTTGTACTCAGCGGGAGTCTCGAACGTCGGACCCTGCACGCCAACGTACACGCCGTGAACGACGCGGATGCCCTTTTCCTTCGCAATTTGGTTGGCTTCCTCAATGAGTGCATGGTCGTAAGTCTCGTGCATGTCCGGGAAGCGAGGACCTGTCGGGAAGTTCTTTCCGCGCAGCGGATGCTCCGGGAAGAAGTTGATATGGTCGGTGATAATCATGAGGTCGCCAATCTTGAAGTCGGGGTTCATGCCGCCCGAGGCGTTGCTGACGAAAAGCGTCTTGATGCCAAGCTCGTACATGACGCGGATGGGGAAGGTCACTTCCTTCATCGAATAGCCCTCATAGTAGTGGAAACGTCCCTCCATTGCCATGATGTCCTTGCCTCCGAGCTTGCCGAAGATAAGCTTTCCGGCATGTCCCTCTACGGTAGACACGGGGAAATTGGGGATGTCCTTATATGAGAACTCGTAGCTGTCGGTGATTTCTGTTGCGAGCTGACCGAGACCTGTACCGAGAATGATTGCCGTTTCAGGCTTTGTGGTCATTCTTTCTTTTAACCAGGATGCTGTTTCTTGAATTTTTTCGTACATAGCTTGTTATTTTATTATTAAATTCTTCTTCCCCGCCGAGCATAAACTGTATTTTGATCGGCAGGGCGTAAATGTTCTTTCGTGTGTTCGGAGCGAGCCCTTCGACGTTGGCAAGGCGCGTGGCGTCCTTCTCCGTTGTGATTATTATCTTCGGCTCCTTCATGGAGTTGAAGACGTCGTTGACGCGCTCCATGTCGGAAGAAGTGAACTGATGATGGTCGCCGAAGGTGACTGGCGTGATGTTGCGCGAGACGCTTTGCAGATCGACAATCATCTGTTGCGGCGAAGCGATGCCAGTGAGCAGCAGGATGTTGACGTTCTTCGGCAACGAGCCGAGCGGTATGCGCTTGCCACCGTCGAGCGCCTTGAGAGCATTGTAGCGCAGCGTCGTGAAGTAGAGTTCCTGATAGGGATAGAGACTGAGAGCGCGCTTGAGCACGCGAAACTCCATCGGCTTCAGGTCTTTCGGGCATTTCGTGATAATCACGATGTCGGCACGCGACGTGCCCTCCTTCGGCTCGCGCATACGTCCGGCAGGGAGAAGCTTGTCGTAGATGATGAGCCGGTGGTAGTCGACGAGCAATATGTTGACGCCCGGCTTCACGTAACGATGCTGGTAGGCGTCGTCAAGAAGGATGACGTCGACGTCGTTGGTGGCGGGGTCGGTGGTGAGACGATTGATGCCGTCGCAGCGGTTGCGGTCGACAGCGACGTAGATGTCGCTGTACTTGCTCTTCATTTGGAAGGGTTCGTCGCCGATTTCCGGCATGGCAGTGTTCTCGTCGGCAAGGACAAAGCCGCGACTCTTGCGCTTGTAGCCGCGCGAGAGCACAGCCACCTTGAATTTCTCGTGGAGCAGATTGATGAGATACTCCACGTGGGGAGTCTTGCCAGAACCGCCAACAGTGATGTTGCCGACGGCAATGACGGGGATGTCGAAGCTGCGGGTTCTAAGCAGTCCGATGTCGAACATCCAATTGCGCAGGCGCACTCCCAAGCCATAGAGCCAACTGATCGGGAGCAGCCACTCGTTGATTTTTATAAAGTCGCCTTCTGTTCTCATTTCTTCTTATTAACGAGTTTACTTGAAAACTCTTACTGCACATTCATAACTTTTACTGCACATTCATGATATAGGGCAGGCGTGCCTGCAGGGCACCACGCTTGTCGAGCTTGCGCAACATGGCAAACGGCGCGTAGAAGTCGCCGAGCGTAAGCCTTAGCTGCTCGTCGAGATAGCTGCCCGATGGCGAGACGGTGTCGAAGAAATTGTCCATCCATGACGCCGCAGCAGGATAGTCACACGTGTAGTAATCCTTTATCTTTGCGAGTTGGGCAGCCTTGCGCACGGCGTCGTCAAGACCGCCAAGTTGGTCGACAAGCTTTATCTTCAGTGCATCGGAGCCGAGCCATACGCGTCCCTGTGCTATACGCTCCACGTCGTTGACCGGCAGGCGGCGTCCGTCAGCCACACGCTTGCGGAAGAGTTCGTAGCCACGGTTGACGCTACCCTGGAGAATAGCTGTTTCCTCGGCGTTTAAGGGACGTGCCATGATGTTGCCGAAGTTGGAGTTGCGGTTGGTCTTCACCTCGTCGAAGCGCACTCCAAGCTTCTGCGTGACAAGTCCGCTGTAGTCGGGAACAGTAGCAAAGATGCCAATGCTGCCCGTGAGCGTGTTGGGCTGCGCCACTATCCACGACGCAGGAGCCGACATATAGTAGGCGCCCGACGCGGCATAGTCGCCCATCGACACTACGACAGGCTTCTTTTTCTTCAGCTCGATCACCTGATGCCATATCTGCTCCGAGGCGTAAGCGTCGCCGCCTCCGGAGTTGACGCGCAGCACGACGGCCTTAACGTCGTCGTCGTTCATCAGGCTCTCAAGATCCTCACACACCGTGCGCGACACAATGTTGCGCTGGTCGTCGCTGAGCAACGAGGCCTCGCCACTCTGCACGATGTCGCCAAAGGCGTAGTAGACGGCTATCTCGTCGCCGTCAGACACATCGTCCTTCACGTTAGCCATGTCGCTGAGCGAGAGCTGCGAAATGGTTTTGTCGTCGTCAATCTTCAACATCTTCTTTACGGCGCCCTTCACCTGGTCGCCATAGAGAGTGCCGTCGACAATACGGCGCTTTACGAGCTGCTTCGTCGGGAGCATGGCAAGATACTGGTCGGCGTAGCTGTTGAGCGAGTCAACGCTCACTCCGCGGCTTGCCGACACGGCGTTGCAGATGTTGCGCCACGTGCCTCCCACGAAAAGACTCGTCTGGAGACGGTTGGCGTCGCTCATGTGCTCCTCGGTGAACGTCTCCGTGGCACTCTTGAACGTGCCGACCTTCACCACCTGGAACTTCACGCCGAACTTAGCCAAGAAATCCTTGTAGAACATCGGCTGTGCGCCGAGACCATGCCAATCGACTGCACCCTGCGGGTTGATGTATATCTTGTTGGCAACAGAAGCCACATAGTAGGCACCCTGCGAATAGAAGTCGCCATAGGCAAATATCCACTTGCCGCTCTTGCGGAAGTCGGCAAGGGCGTTGCGAATCTCCTGCAACGTGGCATAGCCCGTGCTTATGTCGCCTGCCTCAAGATAAATGCCCTTTATGTTGTCGTTGTGCTTCGCCTTCTCGATGGCAGCAAGTATGTCGTTGAGCCCATAGCCTGACTCGCCGTTGCCGGTAAGCATGGAGAACGGGTTGCTCGCGCCTTGCTCGTCGATGGAGCCGGAGAGATTGAGCACGAATACGGAGTTGTCCTCCACATTGGTGGTTGCCTCATTGGATGCTACCATGCCGACAATGCTCATCAAACCGATGATGACGACGAGAATGATAAAGCCCGTGATGCCAACTACTGTGGCAAGCACATTTTTCAGAAAATCTTTCATAAGCGTTGGTTGCTGGCTTGCGCCATATTAATTATTGTCTTGCAAATTTAGACAAAAAACTTGAATTATAAGCCTGTTTGACAAAAAAGCAGTAACTTTGCAATCATTTTAAGGACTAACATCAGATATTTCAAGGATTAACACAGAATATTTTAAGGTAAAAAATTCACGCACAAACAGAGTAAACATGGATCAGACTCTAAAAATCGACCGAGAGAAACTTTTGCGCCGCAAGCTCGACTTGCTGTTGAAGACCGGACAGATGCTCGTGGAGAGCGCTGCCGACACTAACCGAATTATCCGCAACATGAACCGCGTGGCGGCTTTCCTCGGACTTCCTGAGGAACATTTGCACGTGTACGTGCAGTACAACATGCTGATGGTGAACCTCAGCGACGGAGAACATTCGTTCACCAAATTCCAGCGCTGCACCAAGCACGGCATCGACATGACGCGCATCTCGCTCATCTCGAAACTTTCATGGAAGGCCATCACGGAGGACTACTCCATAGAGCAATACGCTGAGGAGCTTGAGAATATTGCCCAAAAGAAGCGCAACTACACTCCGCTGCAAGTAGCCATCGGAACGGGCTTTGCCTGCGGCGGCTTCTGCATACAGTTCGGCTGCGACTGGACAGCCTTCTTCTATGCCTCCTTCGCCGCTGCCGTCGGCATGTACCTGCGCGGCTGGCTGCTCCGCCGTGGCTTCAACAACTATATGGGCATCGCCGTGGCGTCGTTTATAGCCACGCTCCTCGCCTATCTGACGATGTGGCTCCCGTCGTCGTGGACAACAACTCCACTGCATCCGCTGCTCGCATGCTCACTTTTCATCGTGCCTGGTGTGCCGTTGATAAACTTTGTTGACGATATGCTCGACAATTACATTCAAGTTGGACTGACGCGCGCCATCAACACTTTCCTCATGATTGTGGCGATGTCGTTCGGTATTGCCTTCTTCCTGAAACTGTCGCATTTCGACCTGACGCAGTTCTACACCATCCCGATGATTCCCCACAACAACTACCTGAGCTATGCAGCTGCCGCTGCCATATCGGCAATGGGCTTCTCGATGATATTCAACATCCCGCGCCGCCTGCTGTGGGTGGTTGCCATTGGCGGCATTATCGCTGTCTGCACGCGCAACTTCGTCAATCTCGGCCCGTCGAACAACAACATCGGTCTTGACATGGGTCTTGCCATTGGCTCACTTGCCGGCAGCGCACTGATATCGCTTATCTGCGTGAAAGCCGTGCATTGGTTCCACACCCCGCATCATGTCATCTCTATCCCGTCAGTGATTCCAATGGTGCCCGGCGTGCTGATGTACCGTGCCCTTGTCGCAATGATTGAGATGCAGGGCGTCGTTGGTGAGCTGACGAACGCCGTAAAGTTCGGCATGGGTTCTGCCATCACCATCATGTGTATAGCTCTCGGCGTTGCCATACCTAACGTGTTCGCACGCCAATGGATTGCACCGCAGCGCCGCAAGCGCCTGCAGAAGGCCATCGCCGACCGCAAGGCACGTGGCAAATTCGTCGATTTGTCAGAATTTGACGAGCAGTAAGAGAAATAAAAGGATAAGCAGACAAGGTCTTTTTATGCTTATCACACTTGACTATATTAGGGAGGCGCTTGCGCCTCCTTTTTTTGTTAGTGTGCATTAAGAGGGATGCGGATGTACTACCATATCCGCGTCGGCAACAAAAAGTTAATTTTGCTTAGCCACTTGGGGGCTTATCTCGTAAAAAATGAGTAACTTTGCATTCCCGAAATCTTTTAAAGGCAAAGAAGGATAACATTGTAACATTAAAAGGAAAACATTGTAACATTAATATGACTAACGATAAAGAGACTTCTATGCCCTCTGCATGGACAGAGGTGGAATACTCGGCTCGATGCGTGAGCCCGTTCATTACCACACCTATTTACATTCCCGAAGAAACTTCCTATTTCCTCTGCCGAGAGGATGGCAGCCGCGAACAGCAGCGCCTTACCTTCGTTGTGTTCCGCGCTGAAGGCGCCGACGAGGACGATTGGGAGGACGATCCGATGATTGGACGTCTGGACATTTGCGTGCTCGGCGAAGGCGACGAGGACGTGAAGCCAGTCGAGGCTGTGTACCTCGGAGTGGCACCGGAGAGTTTCGTGTCGGTTGTAAGCGACGACGAGCAGGAAATCGTGCTCAACATCTCTTGGCCATACGGCAACGAGGAAATCGAACGCGCACGCAAAACCGACGAGGGATGGGCTATACGCAAAGAGGACTTCGGCGAGGAGGGCATCGTCTGTCGCCTCACGCCGCGCCGCGGCAATCCTTTCTCCATCCGTCTGCAGATTCCCTACGTTGGCTTCTCGCTTACTGACGCTGACGGCAACAAGCTGACGGATGACATCGACGTAACCAACGCTGACGCCGCATCGCTCTCCTACTCCTTCGTGGGCGACAGCAACAACGACCGTTTCCAACTGTCGCTCGACGAGGGAAAGCTCAATTATATGTGCGTGCTCAACGAAGAGGGCACACTCTCCGTACGCAACATGCGCGAACGTCTTGCCCTCGTGAAGGAAATCAGCGCTCAAGGCTCACTTGCCAACCTGCTCATGGGCGCCCATTCGGCACTCGTGAAGAACAAGTCGATGCGCTGGCGCATACAACTTGTCGGCGACAACGTGGAGGGTATTGACGACGTGGAACTCAACGGTAAGTCTCTCGCACGCTTCGCTTTCGAGCAGTTTGCCGCCGACGGCAACACCGATGAAGACTCTCTCGCCCAGCGCCTGACTCACATGGAGCAGAAGCTCGGCTTCGAATGGTACTGGCTTTCGGAGGACGACTGGAATCACGAGAACCTCGAAGGACTCATTGACATGGAGGGCATCGACGCAGATCCGGAGAAGATGATGCGTCAGGCGCTGCTCTTCAACCGCTACGAATCGTTCATGCGACGACTGACGGCGTTCTCCTATATCTCACAGAAGCCGCTCCAAGGCGACCAACTCCAGGCACGCAACAACAAACGAAAGATTGCACGCTGCGTGCGCCACGTGCTTGCCCACCGCGCCGGAGAGGAGAACATCTGGGAACTTGACGACGAGGCTCGCCGCGAGATTCTCCACTTCCACGACACATTCCACCGTGAGTTTACGGCACAAATGGAAGAGTAAGGAAGTTAAGGTCTGCGTGTCAGAACATCAACACACATTCAACATACAACAATAACAAAAACTGCCGCAAAGTCAAGCAATAAATTTGTTGCTCGACTTTGCGGCAGTTTTTGTTTTATGTCACGAAATGTAAAGCTCTCTCTTACTGAGCCACGTATTTCTTTCCGTCAACGATGTAGATGCCCTTGGCAAGACCACGGAGAGCGTCGTCTGCAGAATCGGCAGTGCGCACAAGAGTGCCGCCGATGGTGTAGACACGCACGGGACGCGGGGTCTTGGGGGTGTTGACTGTGATAATGGAAGTGGGCTGCTGATAATTGTCGTAGCTGAAAGACACATTCTGCATATCGCCCCAAATGTACTCCTCAAGTCCGGGATAGTCAACGAAGGGATTGCGGTTGCTCTGCACCTTGTAGGCAGCGTTGTTGCGATTGGTCTCTTTCTCGCTCACAGGGTCTTGCTCCGCCCATTTCAAGAGCAGCTTCACAGCCCATTCCTTGTAGGCGGGATAGGCATTACCTGCAAGCATCGGGCTCGACCATGAGGAGATTTTGTCCTCATAGCACGTAGCCATATAGAGATAGATACGTGCAAAATCGCCCTTGTATATATCGTTCGGTTCGAACACAGTGCCCGAGTATCCTGGTGTCTTCGACGCGCCGAGTTTGCTGAAGCCGTTGTTCGATTTGTACTTGTCGCCGTCAGTTTCGCCAAAGGGCTCATGACCGCGACGGTTGTTGACATAGCCATCGCAAGGCACGATGTGCACGATGTCGCAATACATCGGCTTCACCTTGCCTCCAAACCAGCTCTTAGGAAAAGAGTGTTCGCGGTTGTACATGTCACCCTCCTTCTTGTAGTTGCCGGTGCAGTCGCTGAACGAGAAGTTGGTTGTGTTGGAGTACATATCCCACACCTTGCCATCGTCTCGGCGGTCGGTCTGCTTGTAGGCGTCGAGCAATCCGTCGTAGGACGTTACTTTCGGGTTGCCGATAATCTTGGCAAGTGCTGTCTTCAGCGCCTTGCCCTTCTTGCCGTCGGCAGCGCGGTAGTAGGTGCCGCTGCCGTTTGGTCCCTGTGCGAAGGCTCCCATAAAGGCGAAGAGCGCGGCACAGAGCATTGATTTGCGTAAGATGTTTCTCATAATCTTTCTCCGTTTTTAGTTGTGGACAAGAGTACCAATCTGCTCGCCGTCCATCACCTTCTTCAAGTTGCCTACGACGTCCATGTTGAAGACATAGATGGGAAGATTGTTTTCCTTACACATAGTAGTGGCTGTGAGGTCCATCACCTTCAAGCCACGCGTGTAAATCTCATCATAGGTGATGTCGCTGAACTTCGTAGCCGTAGGATCCTTCTCCGGGTCGGCAGTGTAGATGCCGTCAACGCGCGTGCCTTTGAGCATTACGTCGGCCTCAATCTCGATGCCGCGCAGCGAGGAGCCTGTGTCGGTGGTGAAGTAAGGTGAGCCAGTGCCTGCAGAGAATATGCATACGTAGCCTGCCTCCATTGCCTCGATGGCCTTCCACTTGGAATAGAACTCACCGATAGGCTCCATGCGGATTGCAGTCAGCACTTTCGTCTTCACACCGATAGCACCGAGAGCCGAACTGAGAGCCAGGGAGTTGATTACCGTGGCACACATACCCATTTGGTCGCCCTTAACACGATCGAATCCCTTGGAGGCTCCGCTAAGTCCGCGGAATATGTTGCCTCCGCCGATGACGATGCCTATCTGCACGCCCATCTCATGCACTTCCTTAATCTGCTCAGCATACTCACCCAGACGCACTGGGTCAATGCCGAAGCTCTGTTTGCCCATAAGGCTCTCGCCACTGAGCTTGAGAAGAATTCTCTTGAACTTTGCCATAATTCTTTTTTTTTACTCTGTTTATAATTTTATTTCATTTGGAAGAGTTTAGAAGTTTAGGGAGTTAAGGAGTTTCAGGAGTTTCGGGAGTTAAGGAGTTTCAGGAGTTAAGAAGTTAAGCCATAAGCTTATTTTATTAATTCTAACGCACGCAACATACGGCTTAACTTCTTAACTCCATAAACTCATTAACTTCTTAACTCCTTTAACTTATTAACTCCTTAACTCCTTTAACTTCTTAACTCCTTAACTTCTTTAACTTCTTAACTCCTTTAACTTCTTAACTCCTTAACTTCTTTAACTTCTTAACTCCTTAACTTCTTAACTTCTTAACTCCTTAACTTCTTAACTTCTTAACTTCTTAACTCCTTCTACTGTTTTTCTCCCTCCATTCACGCGGCGTCATGCCGATGTTGGTGCTGAAAATCTTATAAAGCTGACTACGAGAGGAGAATCCGCAGCCCTGTGATATATAGTCGTTGCTGTAGTCGGGGTGTTCGATGATGAGGCGTTTCGCCTCGCGGAATCGTATCTCCGATAGCCACACTCGGAACGTAGAGTGGAGATGATGGTCGAAATAGTCACTAAGCTCGCGTCGCGCCACACCAAGCTGTATGGAAAGCTTCGCCATGTTGACCGTACTGTCGCGGAAGCCTCCCTCTTCAAGCCATCTGCTTATTGCCATGCCTATGGAAGCAGACCGCTCTGACGTGAGCGGTGCAGCTGAGTCTGTGGCAGCAGAGGGAGTGACACCTTCAGTTGGAATAACACTGTTGGGTGAGTCGCTGTTGCATTGGGCATCGCTGAGAACTTCGTCGAAAGAGGCGAGATTGTAGCCGAGAGCCACAAAGCTGAGAATGAAAACAAAAAGCGAGAGCATCATCAGCGGACCGATAACGAAGAGCGATATGCGGCTAATAACACCGAAGACAAGCGAGAAAGACGAGAGACTCAACATAAGATAGCTCGACCATGCGTAGCGTGCGTAAGGCGTTATGTCACCACCCGTCTCGTCTACAATGCGCCGATGGTTGCGCATAATGGCGCTTACGGGCGAGAAAATAAAATAGAGCATCTGCGTGAAGAACAGCGCATACATTATGTAGCGCGCCACGGGCATCGCGAACGACCCGTAGTAGAGCCACCCTAAAAGGAACGTGACGACGACAAGCAGACAAGTACTGCCGCCTATCGCGGCGTAGTTGCGACACGCTTTCATGCCACACTCCATCTCCATGATAGAATAGGAGACGAAGAATGCTGTCGGCGAATAGAAGACGATGTTGAAGACAGTGCCTATTTCATCGCTGCTGGCACGCAGACGATAGAACATCTGCAGGGCGTAGTGGGTCGTGAGCAGAAGCATCGAGAAGAAGAGCATCCAGCGTGAACGTTCATACTGACGCGTGGTGTCGTTCTGCTGAAACCGCGAAACGAGCAGCATGAGCGCAAGCAGCAGCATGAGCAGAAAGCACGTGTATTGGAGCAGGAATAATGAGTCCATTTTTATGTTTTTAAAGATACGCAGTACAAAATTACATTTTTTTAATGAGAAGTACAAACAGCAATGGAGATAAGTTATTAACTTTGTACGTAATTATTTGCAATAAAGAGAGTAAATTATAAAAACATTTGAAATTTTGAAACCGACATTTTTATTTTTATCCCTTGCAGCAAGCTTTTTCCTTGCAGCTCCTTGCCATGCCGCCAACCACAATAGCCACAACGGCAAAGGTTCCAACGCATCTCTTAACAGACAGAAAGAGTCAGCGCTACGCTCCATCACGGAGGATGCCGCACGCGCCCATGTGTATTTCCTTGCCGACGACTTGCTTGAGGGCCGCCGTGCCGGGGAGCGCGGCTCGCGCATTGCTCGACAGTATATAATCTCAAGAGCGCGTGAGGCAGGCTTGAAGCCCTTTATCGGCGACTCTTTTGAGCAGCCTTTTGAGGCGTGTGCCGTGCAGCGGCTGAAGCGCGCCGGACGTTATTTCGTTGAGCCAGACTCAATACAGGAAATAAAGAAGGGCGTCCACCGCACGTTGCATCTCGCCAATGTTCTTGCAGCCTTGCCTGGAAAGAAATCAAACGAGATTGTTGTCATCGGCGCTCATCTCGACCATGAGGGAATGTATCCCGACGTGGAGGGCGACAACATTTATAATGGCGCTGACGACAACGCCTCAGGCGTGTCGGCTGTGTTGCAAATAATGAAAGCATTCGCGGAGAGTGGCGTGCAGCCGGAGCGCACAGTAGTGTTTGCCTTTTGGGACGGCGAAGAGATGGGACTGCTCGGCTCGCGTTATTTCACGCAAGCCTTCCCACGTATGTCTGACGTGAAGGGCTACATCAATTTCGACATGGTAGGCGGCAACAACCGTCCCAGCGACCCTTCCTATTTCGTCTATTTCTTCACGGCGTCACATCCCGAATACGGCGATTGGCTCAAGGACGACATCAATAAATACGGCCTGCAGCTACATCCAGACTATCGTGCATGGGACAATCCTATTGGCGGCAGCGACCAAGGTTCGTTCCACGAAAAAGGGGTGCCCATCGTGTGGTATCACACCGACGCACAACCCAACTACAACCAGCCGTCCGACGAGGCGCCGACGCTCAACTATCCAAAGCTTGCCGACATCACACGTGCTTCATTCCTAACGGCTTGGCACATGGCAAATTAAGGATGGTCGGGCAGGACGCCCGACACCTATTGCCTCAACCTGTTTATTAATAGAGCAGCATGAGTCCAGCGAACGCTGCCCATGCTATCATACGAATTGGATTGACGCGAACAATCTTCGTGCCTATGAACGTGGCTACGAAGATAGCTACGCTAATCCAGAAGTGCCACGGACTTATGGCAGGCGACGAGAAGTTATCGACATTCATAAGCATTATGGCAGCCGCTGCGACAAGTCCGACGATGGCGGGTCGCAAGCCTGCCATGACGCTTTGCACGGTAATGGTGTTCATGTATTTCATAAACACGCGGCACACCATTATCATTATCACGAACGACGGCAACACCAACGCCAGCGTTGCCACGCCACTGCCCAACGTGCCCATCCATTCGCCATAGCCGGCATTGCGCACCACGGTGTAGCCGCAATACGTGGCGGCATTGATGCCTATAGGTCCTGGAGTCATTTGGCTTATTGCCACGATGTTTGCAAACTCTGCCGACGAGAGCCATTGCTGTTGGGTCACAATAAGGCTCTGCACAAGCGACAGCATACCATAACCGCCACCAAAGCCAAAGATGCCAATCTGCAGGAACACGAAAAATAACTTGAGAAATATCATATTCTTAAATCATCAACTAAACATTAAGACTCCACTTTTGAGAGTGTGTCAAAATACGGAGTATCACTCCGTGGGCTTCACCAACAGACCATAGAGGTAGCCTCCGACGCCGGCTGCCGTAAGAACATAAATCGGATTGACGTCGAGCAGAGCGATGAGCAATGCGCACACGATAGGTATCCAGCAGTTGATGAGACAGATGCGCGCGCTGCGTGCCAAGCTGAACACGGGAGCGGCTATCAACGCTACCACTGCAGGGCGTATGCCATTGAACATTGAGCTAACCACCACGTTGTCCTGGAAATTGTGAAAGAACATTGCTATGAGCAAAATGATGACAAACGAAGGCAGGGCGACGCCCAACGTGCTGCAGATGGCTCCCGGCAATCGCTTCAGACGATAGCCCACGAACACGCTCATGTTTATCGCCAACGCTCCGGGCACAGTCTGCGACACAGCTATTAGATCGAGGAAATCCTTACGCTCTATCCACTTACGTTTGTCCACTATCTCCGACTCTATTATCGGTATCATAGCATAGCCACCTCCAAGCGTGAAGAGTCCAATGCGGAAGAATGTGCGGAATAAATCTAAGTACATAATAATATATAATAAGAGGGTGTGTCAAAAAGGAATTTATCGGATAAATTCATGGCAAAGCCATAACTACCATTAAATTCTGTTTTGACACGCCCCCATCATATTTTATTTTGGTACGGCATGAAGCCGCACCTCCTTTTTACTTACCGAAATTCTCAATCCACTTGCGTGCATTGACAAACGCCTCGATCCATGGAGTCACGTCGTCCTCGCGGTGGTCGGCAGGATACCATGCGTTCTGCCATGGGAAGATGGCACGCTCCAAGTGGGGCATCATTGCCAAATGGCGACCGTCGGCCGAGCAGATACCGGCCACATTGTAGTCGGAGCCGTTCGGGTTGCCCGGGTACTCAGCGTAGTTGTAGCGAGCCACGACATTGTACTTGTCCTCTGCCTCAGGCAGCGAGAACTTGCCCTCTCCGTGGGCCACCCATATGCCGAGCTTGTCGCCACTGAGCGATGAGAACATCACGCTGTTGTTCTGCGGAATTTCCAGACCGAGGAATGCGCTCTCGAACTTGTGCGAGTCGTTGTGGAGCATTCTTGTGCGGTGCTCGTGCTCAGGATTGATGAGATTGAGCTCCACCATGAGCTGGCAACCGTTGCAGATGCCGAGCGAGAGAGTGTCCTCGCGAGCGTAGAACTTGTCGAGAGCCTCCTTTGCCTTCGGGTTGAAGAGGAAGGCGCCAGCCCATCCCTTTGCAGAGCCAAGCACGTCGGAGTTGGAGAATCCGCCGCAGAACACAATCATGTTCACGTCCTCGAGAGTCTCGCGACCAGTGATGAGGTCGGTCATCATCACATCCTTCACGTCGAAGCCGGCGAGATAGAGCGAGTAAGCCATTTCGCGCTCACCATTGGTACCCTTCTCACGGATGATAGCAGCCTTGATGCCCGACGGAGTGCGGCGGTCGGCAGAAATGCCGTAGCTCTCGAGCGAGCCCTTGAACGACGGATGGAATTTCATCTCAAGCGGCTGCTTCATGTAGTTGTCGCGGCGCTTGGCGGCACAGCCATTGAAGCTCTGGTCGCGGTCGAGCAGGTAAGAAGTCTTGTACCATGTGTCGCGCAGAGCATCGATGTCGAAGGTATGCTCGTAGCCGTCCTTTTTGATAACGATGGTGCGCTCCGACGGTGTCGGGTAGCCAATCTTTGCGAATCCTATACCGTTCTCCTCCATGTATTCCTTGAACTCCTCCTTGTACTTGTCCGACACCTGAACCACAACACCCGGGTTCTCAGCCAAGAGCATCTTGATGATGTCGTTTCCGGCAAGGTTGTGGAGATTGATGTGCATACCGCCTTCCTTATTGGCGAAGCACATCTCGAGCAATGTGGTGATGAGACCGCCGGCAGAGATGTCGTGACCTGCCATAATCCAGCCCTTGCCGATCATGTCCTGAACAGCGTTGAAGCAGTCGGCGAAGTATTCGGGATTCTTCACGGTCGGCACGTCGTCGCCCACGAAGCCAAGGCTCTGTGCGAAGGCACTGCCGCCAAGACGCTGCTCGTCGAACGAGAAGTCGATGTGATATATAGATGAGTTCTTGTCGTTTACCAGTACAGGCGATACAACTTTGCGGATGTCCGACACCTCACCACCAGCGCTCACGATGACTGTTCCCGGAGAGATAATCTTCTCACCATTAGGATACTGCTGGCTAAGCGACAATGAGTCCTTGCCGGTCGGCACGTTCACCTTCAGTGCAAGACAGAACTCGCTCAGAGCCTTTACGGCAGTGTAGAGGCGAGCATCCTCACCCTTCTGCGAGCGGCACGGCCACATCCAGTTGGCTGAGAGCGAGAGGCTGTTGAGTCCATCTGCGAGCGGAGCCCAAACGATGTTGGTCAGAGCCTCGGCAACTGAAAGTACAGAGCCAGCCTCAGGCGAAGCCAAACCTGCCTGCGGAGCATGTCCGAGAGCAGTTGCGATACCCTTCTTTCCACGGTAATCGAGAGCTACGACGCCGCAATCTGAGAGCGGCAACTGAATCTCGCCCTGGCACTGCTGGCGTGCAATCTTGCCAGTTACGGAGCGGTCTACCTTGTTGGTCAGCCAGTCCTTACAAGCCACAGCCTCAAGCTGCAGCACGCGGCTCACGTACTTGTCGAGAACGTCGTCCTTGCCGTTCTCAGAAGTCTCCTCGTGTGTGTATTCTGCATCCTTGTAGTGACGCTCCACAGTCTCGTCGCGCATGATGGTCTTTGGCGAGTGGCCGAACATCTGCGCCACGTCGAGATCGAACGGTTTCACGCCGTCGCCCTGTACGAAAGAGAAGTGGGCATCGCCCGTTGTCTCACCTACTACATATAACGGAGCACGCTCGCGCTCTGCAATGCGGCGCACGTGTTCAATGTGCTTCTCGTCGATAAGCAGTCCCATACGCTCCTGGCTCTCGTTGGCAATTATTTCCTTAGAAGAAAGGGTCTTGTCACCAATAGGCAGCTTGGTCATGTCAATCTCGCCACCACAATCCTCAACGAGTTCGGAGAGGCAGTTGAGGTGACCAGCCGAGCCGTGGTCGTGGATGCTGACAACGGGGTTTACATCCTCCTCGCACAAAGCACGCACGAGATTGTAGGCACGCTTCTGCATCTCTGGGTTGGCGCGCTGCACGGCGTTCAGCTCGATGCCGTTGCTGTAGCGACCGGTGTCCACGGACGACACTGAACCGCCGCCAAGACCGATGCGATAGTTATCGCCGCCGACAACCACAACCTTGTTGCCCTTCTGCGGCTCCTTCTTGAGGCAGTCGCGCTTCGTGCCGTAGCCGACGCCGCCGGCAAGCATGATAACCTTGTCGTAGGCGTACTTCTCTGCGCCCTCCTGATGCTCGAAGGTGAGCACCGATCCGGTGATGAGCGGCTGTCCGAACTTGTTGCCGAAGTCGCTGGCACCGTTGGAAGCCTTTATGAGAATCTGCTCAGGAGTCTGATAGAGCCACTTGCGCACGGGCATGATGTCCTCCCAGTCGCGTGCGTTGCCCTCGTCGTCCTTGAGGCGAGGATATGCAGTCATGTACACGGCAGTACCGGCGATAGGCCATGAACCAACACCGCCGCCCATACGGTCGCGAATCTCGCCGCCAGTACCCGTAGCTGCGCCGTTGAACGGCTCCACGGTGGTCGGGAAGTTGTGGGTCTCTGCCTTGAGTGAAATGACGCTCTCTATGTCCTTCACCTGGAAGTAGTCGCTTGTCGACTGGTCTTTCGGAGCAAACTGCTCAACGACGGGTCCCTGAGCGAAAGCCACATTGTCTTTATATGCAGAGAGAATCTTGTTAGGGTTCTCCTTTGTAGTCTGCTTAATCATGGCAAACAGCGACGATTCCATCTCCTTGCCGTCGATGATGAACGTGCCGCCGAAAATTTTGTGGCGACAGTGCTCGGAGTTGATCTGCGCGAAGCCGAA
>DLKG01000031.1:34842-35008 GCA_002490315.1 Prevotella sp. UBA7594 | reverse complement strand
CTCTGGCGAGAGGGCGAGTCCTTCCTGCTCGTTGTATTCTTCTATGTTCTCCACGTGCTTGATAGGCTCGGGCTTGTGGTTGACTGTGAAGATGCTTTGGTCGAGTCCTTCATACATGCGCTGTAGCATAGGGTCGTGTTCGGCGTCCTTTGAGCTTACGGGGAAG
>DLKG01000031.1:34588-34771 GCA_002490315.1 Prevotella sp. UBA7594 | reverse complement strand
TTCTGAGTTATCTCTACGGCATTCGTACTCCATGGAGTAATCATTTCGCGGCGCGGGCCCACAAAGAAGCCCTCGACAGTCTCGCCCTCAAGAAGGGTGGCACCGCCGTAAAGCCAACACAGTTCATTGATCTCGTCTTGAGAGAGCTTGTGATCCACTTCCGTGGCTATCACGCTCTTGCTT
>DLKG01000031.1:13222-34486 GCA_002490315.1 Prevotella sp. UBA7594 | reverse complement strand
TGCAAAGTTACTATTTTTTCCGCTTTTTTCGTTGCTGTTGTGCAATTTATTTTTTTGTTAACACGAATAATGCGGGCTGCACACGGATTTACCGCCTACAGCCCGCATTATATCATATATAGTTTAGCAACATTTTAATATTTTCAGAATATTGCTTTTTAGAAGACAAACGTGCGCAGCATCCAATAGCTTACAATGCCTGCGAGATAGCCGACGAAGGCTATCCACGTCACTTTCTTCATGTACCATCCGAAAGTAATCTTCTCCAAGCCCATCACTACCACTCCAGCCGCGCTGCCGATGATGAGCAGCGAGCCGCCGACACCGGCGCAATAGGCGAGCAGCTGCCAGAAGATGCCGTCAACAGCCATATCGCCAGTAGGCATTACGGGGTACATGCCCATACAGCCAGCCACAAGAGGCACGTTGTCGACGATGCTCGACAGTATGCCGATGATGCCCGTCACGAGATAGTGGTTGCCGTCAAACACTTCGTTGAGTCCTGCGCCGAGAGCCTTCAGCACGCCCACCTCAGAGAGGCAAGCCACAGCCATAAGGATGCCGAGGAAGAAGAGAATCGTCGACATGTCGACACGCGAGAGCAGGTTGGTGACGCGCTTCTGCGTGCCTTCCGAGTCGTGACCGCGGTGCAAGTGGCGATAGAAAATCTCTGTCGTCGTCCACAGCACGCCGAGCACAAGCAGAATTCCGACGAACGGAGGCAGATGAGTGATGCTCTTGAACACGGGCACAAACATCAGTCCGCCTACGCCAATCCAAAACACGGCCTTACGCTGACCGTCGGAGAAGTCGCTTGCCGCTGCGTCGGCTCCCTCGTTCACCTGCGGCATCTGCAGCTCACCCTTCAACTGATACTGCAGGATGAATGCCGGAATAGCCATTGACACGATGGATGGGATTAGTATCTCGCTCAGAACGCCGGCGGCTGTGATGAGGCCCTTGTTCCATAGCATTATCGTAGTAACGTCGCCGATGGGCGATGCGGCGCCTCCGGAGTTGGCGGCGATGATGACGAGAGAGGCATAGACGAGCCTGTCCTTCCTTTCGGTGACGAGCTTGCGCAGAATCATTATCATCACGATGCTCGTCGTAAGGTTGTCGAGAATTGCTGAGAGAACGAACGTGAGGAAGGCGATGCGCCACAGGAGGGCGTGTTTCGACTTCGTTTTCATCACCTTGCGCACCCAGTTGAAGCCCCCGTTCTGGTCGACAATCTCCACGATTGTCATTGCTCCCATGAGGAAGAAGAGCGTTGTGGAAGTGTCGCCGAGATGCTCCTGTATGATTTCCGTCACCTTCGATGCCATGCCTGCTATGCCACCCGTGTACTCGGGGTGCATGGCAGCAAGGTACTGCAGCGGGTCAACCATGTAGAGAGTCCAGCAAGCCACGAGCATTAGCAGCGCGATGGCAGCCTTGTTCACCTTCGTCAGGCTTTCCGTGGCGATGCAAGCATAGCCAAAGACGAAAGCTATGACGATAAAGAGAGTCAGTGTAGTCATAGTTGTTTATAGTGTTTAAATCTGGTCGAACGCCTGTTTGAGGTCGTCGATGATGTCGTCGATGTGTTCCGTACCGATGCTGAGGCGCACGGTGGTCGGCGTGATGTGCTGCTGCTTGAGTTCCTCTGGCGTCATCTGCGAGTGGGTTGTCGTGTAGGGATGTATTACAAGACTCTTCACGTCTGCCACATTGGCGAGCAGGGAGAAGAGCTTCAGACTGTCGATGAACTTCCATGTGTCCTCAAGCGTGCCCTTAATCTCGAATGTGAAGATAGATCCGCCGCCGTTGGGGAAATACTTCTGATAGAGTTTGTGGTCGGGATGGTCGGGCAATGAAGGATGGTTCACCTTAGCCACCTTTGGATGGTGGGCAAGGAAGTCTACCACCTTCAGCGCGTTCTCCACATGACGCTCCACGCGGAGCGACAGCGTCTCAAGTCCCTGAAGGAGTATCCAGGCGTTGAACGGCGAGATTACCGCACCCGTGTCGCGCAATATGACGGCGCGTATGCGTGTGACGAAGGCTGCGTTGCCAGCCACGTCAGCAAAGACAGCCCCATGATAGCTGGGGTCGGGCTTGGCAAGAGTCGGGAACTTGTCGGCGTTAGCCTTCCAGTCGAACGTGCCTCCGTCGACGATTACGCCGCCAAGGCTTGATCCATGACCGCCGATGAATTTCGTGGCGGAATGTACCACGATGTCTGCTCCGTGCTCGATGGGGCGAATGAGGAAGGGTGTGCCGAAAGTGTTGTCGACGATGAACGGGATGTTGTGCTTATGTGCAACGGCAGCCACGGCTTCAAGGTCGGTGACGTCGGAGTTGGGGTTGCCGAACGTTTCTGCGTACACCACCTTCGTGTTGGGCTGTATGGCTGCCTCCAGGGCGTCAAGGTCGTTGACGTTGACGATGGTGTTGGAGACGCCCTGCGTGGTGAGCGTGTGCGTGATGAGATTGAACGAGCCACCGTACATGTTGTCGGCAGCCACAATGTGGTCGCCTGCCTCCACAATGTTCTGCAGGGCATAGGTCACGGCTGCTGCTCCGGAGGCTACGGCAAGGGCTGCCGTGCCACCCTCAAGTGCTGCCATGCGCTCCTCCAATACTGCCTGTGTGGAGTTGGTGAGTCGGCCGTAGATGTTGCCCGGGTCGCGCAGAGCGAAGCGGTCGGCAGCGTGCTGCGAGTTGCGGAACACGTAGCTGGTGGTCTGATATATAGGAACGGCGCGCGCGTCGGTAGCCGGGTCGGCGTGTTCCTGTCCAACATGAAGTTGTAGTGTCTCGAAATGAAGTTTCTTGTTGCTCATCATTTTAGCCCTTTCTTTGTTTTGAAATATGTGTTGATTCTTATTGATTATGTCGTATTTACGCGTCAGTGGCGCCGCGCTCCTCCTACTGTTTCTTCTGCTTCACCACCTGGCGTTGCGTCACGATGCCGTCGGCATATTCCTTCGGCGACATTCCGCGGTTGTTCTTGAAGCAGCGGTTGAAATAGGGCACGTCGTTGAAGCCCACCATATAGCATACCTCCGTCACATTGAAGTTGCCCTCACGCAGAAGGTAGCAAGCGCGGTCAACGCGCAGTTTGTTGAGATACGTGATGTAGGTCTGTCCGGTGGCTTTCTTGAAGAACGTGCAGAACGACGAGCGGTTCATGCCCACATGATTGGCAATCATGTCGATGGTTATGGTGCGCGCATAGTTCGACTGAGAGAATTCTCTTATGCGGTTTATACGGTCAGACGTGCGGTCTGTCTCGGAAAAGCTGCCCACGACGATGCCCTTGCTCGCATATTGTGAGAGCAAGAGTATGAGTCGGAACACGTAAGGGAGCAGTTCTGTCTCACTCTCGTGCGACATTTTTTCCATCATGTCAGCTATCACAGCTGTCGTCTCCTTATCGAAGGCAATCACAGACGACACTGCCTTGAGACGTTCAAGGCGTTCCGTGATTTCAGGGAAAGCGCTTGAACAGCGGTCTATGTATTCAGTTTTGAACGACAGTGTGTAGTATTCAATCAGCCCGTCGCTGTTGAGATGTTCCTCGTCGAACTTCCAGCAATGAGGGATGTGTGGCGGAATGAAGGCCATATCACCGTTTTCGAACGTACCTTCCGTATCACCGAATGTGTGTATACCTCTGCCGCTGACTATATATGTCAGTTCCCACGTATCCTGTTTGTGGAGTGGCAAGGCATCAGCGGGTGTGATACGCAGTCTGTCAAATTTGTATAAATCCATAGTGTAATAATACTAAAAACTATTTCTATCCTTATATATCGTTTAAACGATGTGTTATTTCTTCAAAATATGTTGTTGAACTTTTACTATTGCAAAGATAGTGCAAATCGAGAGAAGAAGAAATGGAATTTTTCATGTCTTCTTCCGAGATGCTGTTTATCTTATGCAAAGATAGTTATTTTTGATGCACAATAGTTCGTACATTTATATTTTTAACAATAAAAAAGAGTTTGACGCTTTATGTTAAAATTAATGTTTCTTGAGTATAAACACGCATTTTAGATGTTTATTTGTCGTATATAGTGTTTATTAAGTTGGTATTTAATGTCGTTTTGCAGAGCAATAGTGTGCAAATTTAGTCGCAAAAATTAAGGATTATTATTGTTGGCTGAGTTATCGACTGGCATAGCGGAGGAGGAAGAAGGAAAATATAGTCCAAGCCTTGTACAGCGTATAGAATAATTTTGTAACTTTGTGGGAAACATCGAGAACATAACCAAATCTTAAACTTTTCGACTATGAAATACGCTGAATACATCAAGCAGATAGAAATCGACTCCCTTTGGAGCGGCAGACGCCACATCGTCTGGAACCTCGACCGCCAGGTGAACATCCTCAGCGGCATCAACGGCGTTGGCAAGAGTACTATATTAAATAAGGTGGTGAAAGGACTTTCGGCTGGTGGCGAGTTTCCGAGCCATCTGCTGAAGGGTGTGCGGCTCACCGTGGAGCCGGAGGACGCCAAGTGGATACGCTTCGACGTCATACGCTCTTTCGACCGTCCGTTGCTCAATCTCGACACCGTGAACAAGCTCAACACGTCGCTCAGCGATCTCACGACGGAGCTCGACATGCAGCTCTTCTTTCTCCAGCGCAAGTACCTCGACTATCAGGTGAACATCGGCAACCGCATCATTGCCTGTCTGCAGAACGGATCTGCCGACTCCACAGCGGAGGCGCAGCGCATAGCAACGCCCAAGAAGACTTTCCAAGATCTCATCGACGACCTCTTCTCCGAGACCGGCAAGAAGATTGTGCGCACGGAGAACGAGATACGTTTCTCGCAGATTGGCGAGACGCTGACACCCTACCAGCTTTCGAGCGGCGAAAAGCAGATGCTCGTCATCTTGCTCACAGTGCTCGTCGAGGACCAACGCCCCTACGTGCTATTCATGGACGAGCCGGAGGTGAGCCTGCACATCGACTGGCAGCAACGTCTCATCGACCTCATCCTCAAGCTCAACCCCAACGTGCAGATTATCCTCACGACACATTCGCCTGCGGTCATCATGAACGGATGGGCAGACAGAGTGACGGAAGTGTCGGACATCACGGACCAATGAAAGGGTTGTTTTAAATGGTAAGTGAGTGAAAAAACTCTTAATTCAAAACTCCTAATTTCTAAATCCTATGGGCAAACGTCTTCGCGACAACATAACGTCGCAATACATAGAGGCAGCGAACAGGCTCAACTCGCGCCACGCCCGCCGCCGCATTGTCGCCTACGTCGAGAGCTACGACGACATATTCTTCTGGCGCTCCATACTGACACGCTTCGAGGACGACACGCGCTTCTTCGAAGTGATGCTACCCTCGCGCCTCGACCATCTGGAGCGTGGCAAGAAGGCAGCGATAATGAGCATGATTGCCACGGGCGGAGTGGGACGCAACATGATTGCCTGCGTCGACGCCGACTACGATTATCTTTCTCAGGGAGCCACTCCGACGTCGAAGACCATTCTCGCAAGTCCCTACATCTTCCACTCCTATGCCTACGCCATAGAAAACATGCAATGCTACGCGCCCTCGCTCCACAACGTCTGTGTGGCAGTGGCACTCAACGACAGGAAACTCTTCGACTTCGAGACGTTCCTCGCCGATTTCTCCTCCGCCATCTTTCCGCTCTTCGTGTGGAACATCTGGTCGTACCGCCACGCAACGGAACACCACTTCACCATCACCGACTTCCTACGTGCCATCGAGATTGGCAACCTCTCGCCCGACAACGCCTCGGCAGCGCTTGCCCAGCTTCGCCGCCGCGTAGCCCATAAAGTGCAGCAGCTGCAGCGCCTGCATCCCGATGCCAAGGAGAGCTACCTTCTCGTGAAGGACGATTTGAAGCGTCTTGGCGTCTTGCCAGCCGAGACCTACATGTACATCCAAGGCCATCATCTCTTCGACAAAATCGTCGTGCCGCTCATGAAGAAGGTGTGCAGCCAACTCGTACGCGAACAGGAGCGCGACATCTCGCGCCAGAGCATACACGCCACGCAGCAGCGCAACGAGCTGTCGTGCTATTCGTCGAGCGTGGGTAGCGTAGAATACAGCCTGCGGCGCAACGTCGGCTACATAGCATCCAGGCAGTATAGCCACATCGTCGACGACATCGCCAACTATCTCAACACGCTGCCCGTAGAAAATGCTGGAATTTCTTAAAGAATGACTTCTGACTGATTGCCCAGCCCGGCTAAATCCAAAACTTGAGAATCAATTACTTTTCGGCACGCCCCTCCCACAGAACATTGCGAAAAAGAAGCTTGCCCTTGCATATATGGGAAAAAAGGCGTAACTTTACGCAACCTATCCATCATGTCAACATAAAACAAAGAAAAACATAACATCAAAATGAAGAAAACGACATTAGCTTTAGGCTTGTGCCTCATGCTTGCCCAGGCGGCAAGCGCACAGAACAAACAGGGCGGCATCTCCGCCTCTATGCTACAGAAGATTGAAAAAAAGGAGGCGTCATGCGCTGCCAACAAGGCGCTCTTCAACGCCCTCGCCTCCAACAAAATCGACAATCTCGCGAAGAACTTTGCCAACCAAGGCTCCTTCGACACTCACTTCAGCGTGGAGACCAATCCGCAGAGCATCCACGACCAGAAGAGTTCCGGCCGCTGCTGGATGTTCTCTGGCTTCAACGTGCTGCGCTCCAACTTCGCCCGCGAGCACGGCGACTCCGTCTCCGTGGAGTTCTCGCAAGACTATCTCTTCTTCTACGACCAGCTGGAGAAAGCCAATCTAATGCTGCAGGGCGTCGTCGACAATGCCAAGAAGCCCATCGACGACGTGCGCGTGCAATTCTTCTTCAAGAATCCGCTCAACGACGGTGGCACGTTCTGCGGCGTAGCCGACCTCGCCCCGAAGTACGGACTCGTGCCCAAGCAGGTGCAGCCCGAAACCTACTCCGCCGAGAACACGTCGAAAATCTCATCCCTCATCTCCTCAAAGCTGCGCGAATACGGTCTTGAACTGCGCCGAATGGTGGCTGAAGGCAAGAAGCAGCAGGCCATCAACGAGCGCAAGGCGGAGATGCTCTCCACGGTCTATCACATGCTTGCCGTAACGCTCGGCGAACCCGTCAAGGAATTCACCTATCAGTTCCGCGACAAAAACGGCAAGCCCGTCGGCGAGCCACGACAGTTCACGCCGCTATCCTTCTATGAAGCCACTGTCGGCCATCCCCTCGCCGGAACGTTCATCATGGTCATGAACGATCCGCGCCGCCCCTACCACAAGACCTACGAGGTGGAGTACGACCGCCACGTCTACGACGGCACCAACTGGAAATACCTCAATCTCCCCATGGAGGACATCGCACAGCTTGCCATCGCCTCGCTCAAGGACGGACGCAAGATGTACTCCTCCTATGACGTAGGCAAGCAGCTCGACCGCGAGCGTGGCTTTCTCGACACCGACAACTACGACTACTCTTCGCTCTTCTCCACTACCTTCCCCATGAACAAGGCCGACCGCATCGCAACATTCGACAGCGGCTCCACCCACGCCATGACGCTCACCGCCGTCGATCTCGACGCCGAGGGCAATCCCGTGAAATGGAAGGTGGAGAACAGCTGGGGAGCCAACTACGGAGAGAAGGGCTGCCTGATAATGACCAACCGCTGGTTTAACGAGTACATGTTCCGCCTCGTAGTCGACAAGAAATACGTGCCTGAAACTCTTCTGAAGGAGTTTGAGCAGAAGCCGCTCATGGTGATGCCGGAAGACCCGCTCTTCGGCGAGGACGACTAATGCGCTCGTTCCCCAGTACTTCTATGGTATTACTGGAGTACTCCAACATTATTACTGGAGTACTCCAGCGTTATTACTGCAGTACTTCAGCGTTATTACTAACTCAATATTCTCATGTCGTAGACATGTTGTAACAAACGAATGGTCAAATAGAAGTAGACGAGTAAACAAGGAGATTGACCATTCCGGTTTAAGTCTTGCAAACAACGTTTTTTGTAGGAAAGGCGTATTTCCTTGTTTACTCGTATTTTGTCTACATGTCTACTATTGAGCAAGTTGCCCACTTGCTAAACGATGCTATTATCAGATTGTAGATAATAGTGGGATGCAGCGGAGGCCGGAGACCTCCGCCACGGAAAGAATGCAGTCTTCGCTTAAACTGCTATACATCACAATTGTTTTTATCACTCCATATTCTCCGGAAGAGCCTTATTTCTTCTGCGTATTCGAGAAAGAATAAGGCGCGTCGCCGGCAGCCGTGCCACGCTGTAGATTGGGCTTTGCCGACATCTGGAAGACAAACTGCGCACCGCTCATGAGATCGGAACGCGTGATGAAGTTCTTCGAGTAGGGAGCGCCGTTGAGCGTGAGCTGCTGAATGTAGCAGTTGTCGTCGACGTCGCCAAGCGCCTTGATGTCCACTGTCTTGCCATTCTCAAGATGCAACTTCATCTCGTCGAAGAAGGGCGTGCCGAGCACGTACTCGCCCGAGCCGGGGCAGACGGGATAGAAGCCCATTGCCGAGAAGACGTACCAGGCAGAAGTCTGTCCGTTGTCCTCGTCGCCGCAGTAGCCGTCGGGGTTGGCGTTGTACATGCGGTTCATCGTCTGGCGCACCCAGTACTGCGTCTTCCAAGGCTCGCCGGAGTAGCCGTAGAGATATATCATGTGCTGAATGGGCTGATTGCCGTGGGCATAGTTGCCCATGTTCATAATCTGCATCTCGCGTATCTCGTGGATGACGCCTCCGTAGTAGCTGTCGTCGAAGAGTGGCGGCACGTTGAACACGGAGTCGAGCATCTGATTGAACACCTGCTTGCCTCCCATGAGATTGATGAGTCCCTGCGGGTCGTGGAAGACAGACCACGTGTAATGCCACGCATTGCCCTCCGTGAAGGCGTCGCCCCACTTCAGCGGCGAGAACGGACTCTGGAATTTGCCGTTCTGCAAGCGTCCGCGCATGAGATTGGATTCCTTGTCGAAGACGTTGCGATAGTTAAAGGCACGTTTGCGGAAAGGCTCAAGTTCCTTCTTCGATTTGCCGAGAGCCTTGCCAAACTGGTAGATGCACCAGTCGTCGTAGGCGTACTCAAGCGTGCGCGCCACGTTTTCGTTGATTTTCACGTCGTAGGGCACATAGCCCAGCTTGTTGTAGTATTCAAAGCCGCGACGACCAGTGGAAGATACGGAGGGATGCACGGCGTTGGCGTCATGCACCACGGCCTTCCAAAGCGTCTCAGCGTCGTAGTTCTTCAGTCCGCAGAGATAGGCGTCGGCGACGATGGATGCCGAGTTGTTGCCCACCATGCAGTCGCGATGGCCCGGCGAAGCCCATTCGGGCAAGAATCCGCTTTCCTTGTAGGCATTGACAAGTCCTGCCTGCATTTTTTCGTTCATCGAGGGATACATCACATTGAGCAGCGGGAAGAGACAGCGGAAGGTATCCCAGAAGCCTGTGTCGGTGAACATGTAGCCCGGCAGAACCTTACCGTTGTAAGGCGAATAGTGTACAATCTCGCCCTGAGCGTTCTTCTCGTAGAAGGAGCGTGGGAAAAGTACGGAGCGGTAGAGGCAGGAGTAGAACGTGCGCAGATGGTCGATGTCGCCGCTCTTCACCTCAATCTTGCCCAGCACGTTGTTCCATGTCTGGCGTCCGCGAGCCTTCACGGCGTCGAGGTCGTCGGAGCCAAGCTCCTTGAGATTCTCTATCGCCTGCTCCTCAGAGATGAACGACGAGGCTACGCGCACGTTGACCTGCTCGCCGCGTCGCGTCTTGAAGCTCACGACGGCTCCCGCGTGCTTGCAGTCGGCAAGCAGCGTGTTGTTCTTGATGGCTCCGTCCACTACTGCCGACGCCATAGAGAAGCTGCGGTCGAACTTCAGCACGAAGTAGTTCTTGAAATTGTCGGGCACTCCGCCGTTGTTCTTCGTCGTGTAGCCAACAATCATGTTCTGCTCAGGCAGAATCTTCACGTAGGAACCATCGTCGAAGGCATCAACGACAACGCTCGCCGTATCGGTTTCGGGGAAGGTGATGCGCATGATGGCGGCACGCTCCGTCGGGGCTATCTCCGCCACGACGTCATAGTCGGCGAGATAGGCACGGTAGTAGTAGGGCGTAGCCACCTCCGCCTTGTGTGAGAACCATGAGGCTCGCTTGTCCTCGTCGAATACTGGCGTGCCCGTCTCTGGCATGATGGCAAACTGTCCGTAGTCGTTTATCCAGGGACTCGGCTGATGGGTCTGCTTGAAGCCGCGCAGCTTGTCGGCTGTGTATACGTAGGTCCACCCGTCACCCATCTTTCCCGTCTGCGGAGTCCAGAAGTTCATGCCCCAAGGCATACATACAGCCGGGTAAGTATTGCCTGTTGATAGCGAGTGCTTCGACTCCGTGCCGACGAGCGTGCTTACATAGTCGACCGGCTCATAATTTTTCGCCAAGCCCACAACGGCAAATGCGAATGTGAGCAAGACTGTCAACATGTGTCTTTTGTTCATACTTGATTTTTTAGTAGTTATTATTTCTTTTTAGTTCTCAAATTATATGCTGTCATTTGCAAAGTTACAACAAAAAGTTGAGATGGTGGCAAATAGTGGTGGGGAATAAAAGGAAAAGCGGTTATCCGTGAAGAAATCTACAGAGTGAGGGAGGGAAATACTCTCCATATTAAAAATGTGGCGGCGGCAAGCAATAAGAAAGCCGCGTTGCCGTTATATATTATATAAAAATGTCTACACATTAATAATAATATATTGCAAGTGATAACACTCAGAAAACATAAAAACCTCAAGGTTGCGAGAGCCGTTGCCGTTGCCGCTCTGCTCATGGCGTTCGGCCCGGGCGCTGCAGCCGACAATGCGACATGGAACGTCTATCCCAGCTACAACGACATCACGGAGATTGAGCCAGCCGGGCAAACCTGCTTCGCGCTCGCATCTGGCAGCGTCTTCTCCTACAACATCAACGGAGGAGAGCTGAGCCAATACGACAAGGCAAACGTCATGTCGGATGTCAACGCGAAGCACATAGCATGGTCGCAAGCGGCGAAAAGGCTCATCGTTGTCTACGACAACGCCAACATCGACCTGCTCAACACGGCAGGCGACGTCGTGAATCTGCCCGACCTCTACCAGAAGTCAACCACGCTCGACAAGACCGTCAACAACATCTACATCAACGGCGTCTACGCTTATCTCTCCACAGCGTTCGGCATCGTCAAGGTGAACATGCGCGACGCTGTCATCAGCGACTCCTACCAGCTCGACATCAACGTGGCGTACTGCTACATCGACGGGGGCTATCTCTATGCTGCCTCGCGTGAAGGGGGATGCCTGAAGCGCGCCTCTCTCTCCGACAACCTCCTCGACAAGAACGTGTGGCAGATATGTGGCGACTTCACGGAGCGCTCTGACGACCGCCTCAACGTGAAGGACCCTACGACAAAGCTCTGGTGGACACGCACAGAGCAGGGTAAGCTCACCTATTACTATATTGACGACGCGGGTAACCGCACATACATGACGGAGGGCGTGCTGCCCAACGGACCCTCGTCGAACAACTTCTTCCGGCTCTACTCACATGGAGGCAAGCTCTACGCCACCGGCGGACTGTGGTCGCAGGAGAAGAACGGCAACTGCGCGGGAGAGGTGCACGTGTGGGACGGAGCGTCGTGGACGGAGTTTGAGAAGCCTACGGAGACACAGCTTGGTCACCGCAACGTCGACTACATCTGCCTCGACTTCGACCCGAAGACGGAAGGACACGTGGCAGTGGGCGCCAAGAGCGGCGTCTACGAGTTTCAGGACGGCAAGTTCCTTAAATGCTACAACTCCGACAACAGCCCCCTGGAGTCTTCAGCGACAAACAAGAGCAAGGACTACGTGATTGCATCGTCATTGAAATACGATGCATCGGGCAATCTGTGGGTGCTCAACCGCCTCACTTCCACACCAATCAAACGACTCTCACCGGACGGCGAATGGACGTCGTTAGCCCAGTCGGCACTCAACGCGAACAAGGAGACGTCGGGCAATCTGACGAGCATGTTCCTGAGTACAACCTATGGCCACTTCATTTTCGTCAACAACTTCTGGGAGGTCACCAAGGTCTATGCCTACGACTATCAGAACGACAAGTTATACACTCTCGGCGGACAGAACTACACCAACGAGGACGGCTCCGAGATACGCCCCTATTACCTCTACGGGGCTTCCGAGGACAAGGACGGCAACATTTGGCTCGCCACGTCGTCAGGACCGCTCTACATGACGCCAAGCGACGTGAAGAGTGGCAACAGCACGGTGACGCAGTATAAGGTGCCGCGCAACGACGGCACCAATCTTGCCGACTATCTCCTTGCCAATGTCGAGACAAGATGCGTAAAGTTTGACGGGGCGGGACGCAAATGGATTGGCACGTCGAGCGGTGTCTTCCTCATCAGCGAGGACAACAACACGCAGCTCCAGCATTTCACGGCGGAGAACTCTCCACTGCTCTCCAATGTCGTGCACGACATTCTCATTGACCCCAACTCCAACGTCGTCTACTTCGCCACCGACTGCGGACTCTGTTCCTACACGAGCGACGCCACAACGCCGAGCGACGCCATGGACAAGGACAACGTGTATGCCTATCCCAACCCCGTCACGCCCGACTTCACGGGCGACATCACCATCGTCGGACTTAGCTACAACGCCGACGTGAAGATTGTGACGACGAGCGGCGTGCTCGTCAATCAAGGTCGCAGCACGGGCGGCTCCTACCGCTGGGACTGCCGCGACCAGAAAGGCAAGCGCGTTGCAAGTGGCATATACATGGTGGAGACGGCAAAGCAAGACGGCTCTAAGGGCACGGTATGCAAGATTGCCGTCATCAACTAAGACGCTGCCAGCAAGAAAGATTGTCGTCTGAAACGTCTCTACACCATTGATTATGAAGAACAACCCTTACGTGCGCCAAGCTCTTTTCGTGCTGGCGCTCACCGCTTTCTGCGCCTTCGCTTTCACGTCGGCCGACTTCATCGGTATGCCCTTCAAGGGATTGTCCGACCTTGCCGTGCTTGCCATGCAGTTCTGCACGGTCAGCGTGGCGACGATGCTGCTGATGTGGATTGCCAGCACCAACCGCTACGTCTTTGCCGCGCTCTTCCCGCCGTTCTGCGCCGTGTGCGCGGCAGTGGCTTATTTCCGCTTCACAGCCAACGTCACGCTGACGCCTATGGCCATCGATCTCGCCCTTGTCAACGATGCCCGCACCACAATGGACGTTGTTACGTGGCAGCTCATAGCATGGGTCTTACTCTGCGTGGCTGTGGCTATTGGGGCTGTGACTGTGAGGTGGCGGATGATAAAAGTGAGGCATGGGGCAGCGCAGACAGTTGTCGCCGTCCTTGCCCTCTGCGCCTTCAACAGCATTGGACGCCTGCAACTGCCTGTGAGAAACCGCATTCCCTTCGTCGTCTACAACTCCGTGGCGAGCTACATGGAGGGACGACGCATCGTGCAGGCGAAGCGTCCTGCTTTTGGCGGCACGCTACGCTGCACGAGCGACACGCTCGACGTTGTGTTCATCCTCGGCGAGACACTGCGCTCGAAAAACATGCAGGCTAACGGCTACACGCGCCCCACTACACCCTGGCTTTGCCGTGAGCAGGGCGCCGTGTCGCTACCCAACATTCACTCGGAATATGGCTTCACCCACACAAGCGTGCCTTATATCCTTACGCGTGCCTGCCCCGCCGACCCCGAGGCTGCCTATCGCGAACGCTCATTCATAGACATCTTCAAGCGCGCCGGCTATCGCACGACATGGATTGCCAACCAAGAGAACGTAGAAACCTTCGTCTACTTCATGAATGAAGCCGACACGCTGGTTTATCTCAACAGCGGCAAGTCGGTGTATGTCTTCGACAAATGGCTCGACGGCGACATCCTGCCTGAGCTCGACAAGCAGATGGCTACGCAGCGAGAAGCGCCGCGCCGCCTCTTCGTAATGCACACGATAGGCTCCCACTGGTGGTACAAGGCACACTATCCCGAAAGCTATGCCCGCTGGAAACCGGAACTGAAGAGCCGCGTGATGTCTGCCAACAGTCATGAGGAGTTTGTCAACTCCTACGACAACACCGTACTCTACTCCGACTGGTTCTGGCAGCAGGTGCGCAATCGCTTCCGCAACCGCAATGCTGTCGTCGTCTACCTCTCCGACCACAGCGAAAATCTCGGCGAGAACGGACTCTATGGTCACGGCGAGGACACGCCCCCACTCCATCGGCCTGGCTGCTGGGTGTGGATGTCCGACCGCTACCGCGCTGCCCATCCCCAAAAATGGACTGCACTGAAAGCCAACCGCAACCGTCCCTACAACTCCGCTTTTCTCTTCCATTCACTGCTCGACGCTGCCGACATCAACACTAAATACATTGACAGGAAATATGACATATTCAGACATGGCGCCTCTCTCTACGGCTCACCAAACCACTAAAAGGATAGACTTCATCGACCTCGCCAAGGCTTTGGGCATATTCCTTGTCGTCTATGCGCACACGCAGCTCGACGAAAGGGTGCAAAACTGGATTTACGTGTTCCACATGCCACTCTTCTTCTTCATCTCCGGCTATCTCTTCCGCTTCGCACGCAACAAGGAATGGAGCCTGTTTGCCAAGAAGAGATTTGCCCAAATTGTTGTGCCTTACATTCTCATCAACGCCGTAACCTATCTCTTTTGGGTGTTCATCGGCAGACACTTCGGAGCGGACAGTGGCGATACGACATCTGTATGGAGTCCGCTTCTCGCGGCATTGACGTGTCATGGCGAGAAAATGGTGCACGATGTACCGCTGTGGTTTCTCTTATGCCTTTTCATCATAGAGATTGCCTACCACGCCATATTCCGAGGCAAAACGGCAAGACAACGCTGGATGTACATCGCGGCATTTGCCGCCGTGGGCACCCTCAACTGTCTCTACAATCACATGCTACTGCCCTTTAGCATCGGCACGGCTCTCCACGGCATCGTGTTCTACGCTGTCGGCAACGAACTAAGGAGACATGAAGAAAAGGGGAATACACCACAAGACGCGGCTTATTACTGTAATAAAGGAGAGAAAACGTATAGGAATAAATGGAAAGGAACGTTGGCTGACACCGCTATGGTCTGCCTGTGTCTCGCCATGACAATCGTCATATCCCACGCCAACGGGCGCATCAATATGCACAAGAACTACTATGGCAACATCGTCCTTTTCTATCTCGGAGGCTTCTCTGGCATTGCCATGACGCTCGCTGCCTGCCGCATCGCCGCCAGATGGCTTCACGGGAGCCGCGTGATGGGCGTAGTGAGAATTATATCCAACGACACGCTCTATATCTGCGGCTTCCATCTCATGGCTTTCTCGCTGTTAAAAGGCGTGCTCGTCTACGGCTTCGGCTTCAATCTGGCTGGGCTAAACGACACGATTTTCGCCAATCTCGCCTTCAGCGCCGCCGCTCTTGCCGTATGCACTTGCGCCATCTGCCTTGCAAGGCGATGGGTTCCAACAAGGCAACACTCAGCGCAAACTTAAAAAATAGCCCACCTTATAAAGCCGCAAGACCCACAGCTTCGGATGTCGGCTACAGAGATTGGCATACTCCATTCCCCCCAAGAGGCGGAAAGAAATTCTGAACAGCCATTGCACGTGCCAACGCGAGAGCCTTTCGACAAAGGCGAGCAACGGGGAGTAGCCACGCAGTTCGGAGGCAAACTCACGAAGCGTGCGCAACGCCTCCTCAAGTTTGGAGAGGTAGCAACGGTTGTCTTCAAAATGCGTGTAAGCCACGGGGTTGTCAATATGCACCACGCGGATGCCTGCCTTCTCCAATGCCTTGCCGAGCAACACGTCCTCATAGCCGTAGCCTATAATGCGCTCGTCATAGGCAACGCGCTCAAGCACGGAGTGGTGAAAGAAGAAATTGGTGGTGCGGAAGGATGAATATGGACGGCGCACACGAGCTTCCTCGGAATGGTGACGCTGCTCAAACTTCTCGTACCTGAACCGCAGATTGCTGCTGTAAAGCTTGCCCGACTGCTTACCGCCGTCCACACACACACCGCCGACTGCCGCCCCGCCTTCCTGAACATCGGCAGAGAGGTAGCGCAGGAGAAAGTCGTCATAGACGAGCGTCAGCCTTACGTCAATCATCAGGCGCCAAGCATAACGGCCCTCGCGCGACATGGCATTGCGCATAGCGGAACGGCAAGGATGATGGATAGCCTCAACAATGCGCACACATGGCAACTCCTCCAAACCGCGATTTACGGCTTTCACTGCCTCATCCGTACTGCCGTCGTCAAAGACTACTATCTCGTAGCTCAATCCATCAATGGACTGAGCCTGACGGCTGACAGCACTAACGAGTCGGGTGGCGTTGTCGTTATAGACGGGTATTAATATAGAAAGCTCGGTTATCATAGTTATCTTTATAACGGAGTTTTACTCTTTTTATTGCAATGCAAAACAAATCATCCTTAAAGTAGCTACTGTAAAAAAATAAATGTAACTTTGCAGAATATGAAACTCAGCATCATTGTTCCTATATACAACGTGGAAAAAACTCTCCGACGCTGCATCGAAAGTATCGTCGGACAGTCGTTTGGCGACTTTGAACTGCTGCTTGTCGACGATGGATCGCCCGACAAGAGCGGCTACATTGCCGAATCACTTGCCGAAGGGGACGCAAGGATTAGGGTGTTTCATAAGGCTAACGGCGGACTTTCCGATGCACGCAACTACGCCCTCGACCGCATGACGGGCGACTACGTTACCTTCGTAGACAGCGACGACGAGCTTGCTCCCGACACTCTGGAGCCACTCATGCACGCCATACTCGACAATACTGACGTGGACATACTCGAATATCCCATGACGGAACGGCAAGGACAACCCGACGAACACGTGTTCATGCCCGACGAACGCATCTACAGCAGCCCCATGGAGTGGCTCTCGGAAAAAGGACTGGAGCATTGCTGGGTGTGCAACAAGGTGTTTCGCGCAGGTATCTTCAATTCCATCCGCTTCAAGAAAGGCAAGAAATACGAAGACGTCTACCTTATAGGCGAGCTTATGAAACGCTGCAAAACCATCGCCACTACACGGAATGGCATGTACATCTACCACTGGAACAACGACGGCATCGTCGCACAGCGCAATATGCTGCAACTGCTCGAAGCACAACTCCACGTCGTGAGAGAGCTTGCCATCGACACTCATAAACCTGAATGGCACCGCCTCTACATGAATATGCTCACAGCACAGTTGTACGCCTACACCGCTTCGGGCAAGCTGTTGCTGCCTTCACAGAAGGTGGACATAGGACGGTTTCACGGCAGAAACGACAGGATAAAGGCCGCAATGCTCAACTTCTTCGGAGTGAGGGGGGCTTGCATAATATTTAAATTGCTACACGGCTTATGAAAATAATGTACACTGTAGAGGACTTCTCCGTAAAGGGTGGGGCTGAAAACATAATAGCAAAGAAGGCAAACTTCCTTGCAACACATTGCGGCCATGAGGTGAGCATTGTGACGATATACCGGGACGAACGCGAAACGAGCTATCCGCTTGCCGACGGAGTGAAGCTCATAAGGCTCAACGTACCGTTCGTGCCGAAAGAATGCAATGCCGTAAGGCGACTGGCTTGCAGGATGATGACAGTGGGGCGGATGGTGATGGCGTTCCAGAAAGTGTTGAACAAGGAACAACCCGACATCATTTTCTTCACGCTAAGCCTTGGTGCCTTCCTATTGCCTACGTGCAGGACTGGAGCGAAGAAGGTATACGAGTCACACTTGGCGCGTATGTTCACTGCCTACCACAGCTTTTTCCTTCCCATGGAGCTCCGCGCCGACATCGTCGTTTGTCTTACGTCGGGCGATGCCAAAGAGTACAGGCACGCCAAGGACGTGCGCATCATTCCCAACTTCATTGAGCCGGTAAAGGAAATGGCAGATGACTATTCTGTAAAAAAAGCCATTGCAGTAGGAAGACTTGAGGAACAGAAGGGATTTGACGTGCTCATCAACTGCTGGAAAGACATTGCGGAGAAACATCTCGACTGGCATGTCGACATTTACGGCGAGGGACCGCTCCGCAAAGAGCTGCAAGCACAAATCGACAGGCTTGGACTCTCCGGCTGCATTTCTCTCTGCGGACGCTCCAACAGCATAATGGATGTCTATCCGCAATACAGTCTCCACATTATGCCGTCGCGCTATGAGGGACTGCCCATGACGCTCATTGAGGCACAGGCTTGCGGACTGCCTTCGGTCGTGACCAATTACCAGTTTGGCGCCTCCGACATCGTGGAGGACGGCTTTAACGGACTTATCGTGCCGCAAGGCGACATTCGCGCTCTCACCGACGCCATCAACAGGATGCTCTCGTCGGAAAAGTTGCGTAGGGAATATGGAAGGAATGCAATAGAAGTAGGGAAACGTTTCTACAAAGATAGAATCATAAGCCAATGGACATCACTCATCGATTCACTGGAAAAAAGAAATTAATAACAACAATTAAGAAAAGAAAGACTATAATAAAAAAAGGAAAGACTATGAACAATACAACATTGGAAACCCCGAAACACTCCTGCGCCGAATCACAGAACTTCTGGCTGTGGCTTGGAGCTCTTGTCGTGGGCGCAGTGCTCGGCCTGCTCGGTCTGCCATGGCTCAACAACATAATGAACTTCGTCGCAACTGTCTTCACACGGCTTTTCCAGTTTATCGCCGTGCCGACGATAGCCCTTGCCGTAACGACTACGCTCGCTGCCTTCGGCACGCAGGCAGGTACACGCCACATATTCCGCCGCACCATCACCTACACGCTACTCACCACCATCGCAGCCTCCTTCGTCGGGATGCTGCTCTACACGATAATCTCGCCCGACAATCTGCCACTCGACATAGTGAAGAGCAGCAGCGCGGCAGCAGCTGTGCCGCAAGAAGTGGCAGACTCGTCCTACTACGAATACATCATAGGCATTGTACCCGACAACATTCTGCGCCCATTCATGGAGGGTAACGTGCTCGCCGTGCTTCTCATCTCTGTAGCAGTGGGCATGGCGTTGGCAAAAATGCCGCAGTCACCGACGCGGCAGACTCTCATGCGTGGATTGACAGCCTTGCAGGAACTCGTCTCCACACTTATCCACTGGCTCATCCACGTCCTGCCGATAGGCATTGTGGCGTTTGCCGCCCAACTCTCGGCAGAAGTGTCGGCAGGCACTGTCGTGGCATCGATAGGCAAATACGTGGCTGTGATACTCGGCGGCAACGTCTTGCAGTTCTTCGTCGTGTTGCCATTGTTCCTTCTCGCCCGCGGACTCAATCCGCTCCACGTTATGCGACGCATGATGCCGGCTGTGCTAATGGCACTCTTCACGAAAAGCTCCGCCGCCACTCTGCCTGTAACAATAAAGACATCAGAGGAAGAACTTGGCGTTGACAGCAAGGTGGCACGCTTCGTCCTGCCAATCTGCACCACTATAAACATGAACGGCTGCGCAGCGTTCATCTTCGTCACGTCACTCTTCGTCATGCAGAACGGCGGCACTGCAATCACTCTGCCGACGATGCTCCTATGGCTGTTTATCTCCGTCGTGGCTGCCATAGGCAACGCCGGCGTGCCGATGGGGTGCTACTTCCTTACGCTCTCGCTTATGTCTGGCGTCGGCGCACCAGTTGCCATCATGGGCATTATACTTCCTGTCTTCACCATGCTCGACATGCTTGAGACAGCTGAGAACGTATGGTCGGACTCTTGCGTGGCGGCAATGGTCGACAAAGACCTCACCTCCTTCAAGGCATAGACGCGCTCACGTCCGCCCTCATCCCGCAGATGGAGCAGTCCATGGGCATCCACATAATCAATAGAGGCAAGAAAGTGCTCATGTGTCTGCGCGTCTTCGTAGGGATACATGCCCGTGCGGCGATAGAGGGCGGCATGATAGGCGCGGCTTATCTCCACGCCGTCGCCTGTTGTGGCGAGATGGTAGAAACGGGCAAACTGCTTGAGAACAGTGTCAAGGATTTCCTCAAGTGGCGTCTCCCTACCTATTATATTATATAGCGACACGGGATTGGGCGCATCACTATGGAAACTCCTTTGGTTGACATTAAGTCCAATGCCATAGATGCAGCGGCATATCGTCTTGCCGCGAACGGATGTCTCTATCAGCGTTCCGCTTAGTTTGCTGTCGTGCCAATAGATGTCATTGGGCCACTTGAGCGTGATGCCTTCACAATAGCTGTCGAGCGCGGCTTTCAAAGCCAGCGCACCAGCCATAGACAACACAAACTGCCGGTCGGCAGGCACACTCGTCGGACTTGTAAGGATAGACACGAGCAAGTTCTTACCCGCCTCACTCTCCCACGTGTTGGAACCCTGTCCGCGGCCGGACGTCTGAAACGTGGCTGTCGCCACAAGCATTGAATCGGACTGCGGCGTTGGACACGAACGCAGATAGTCGCTTGTGGACACCGTTGTCCCCAAGCGTATTATGTCATATTTCATACAATCGAAACTTTTGCCCTTTTAGGCATATTTGGTTGTTTTCTTCTATTCTTTCTTGGCGATTGTCCTTAACTGCAAAATATCTGACTCTTCGTGACACATTGCTTATTGTTTTGACTTTCCCCTAAACAGACAAGCCACATTACTTGAAGACTTTCTTCTCATCTGTAAGCGAGGCATGGATTGAAGGCGTCCTTTATTACTTAAGGACTGTCTTCTCATCTATAAGCGAGGCATGGATTGAAGGCGTCCTTTATATGCTCCACCTCTGCCGTCTCCTTACTCTTTCCTACAATAGAGATGATGTCAAAGCGAAGATTGTCGGCTATGCCATTTTGCTTCACATAGGCGTTGGCAGCAATGCCTACGTTGCGTATTTTCTTTATGTCAACCGCCTGCTCTGGCTTTGTAATGACATCCGAGGAGCGCGTCTTCACCTCAACGAACACCACATCATGCTTTGGTGAGCGTGCCACGATGTCAATGTCGCGATGACCGAAGCGCCAGTCGAGTGCCAATATCTCATAGCCAAGTCCACGCAGATAGTCGGCGGCAAGTTGCTCGCCCCATTTCCCCATCTCATTATGTTCTGCCATTACATTAGATTTTTTATCGCTTGTTTATAAATTCAGATATTCTGTACTTAACTTATATCATCAATCTCTTCAGACCTCCGCAGATTATAACTGGGAGAGGGGGC
>DLKG01000031.1:10846-13112 GCA_002490315.1 Prevotella sp. UBA7594 | reverse complement strand
GATTATTCCATATATCGGGAGCCCCCTCTTCCAGTTATTACTTAGCCATTTATATTGAGCAGCTCGTCATAGAGTTTTTCGTACTGTGCGGCGATGAGGCGATAGTCGTGGTACTTTGCGACAAACGAAACGCTCTCACGCGAGAGTCGCGACAGCGTGTTGCCCCCGTCACCGAAGAAGGCATGCTCAATTGTAGCGACATTGGCATCGTCGGACAATTCGGGAGAGACATTGATGATTGGGCGGAGACGCTTCTCGCCGATAAACTCATAGTAGTCCTCTTCACCACCACCTATGACGACCGTGCCACGCGCCATGGCTGCAAGGGAGTTCATCGACGGCGTGAAACTGTAGAACTGATCAACAAGCACGTCTGCCTCACTGAGCATACGCATATATTCACCGTAAGGCACGCCCTCCACATATTCCACAATGACCTTTCCCGTATGTCTGCGTGCTACAGTCTCCACAAAGGCGGCTATTATCTTTGCTCCCTTCATAAACTCACGCCCCGGCTGTAATCCTACAAGCACCCTTATGACGTCGCCATCCCCCTTCTGCCTCACCTCAGAAGGCTTCGGCAACACCACGGGCAGACCGATGTAATGCACCCTGTCGGCGAAAGGCGGCTCGTCATAATCGAGCCAATACTCATAGAGACAGGGCACGAGAGCGTCTGCCATCAGCGACGTCTTGCGCCATGCCTTGAAAGCAGAAGGCAACATCACTTCCGCGATGCGCGCTCTGTTGGCAGCCATGTTCTGCGCCATGCCGTGCCAATAGGTATCGGAATAGGCAGGCACACCCTCTGCCTGACGGCGGAAAATCTGCGGGTCGTCGCCGTAGCATCCCTTCACGACTCGGCGATTAACCAACTTCAGAAAGCGCAGCAGCATAACGTTCCATCCCCCCTTAAGCGGCACAAACTGATAGTTGTGTATCTGTACAATGTCGTTGCCACACAACGCCTTGAAGTGGCGCAGCAACTGCCACACCACTTTAAGACCGCCCAGCTTGCCCCATCGCAGGTCGCGACGGAGGTTGATGTCGCGCGGCGCATTATGCCACCCGTTGCCGTCAGACATTGTGACGACACTGTTGCCACGCTCGACGAGTCCTCTCTTCAGCGTATTATGAAGAAAACTTGCCTCACCAATCAACAATATCCTCATTGCCGACGCTTAGTTCTCAAACACACTGTACATCGGCACGCCACGCCAACATTGCGGACGCTTCAAGCAGAACACCTCGGCAATGGTTGCGGCTGTGTCATACTGTATCATTGTGTCGGTTATCTTCATGCCCTTCTTCACGTTCTTGCCACAGATGATGAATGGTATCTCCATCTCCATAAGAGTCTGTCCGCCGTGCGAGCGACCGATGCCGCCATGGTCGGCAGTCACCATGATGATTGTGTTATCGTAGATGCCGGCATCCTTGAGAGCCTGGATGAGTCGGCCTATCTGCTTGTCGAGGCTGGCGAGTACGTCGTAATAGGCAGGAGTGTCGTGGCCGATGGCGTGGCCCACGTGGTCGATCTGGTCGTAGCATACGGAGAGGAACGTCGGTCGTTTCTCCTTGATGTATTTCTCTGCCATGCGTGTGAGCTGGGTGTCGTCCTTCTCGTAGTTGGAGGCAACATCAACATAGTTGATAGAAAGCGAGTCGACAAGATATTTAATGCCGTCCCACTCGGCTATGCAGCCCGTCTCGGCTGTAGGCATCTGCTCGCGTATGATGGAATAGATGGTGGGATAGATGTTGTGGTTGCCGACAGCAGCCGACGGTATCTCTGGCACACGAGAGTTCCAGTTGGTGTAGCCGTGCATCTCGGTAGGTGCGCCGTTGAACATCGAAGCCCAGTTGATTGCCGACTCCGACTTCAGCACGCAACGCTTCTTCAGCGTGTAGCAGCCATCTGCCATAAGTTTCTGCAGATTGGGAATGTCGTGTGCCTTAGGAACACTATAGGCACCCCATCCGTCAATGCCGATGAGGAGCACATGCCCTGCTTTAGTAATGTCGGGCTTGCCTATTAATGTTACAGTTTTAGGTTTGGCAGCCGTTGCTGCCATGGCAATTGTCATGAACAAAGCCACAATTGAAAAGATTCGCTTCATTTTTTTGTTTTAGTTTTAGTTGATGTTTTATAGAAGTTAAGGAGTTTGGAAGTTAAACCATTAATTTCGCTGTCTATATATAATACTTTCCTTCCAATCACATTACATATGGCTTTAACTCCTTAACTTCTTAACTCCTTAACTTC
>DLKG01000031.1:0-10771 GCA_002490315.1 Prevotella sp. UBA7594 | reverse complement strand
CTTTAACTTCTTAACTCCTAAACTCCTCTACTTGTTGATTGGTGCCGTCTGCGTCGCCACGGGCTGCACGAGCCGTGTAGTGCCTTTGTCGTCGAGCACCTCGTAGGTCTCCACCGTCACATTGTTGCCCCGAATCTTCAGCACATCGAACGAGGCGTTGCCGTCGCTGTCGCGCCAGGCGTTGTTCACCTGGAAGATGGGAATGCCGCGGTAGTGTTGTATGGAAGCCTCGTGGGTGTGGCCCACGAAGAAGGCGGCGAGATTGTAGGGTGCGAGGATGTCGAAGAGCTGCTGTCGCTGCTCCTCCGTCCACCACTCGAGAGCCCACTGGTCGAAACCGTAGTGCTGCACGTACACTACGGGGCGTCCGTCGGAGGCGTACTTCTTCAGGTCGTCGCTAATCCACTGCATGTTGCTCTCGCAGTAGGTAGTGTCGCCGGCGCAGAGCTGTCCGCACACGAAGTGCACGCCACCGATGTCGTAGGAGTAGGAGCGCGACGAGCGGTGAAGTCCGAGTATCTGTTTCTTGTTTTTCAAGTCGAGAAGAGTGGAGTCGAGATAATGGAGATTGAACTCCATGCCGACACGATTCAGATTGGGTCGTCCGCTTTCGGGCGATATGTCGTGGTTGCCGAAAGTGGGGAACACGTCATAGTGAATCTGCTTGTACTCCGGACCGCGCTCCCAGCGTCGTCGGTAGAGGTCGAGTATGCGCGGGTGCGACTTGTCGAAGAGGTCGCCGGCAAGCACCACGGCGTCAATGTGCATCTTTTCGCCGAGGGCGTTGATGGCGAGCACGTGGTGGAACTGGTCGGTCTCTGGCGGCATGTCGAAATGCAGGTCGGAGGCTATCGCGACTGTGCAGTTGGCCTGCTTCTTCTTCTCCGACGCATAGCCGTTGAGGGCAGACAGGCCGAAGAGCAGCAGGGCTGCAAATATCATTTTTGTTATCATTGTTTTTTTAGTTGACAAGTTGTTAGTTGACGAGTTGACAAGTTGTTAGTTGACGAGTTGACAAGTTGTTAGTTAACGAGTTGTTTGTAAATGCCGTAATTAAACATTATTATTCCCCTCCTTCACTTCCTTCTCCACTTTCTCGCCGTTGCCCCAGAGGAGTGTGAGTTTGAAGGGAATGTTGGAGTTGATAGTCACCTTAGGTTTCTCCGAAGCCGACGAGCGTTTTGCCACCTTAAATGATATGTTGCCGTCCTTGCCCAGCGGATAGCGGTCGAGCCCATAGGCGTCGAGGAGTTGCACGTCGAGCGTGACGTGGTTGTCCTGTATGTCAGCGCGAATACCGAAGATGTACTCTATAAGCTCGGCGATAGGCGGCAGACCCGTCCATCCCACGAAGTCCTTGCGAGCCATGAAGCCCGGCGATGCCGACTCCGGTGCATAGTACTCCCAGAACGTGCCCGTCTTCTTGTACACCTCAAGCACATTGTTGTAGTGGTTCATCACAATGTCGTGGGCAAGACGCCGGTAGCCCTTGTCGACGAGACCAGAGATTACCATGTAGTTGGTGCCTGGCCACACGCCGCCCTCCCAGTAGCGTCCGTTCGCCTTGTACTTAGGATTGTCGGCAGCGAGCGACGCCACGCGATGTGGTCGGTTGAACTTGCACGTGTCGTCGAGATGCTCCACGAGCCGGTCGAGGCGCTGCTTCGGCAGCACGTCGGTATGCAATGCCCAGTAGGCGTAGATGCCCTGCGTGGTGGAAAGCGAGTCGTTGGCATACTGATCGTAGAGGAAACCATCGCGCTCACTCCACATATTCTTGTTGATATATGCCGTAAGATTCTTTATGTCGTCCTCAAACTCCTCAATCTCCTGCCAGCGCTCGAGATAGAATCCCATCTTCAGCAGAATGTTAGCCACCATAATCTGTTGCAGACAGGCGTCGAGCCATATCATGTGGCCGTTGCTGTAGATAGTGTTGTAGCCCTCCGGCACGCGCGGCATGTTGTCCATGCCCGTGCCCCAGCCGCTGCTCCAGTAAGTGCCGTTGCGCCAAGTGCGGTTGAGCTTCAGCCACTTGTAGTATGCAGCCAGCACGGGGAACACCTTGTTGAGTCGGTTGTCGTCGCCAAACTGCGTGTAGTAGAGCCATTCCGACCACGGCAGGAGGTTAGGTCCGGTAGATGTCGGGTCATAGCGTCCGAAGCAGTCGGAGCCGTCGGCTCGTATCTCGCGGCAGATGAATCCGTCGGGATGCTGCTTGGCGTAGAAGTTGTCGAGCGTCTTCTGGAACGGGAAGAAGCGCTCGCCGTAGCGGCAGAACATCGTAATGAAGGCATCGTCCCACATGAAGATGTTGCCATTATATGCAGGCGAGATGTAGGACGTTACGAAGCCAGAGTCGTCGAGCGGCAGCGAGATATTCTTTATGCCTATCTGCCATGCCTTCCAGTACATCTCTATCTCCTTCTTGTGTCCCTCCCAGTAGGGCGAAGGCAGAATTTTGCGTGCCTCTTCGAAAGAGCCGGGCTTAGTCTTCTCCTGCTTTGCCGTGCGGAACGTGTTCTCCGCCACGAGAGTCTGCATCACATAGGTGTTCTTGTAGGGAAGTTTGTAGAGCGGTGAGCCGGAAGAAATAAGGTTCTGTGCTGACGAAGAAAGTGCCGTGGCAGAAAGGAGCATAGCCGCAAGCACAGTCTTAAAGACTTTATTCTTATAATCCATATATTTGTTTTTATGCGGAATGTAACAGACTTTGCAGATGCAAGCCATAAGAGAGGGTGTGTCAAAAGGCAAACAATGCGCCCTGCGCTCGGCTTTGCCTTTTGGTGAGCTATTTGCCCCTTTGGGGCGCGTTGCTTATTGTTTTGAAACGCCCTCACAAATGAGATTTTACTTCTCTTCCATGAGTTTCTTGATCTTGAAGAAGATGTCGGTGTTCTCGAAAATACCCGTGAAGTTCTCCGAGCCAGGACCGAAGGCATAAACTGGCACCATAGCGCCAGAGTGGTCTTTCGTTGAGAAGCAGCACTCTACACGTCCCTCGTTCTTGTCGCCGTTGACAAGAGTGAGTCCGCCAGTCTCGTGGTCGGCAGTCACTACAACGAGCGTCTCGCCGTCCTCAGCCGCCCATTTCATCACACGTCCGATAGTCTGGTCGAAGTCGAGCGTCTCCTTCATGAGCATGTCGAGCTGGTTGAAGTGTCCGTAGTCGTCGAGCTGCGAGCCTTCGATCATCATGAAGAATCCATTCTTGTTGCGGTTCATCAGCTCTATGCCCTTCATTGAGGCACGCGCCAAGAGGTCGCCGCGCTCGTCGGGCAGTGGAGTGTCGACGTCATAAGGCACGGCGAAGATTCGGCTGTTCTTGTTCCACGAGAAGAAGTCGTCGAGTGTTCGTGACACATGATAGCCCTCCTTCTTCAGTTCCTTGAAGATGTCGCGTCCGTCCTTGCGGTTGGTGAATTTCTGCGCACCGCCGCCGAAGGCGAAGTCGAGGTTGCTTGTCGGGTAGTCACCGACGAGTTCCTCCTCCTTGTCGCGGTCGATGTTATGGCAGCTGAAGTCGCAGGGCGTGGCATCCCACAGGCGGCACGTCACGGCGATGCCGGCATCCTTGCCCAGTTGTTTGGCAATGTCGACGAGAGTGGTTTGCGGTTTTCCGTCGGGAGTAACGCCAACAGCATGGTAGTTGGTCTTCACGCCACATGCGAGCGATGTGCCGCCCGAGCCGGAGTCGGTGATGAGCTTGTTGGCAGCCCATGTCTTAGAGAGGCCGGTTGTTTGTGCGTTCTCAAGCCAAAGCTTGCCGCGATTGCAGGTCCATGCCGTGTAGACGTGCATGAGACTCATTCCGTCGCCAATCATGAGAATGACGTTCTTCACCTTCTTTCCCTTCGGTGCCTGCAGCTTCTCCACGGCATAAGGGTGGTCGTAGGTGAAAGTCTGTGTCGGCATGTTAAACTGTGCACTTGCGCCCTGCACAAACATGGCAATGGCAGTGGCGGCGATAAATTTCTTTAGATTCATATCGGTAGATTGTTTCGTTATTTATTGGTATGGTTAACGTGTAGACCTTATATAATAATAGGTATACATGGCAAAGGTACAAATTATTTTCGTGACGGCGAAGTTTTTGGCACATGAGGTTTGCAGTTTCAATATTTTTTCCTAAATTTGCAATATTACAATCTTTTGCACACTCAATAAAAAAAACTAAACCCAAACAATTATGAAAAGGATCCTTTCTCTCACACTACTACTGCTGGCGCTATTCTCTACGGCAGCCATGGCAGCCAACAAGAAAGTAATCAAGTCAGTTGACATCGTTATCGACGGGCTACGCCCGAATATGTTGCTGTCCGACGCAGAGGTTCTGGCACTGAAAGAGGCGAAGACCGCCTATGGCGACCTTGCCAAGGCAGGCGTCATCACGATGAATGAGATCACATGGGACGGAGAATTCGGCGAAGACAAGGATGGAAATCCGACGATGAAACCCGGCTACACCTATCAGGGCATCCTACAAATCGTTATCAATCCCGACAGCGAATACGCCACCGACTACCATCAGAACAAGAACGGCGAATACCTCCTTGACCCGAAAGACTTCAGTGCCTCCATCAACGGCAAAGCCGTGCAGATGCGCCAATATTGTGCACCATATTTTCCGACATTTGAGTTCTCTGCCACGGTACCTGGCGGCAAGAAAAATGCCAACGGAACGCTTGAGAAGGAAGACCTTTTAGACGACTACGTTACCAACAAGAAGCGCTTCCGCTCCCTACCCTCCGCCATTACGCCGCAGGAGGCCGACGAACTGTGGGTGAAGAAGAACGCTTTCCCAACAATACGCGTCACCGACGACGGTTCTTTCTGGAAAATGCTCGGAGAGCCCGTCGTGACATCAGAGGGCAATAGCTACAAGGGAATGAGGCAGTTGTGGGTGACATCAGTCATCGTTGACCTCGACAACACCGCTTCACAGTCATCACGCGACTACGAATATCTTATAAACGCTGCAGGCACGGAGTTCTCCGGACTCGACAATCTGCGCGAGATATGGCTGAGCGACAAGGTGGACGCCGTGCAATTCATACAAGACCTCAACTCTGCCATTGTCGACAAGCTCTTCCCCTTGGCACGCAACTATGAAGGCGAGAGCTCGAAGATGCTCACAGGCAAAGCCACCCTCTACATCCCGGCTAAGTACACCCAAGCCGCACTCAAAGCCCTCACCATGGACCCGACGGAGCCTGTCTACACCGTCCGCACCTACACGGGAACGGATGTTGACGCCGCCATCGCTGCAGGCAAAAGCTCTACGAAGACTCTCCCGTGCGTGAAGCATAAGTTCACGCAGAAGATAACGGCTGCCGACCGCATCTGCCAGTATCCACGCTGCCCCGATGTACCCGGACTCTACTACTACTCTTGCGCCATCTGCGGCAAGTGCGAGCGCAACAAGGCACACACCTACAAGGAAGGCCATGGCTTCCACCCCATGGAGTTAGACCTCGCCACCGACCAGGCATACGCTGGCGTCAACGCTGCCGGAGAGCACATCTTCTTCCGCAGCTGTATATATTGCGGCATGTCCGACAACTACCACGAACTCCACCTCACTGCCTACGACTTGAAAATGGCAGGCGTTGACGGCACTCTTGCCGAATACCAAACGCTGATGAAGCAACAACTGGAGACACGCATAAGGAATGTCAGGATGTACACCACTCCCCAGCCGCAAATGTTCGCCCTGCCCAAGAAGTCGACAGCGAAGATAAGCACATGGGCACAGGACGGCGTCAACCGCGCCCTCTGCGACAACCTCATTGACGAATCGCTGTTTGGCAACGACTACACGCAACCCATCGACCGCAACCAACTCACTTCCGTCACAACGCTGCTCGTGAAAGAGATGACGGGCAAGGACGCTTCGGCGGAGGCTATCGGACTCAACGACGCCGCACTGCCGAAGAACGGAGCTGTGACAAGACAGGAGCTGGCTGCCTACATCTATCGCGCCCTGCGCTACATTGAGCAGCACTCGTCCTACGCCTATTCCGACTACGACTCACGCCTGAGCAAGTTCACTGACAACGCGCAGGTGAAGGACTGGGCTAAGGAGGCTGTGGACTTCACGACTGCCCTTGAGATTATCGACCCGAAGACAAAGACTACACTCGCCCCCGGAGAGACGTGCTCCATAGAGCTTGCACTCGTTACTGCCGAACGCTCCATCTATGCCCACAAGACCGGTTGGTACCAGGTGAAGGCAAGAGGAGAGGAAGACTCTCGAATCTGCGACGCCGGAAAGAAGGAAAACACCATCATCGGCTCATCAACGTTCACGCATGGCGACCGCTTCTGGGTACACCGCATGCAGAACGACATCGAGGACGCATACGACCAGAAACTTGCTATCGATGAGCCTTACACTGGCTTCCGCTGCTATGTCTCCAACAAGTTCTTCCATCCGATCAGAAGCAAGGTGGACAAAAGCAATAAGAACAGCAAAGGAAAAAATAGCGGCTCAGCAAAGAGTTCGTCCAACAACGACAGCAAGAAGTCGGGCAAGAAGAAGTCGAGCGGTAAGAACATCGTGAAAAAAGGTCTTGGCTTCCTCAAGTCGCTGATGTAAACACACCATCTGCGGATCCTCTTACCAACGCAGCTTTACCACATCACAGCGTTGCTTGCCGTACATCCGCAACACATAAGTACCTTCATTCAAACCTTGCAAAGAGATGGCGGCACGGTTGCCACTTATGGTTGCCACTTGCTTGAGCAAACGCCCCGCAACATCATAAAGACACAAAGCCGTCAAGTCTTGTCCCGAAACAGTCAGCGTGTTGCCCTGGCGGGAGACGTTGAAGGAGGAACGGGTAGAGGACGTACCAACAATATTGGTTGGCACACTTTGGTAAAGCGTAAGCACATCGCCTTCGCGCTTTACGTAATAGTCGAGTGTGTCAGAAGCCTTCAGCTCCACGTCCTCACCGTCCATCTGACCTGTCAGCACGATGCGGTAAGCATGTCCGTCAGCCCATGGAAGATTGCTCTTACGCAGCCAATAGCTGAGAAGCGTAACGTCAGCCGACGACGAAATAGCCACTTCGCCACTTATGCCTGCCACCTGCGTCCGCTCTCCCGTCTCCACGTCTTCGCTGTACATCGCCACCGGAATATCATAGCTACGTCCATCGGCTGCAAGCAGAGAAACGCCGATCTTGAACAGACCAACTTCCGACACGTCAACACAGCCCGACTCCATCTTCTCGCCAGAATTGTCGGAGAAGAACACTTCTGTCTTTGCCATGAGCGGACGTTTCTGTTCGCCAATCACCTCAATGTAGGCCTGTTCCTTATCGTGGATGTTGTTGACTGGATAGAGCCTTGTCTCAGCCTCATCGCCCGACGCCGAAAGCTGCACAGCGTATCGCCCCGGGGCGATACTTGAGGACAACGAAAGCTCAACGGGAATGTCCTCCACCGTGAAACCGCCTATTTCCGTCGGTTTGTCGACGCGCGTGTCCAACACTGCGTCGTGGTCAGCATTAAGCAATCTCACCCTGAGATAGCAATCCCTTATCACGCCATTCAGATTTTTCAGACTAAACAACGCCTGCACCTTTGCGCCCGGCAAGGCATTACCCATAAGGCGCGGCTGTGACATGAGCTGGAAGCATCCGTCCTCATGGCATATTTCAGACACACGTCCCACGCCGCCTGCCAATTCCACTTCAATGACGGGCGACTTCTTCATTGGCAGGAAATCATCCCACGTGCCGTCGTCGTTAAGAACCGTACACACGGGGACGAGGCGGAAATAGCCGTCAGCAAGACCTTCCAAGGAAACCGTCACGGGCTGCGCCTCGTTGACAAGATAGTCAGACCCCATGAAGCCATTGTCGTTAGCTCCATAGACACGCTGCGTGAAGCCACCCGCGGCATGGTCGGCAGAATATGCCACACGCTGCAACTCGCCCTCCTCATTGTAAACAGCTATGCCAACATCACCCCTGAAAGGATTACCACGATTGACAAAAGAGCTAAGCTCAAGAGTGAGCGGCTCCGAAGGATTGAAACTGTTGCCAGTCACGTCTTTCAGCGTCAGCCTGCCACCCTCGTTGAACATCAGCTGTGGCGAATCTTCCATCAAGCCGCGGTCGATTGACGGATAGCGTCCATTGTTCGGATGCGCCAGTATGGCTGTGACGGAACGGTTGAAGGCAAGTGGCTTGCCTCCAAACTCGTCTCCCGTATCTGAGACGCTGAGATTTGTGAGCGAGTAATAGGCGTCGCCCTGTCCTTCCCATCCGAAATTCATGTGGAACAGGCCGTTACCATCGAAGCCGTCAGTCACCCACGCATGACCATTGGACGAGCCGGCTGAATGTCCCTCAAGGTATACCGGACAGCCGCCGAGCAACTCCTTCCGCAGTATCTCGGCAAAGCGGCTTGCTCCTTCCTGGGCACGGGTGACATAAGCCGCCGTGTAGTCGAAATGCTTCTTCAAGGCGCGGTAAGCCGAGATGCCTTGCGTGCCGCTGAAACTCGGGGTATACTGCATGAACGACGCCACTCCGACATCGTTCATCAAAAGCGCCACGGCGTTCTCCTGAGCCGTCGTGGCTTGCACGGGATAAAGATAGGACGGCAGCATGTTGTCCCAATCGTAATGCGACTGACTGAAGTCGGCACTCTTCGTCGTGTCATAGTAATTCACGACATACTCGTTTTGTCCCTGTCCCTGCTCCGGCCATTTGTAATAGTACATCATCTGCGCCACTGCCGTGGCGACACATCCTGTGTAGGGATAGCCCGTCATGGCGTTGAACGGATTGCCCTGTCCCCAATGACTCTTCAGCAGCGGCTGCACGGTTTGCTCGAACAATGCGCCACGTGGAGCCGACTCAGCTACCGCCCTTCCCTTCTTTATCTCCTCGAATGTATGTCGATAACCGTCGAGCAGCAGTTTCACGCAAGGGTTGGCTGTCAGCGTGTCGAGTGGCTGCTCGGTGCCGTAAGCCAGCACTTCGCCCATAGCGTCGTCGGCAGCCACAATGACGAAGCCATTGCCCTTAGCGTCATTGAAGATATAGTAAGGAGCCTTGCTCCCCACGCCCTTGCCACGCAAATTACTGGAGGAGGCGCCCTTCTGCCATGCGGCAGCGTCGCCACTCGACAACGTAACGTATTTTCTCGCTATATCAAGTGCCTGCTGCGGACTTACATCACCAGCGTGCGCCACGGAACTGCCCACAATAACCTGGGCAGCAAGCAACATTAATCGAACAATGTTATTCTGCATAAAGATTTTTGGCTTTGTTAACCGTTTGTTGTATTATTATGTAAATCATGCTTTTACGCTTTGGAAGCGTGCCTGCAAAGTTACACAATCATTGCAGAAGTAGAAAGAAAAGACAATGAAAAAGATGTGCGACTTTCAGATTTTATTTGTACATTTGTACGACCAAAAAACTAAATGCACAATTATGAGAATACCATTTTCATCATCAGGCATCCTCAACAACGGCAGGATGCGAGTGTTTCTTATCGTGGCAAGCATCCTTGCCCCACTCTCCGCTATGGCCGACAAAGGCGACAAATGGAGAGTGACCGACCAAGATCTCACCGTGTGGGACTCGCCCAACTACCTCCAAAAACTCGGAATGATTCACCGAGGCTACGAGATAGAAGAGATTGATATTGACGGAGACATGATAAAGTTCGAGTACAAGGGACAGACGGCTTACGTCGCCACCTACTGCTGCGAGAAAATAGCGTCGGTAAGCAATGCCGGAGCGCAAGAGCAGCATAGTGAAAGCGTCACGGGGGAAGCCGCAGACGCCTCTGCGGAAACAAGCCATGTGGAAGTCACGAAGACAGCGTCCGCTCCTTCCACAAGAAAGCAGAGCGGCACCGGGACACCAACACATGAGCCAGCCGACGCTCAAGAGCCTTCTGACGGGGCGGACAACGGCGAGCAGATAAGTACAATAGGATGGATTGTAATGGGCGGAATATATGCCGTGGCTCTGCTGCAAGTGCCATTCATGCTTTTTATTATCGTGCAAGTGTTTAAATTCTTCTTCCGCTGGGAGAAAATGCGCAGACGCTGGAACAGGAGAGCTGGCGCGCCCATCATGCCGGAAAGAAGGCTGTCAGACCTGCAAAATCCCTTCAAGCTTGTCTCCAACTACTCCACGACAAAACTCCTCTACGGCAAGCGCGCAGCAAAAGTGCAGTTGTGTTGGATTATTCTCTCTTACGCCATAATTGTGTACACCGTGCTGCTATCATTGGCCTTGCTGGTGTACTACCTGATGTTCCGCGTCGCGTTGGGCTTTTTGTCTTCCGGTGGCAGGAGTGGAGGCTCGTCATCATCCGACAGCGAGCTAGACAACCAGCAGGCCACCGACGTCTACGGCAACAGCGTAAACGTACATCGCTACCCCAACGGGCAAATGATGGATGACAACGGCAACAGCTACAGCAAGTCGGGCAGCGGCTTGAGACGCGACAGCGACGGCACAACATTCAGCTAAGGAAGCTACAAATCGTGGCTTACCAGCCATGAAGTGCAATGTCGGCTTTTGTGGCGGTTATGCTTCTCTTACAATCCATTCCCCCAGCGTGCGCCACGGAAGTGCCCACAAGAATCGGGGCAGCAAGCAACATTAATCGAACAATGTTATTCTGCATAAAGATTTTTTTATTTATCTGAGTTTGGTTTTAAAAGCAAATATAGTACATAGAGTAAAAAAGTGTTACAAAAGTTTTTTACGTTTTAGAGTGTCGGGCAGCAGGA
>DLKG01000054.1:15097-20527 GCA_002490315.1 Prevotella sp. UBA7594 | reverse complement strand
TCTTTCCACCTATTATATATAGGCCCTTGCCGAGCTTCGATGCGTCGGAGCCGAGATAGCGGCCATCGATGCTGAAGATGCGACTGTCGGAAGCGTTGACATTGGCTGAAACGCTGCTGATGGCGTCTACGACGGGAGAGTTGTCGAGCACGTTGTCGTCGTCGCCGTCCATGACGAGGAACGAGATGGTGCCGTCACCGTTGCGGCGTATCTGCGTCACGGGCTTGCCCATGTAGTAGGTGTTGTCGCTGTTGCGGTTGAAGAGCGAAGCAGCCGGCTCGGAGTCGTCCGTCAGCTCGTCGTTCATTATCTCGCCGCCATACTCATAGGGATATGGGTCGCCAGCGAAGTCCTGCAGCAGAGACACACCAGCCGAGTTGTCGGCGTGGAAGATGGTGCAACGCTGATGGCTGCTGATGGTGTTGACGCTGTTGGCACGCCAGTAGTAGGCATTGTAGTCGAGGTGAGTGATAAGGAGTCCCTCGCCGTAGAGTCTGCGGTCCCAGCCCGTCTTCTGACGGTTGTCGAAGATGTAAGCCTCGTCCTTGTTGCGGTCGTTGTACATGATGAACGGACGTCCGAAGTCGGACATCGACTTCATCGACTTCACGGTTGCCGGCTCGTCGAGCACGATAGGCTCTGTCCATCCGGCGTAGATGCGCTCGAAGCCCGTGTAGTTGCATGGAATGAAGCTGTTGCCGTTGTAGGCGCCGGAGTCCATGATGTCCCAGTAGCTCATGGCGTAATTCTTCTGTCCGTTGGTGTCGTACATGTCGGCGAAGCCGAGACAGTGGGAGAACTCATGGCATATAGTGCCGATACCTGAGGCGTAGTCGGTCTTGCCGAAGCCGCCTGAGGAGAGCGGTCGGCGGCTAAGCTCCTGTGCGCAGGCGTAGGTGTCGACCTTTCCCGTAGGATATGAGAGCACGCCTACTGATGTCTGACGCAGCACATACTCGTGGGGCCAGATGGTGGTGGCGTCGCCGCCGGCAGCCTGTCCGAGTCCGGCATAGAGCACGAACACCTGATCGGCAGTGCCGTCGCCGTCCCAGTCGTAGTCGCTGAAGTTCACCTGGTCGGAAACGGCATCGCAGCACTCCTTGATGAGCTCGCCGACATTGATGTCTACCTGTGAGCCGTCCTTGCCGTAATAGGCGTAGCTGTTCTTCGCCATGACCGGACCGAGGACGTCGAAGTCGAGTTCAAACTGTCCGTTGCTCTGGTCGTAGAAGTAGTCGCGCACACTGCCCACGTAGCCCTCACCGTTGGTGAAGCCGGGCTTGTTGGCAACGTCCTTGTAGTAGCTGAGCGTGTGTGTGTCCTTAAACTGCTTGTCGGGGAACTGTGCAAGGATGATGAGTCCCTTCTTCTTTCCCGTATACTGGATGTGACTGCCGCCGAGGTCGGCACGCATCTCGCCCGATCCCTTGCCGACATTCTTTCTCACGCGTGCAAGGCGTGAGGCACGCGCCTCGTCAATCTTGGCGCGTCGTGCCTCGGCTGCAGGCTTGAGGGCTTCGAGGTCAACAGTGTGGTAGACGTCGGATGAACCGTTCTCGACGTAAGCCTTTCCGTCTTCTCCCTCCCACCATGAGAGGAACTCGTCACCACGCATCTCTGCCATCACCTGACTGCCGTCGGCAAGCGTGAGAACCTTCTTAATGCCCTTCTGCACTGGAATGGCGAATGTCGACGTGCCCAAAGCGAGCATCATCGACAGCATCACGTAAAATTTCTTCATTTAATGTTTGCGTTTTTATTTTTATTGTTTCAGTTTCGTGGCAAAATTACACAAATAGCGTTTATTTGACAAATTTATTGCCTCATTATTTGTTAATGTGTCATTTTTTAACACTGCCGTGGCTCAAGCTTGTGCCACCTGCCTGCCGTAGCGCCGGAAGCGCCACCACATCATCACGCCCGCCGAGGTCAAGCCGAAGGGGAACGCCATCCACACGCCCTCCAAGCCGAAGCCGAGAACAAAGCCGCAGAAATAGCCCACGGGCAGGGAGATGACAAAGAACGCCACGAAGGCTATCACCATGAGCGGCTTCACGTCGGCGATGCCGCGCAGGGCGTTGGCATAGTTGATTTGGAGTCCGTCGCCAAACTGATAGATGAAGAACGGCAGCATGAGCGTGAGCACTGCCTCCGACACTTCCGCGCTGTCCGTAAACCATGAGCCGATGTGATGGCGCAGGAGGAAGATGATGCCTCCGAGCACCACTTCGAGCACCACCATGAGATGAAGTCCGGCAGCCACAGTGTGGCGAACGCCTCCGACATCTTGCTGTCCGTGGAAGTAGCTCGTGCGCACAGCCACGGCGGCACCGAGACCATAGTAGACCATGAACGTGAACTGCGAGATGGTTATCATCACCTGATGGGACGCGAGGGCTATCGTGCCGAGCCACCCCACCATTATTATGGAGAGCGAGAAGGAAGCCGTCTCCATACCCATCTCAAGAGCTATCGGCGTGCCGAGCGAGGCGAGGCGACCGAGCAGTCTGCGCGACCATCCAAGCAGGCGGAAGCCCTCGCGATAGGGGGAGAACTTCCGGCCCCAGAAGAACACGGCGGCAAACACCGCAACCATAACGGCACGCGAGACGAGCGTGGAGACACCAGCTCCGACGACGCCGAGTTCGGGCAGACCACACTTGCCGTAGATGAGCAGGTAGTTGCCGAGAATGTTGAGCAGGTTACCGCTGAGGAGTATCCACATCGACGTGCGGGTCTCCGTGATGCTGTCGGTGAACTGCTTGAAAGCGTTGAAGAGCATCACGAAGGGCAGCGAAGAGAAGAGCACGAGGTAATAGGGCCGCATATAGGGCAGCAGCTCCTCGGGCTGACCGATGTTGCCGAGATTGAAGAAGAGCACGGCGAGCACGCTCATCATCACCATGGCTGCAAGAACGTTGGTGAGCAGCGAGCAACGCAACGCCTGACCAGCTTCGCGCAGTTCACGGCGTCCGAAGAGGGCGCCGACGACGGGCGTAAGCCCGTAGGAGAATCCCGTACCGGTGATGATGGCAAGGTTAATGATGTTGTTGACGAACGAGGCGGCACCAAGCTCGGTCGTGCTGTGGTGGCCCACCATCATCGTGTCGGCAAAGCCCAGTACTATCATGCCCATCTGACCTATCATTATAGGTATTCCGATGGAGAGCAGCGTGCGGTAGTGCTGAAGCATTGAGCCACTAAGAAAGTTTGTTTTGTTACCAGAATTTGTTTTGTTCTGCGTTATATTCATATCCAACTGAGGCGAGTTTGTCTATAATCTCTTGTTTGTCAACATGCAGGTCGTCGCACAAAGCGTCAAGCGATGGATAGATGTCGCGCAGACGCATATTGATGACGCTGAAGAGCATCATCGGATCTTTGGGTAAATCAAGCATAATATATAAATGTTTTTTTAAAGGGCTGACTCCAGTCAGCCAAATTGTTAATAACGTTGGAACGAGGGCGTGTCGAAATACAAATTGTTAATCACACCCTCCACGGATTGAACCGTTAAGATTATTTTGAGAGCAGCTTTCTGTATCTCTCCCCGTCCTTCAGCAGCTTCACCGCCTCTGCATACTGCTTGTCGACACGCAGGGAGTTTTCGATGGCTCCCCGCTCGTAATAGTAGGCAGTCATGATGTCGGTGGTGAGCATTTCCTTCAGCTTCTGCTTGTTGTAGGGATAGTCGAGATCCTTCGAGATGTTGTGCTTCAGCTTCTTTGAAAGGGCAGCAAACTCCTCCTTGGCGTCGTCGTAGTAGCCCTCGAAGCGTGCAAGCTTCTCAAGGTCCTTGAGATACTTCTCGCTCACCTGGTCGTAGGTGAAGCCGCTCTTTATGACGTAGTCTTTAAACTGCTCATAGTCGGCATCGGAGAGCACAAACTCCGACGGTGCAGCGACGGTCGGGTGCTTAGCGATAAAATCCATCTCGTAATTGAGCAGCACGTCCGTCGTGTCCATGCGCGAGAGGTAGTAGGCGATGTTTGGCAGCGAGTCGGGCTGCACCTCCACATCGGGCTTTATGCCTCCTCCGTCGCGCACGATGCGTCCGGCAGCCGTGCGAAACTCATGCGTCAGCGAGTCGGCGACGTGCTCGCCGACGTAGCCGTCATCGGTGTGGCGGTACTTCAGTGCCTGTATGCAGCGTCCGGACGGTATGTAGTACTTCGCCGTGGTGAGCTTCAGCTTGCCGTTGTAGGGCAGCGGCACGTTGGGCACCTGCACAAGCCCCTTGCCGAAAGTGCGCGTGCCCATGATGACCGCCCGGTCGAGGTCTTGAAGGGCTCCGCTCGTAATCTCGCTGGCGCTCGCCGTGTTGTCGTTGACGAGAACGACGATTGGCATCACGGTGTCGATTGGCTCGATGGTGGACGTGTAGGTCTGGTTGGAACTCTTCACTTTGCCGCGCATCTCAAGCAGGCGCTTGCCCTTGGGCACGAACATGCTGAGAATCTGTATGGCCTCCTGCACCGATCCGCCACCATTGTTGCGAAGGTCGAGCACGAGAGCCTTCATTCCGCGCGAGCGCATGTCGATGAAGGCGCGGCGCACGTCCTTGGCTGTGTTCTCGAGATACTGGTTGTAGGAGATGTAGCCGATGGAGTCGGGCTGCAGTCCGTAGTAGGGCAAGGCTGCCATCTGTATGGCGCGGCGCTGTATCTTCAGCGTCATCTTCTTCCCCGTAGACGGGCGCTCTATCTTCAGCACGAGGGTAGTGCCGGCATCGCCACGCAGATGCTCGGAGACATATTGCGTGTTCTTCCCAGCCATCGACTCGCCGTCGATACTTATGATGATGTCGCCCTTGCGCAGTCCGGCCTCGGCGGCAGGCATCCCCTCGTAAGGCTCGTTGATTACCACCTGCTTGCGCGTGAAGCTATAGCTGATGACGGCACCTATACCGGCGTACTTGCCTGTCATCATCTGCTTGTACTCGCCCGCCTTGTCCTCAGGGAAGTACTCCGTGTAGGGGTCGAGACTGCGCAGCATCTGCTTCACCGCCGTGCCCACCACGTTGTCGGCGTCGAGCGTGTCGACATAAAGGAGATCGAGGTTGCGGTAGATGGCGTTGAACACTTCAAGATTCTTCGCCACCTTGAAATTATGGTCGCTGCTGTTCTGCGCCGTCGCCATGAGGGGCAGGAGCAGCATTACAAAAACAATAAGTTTGCGCATAATGGCTATCGTGTTATTTTGGGATAATTTACATTATATTTATAAATGACTGCAAAATTACAACAATAAGTCGGATAAACATCACGCTGCTCCTATTTCTTAATGTATATTAGCACAACAGCTGCTGGCTGATGCCATGCAGACGGGGCTACGACATGGAAACGGCACAAAAAAAAAGCAGGGAAAACAAAAAAAAACTCGCAAAAAGTTTTTGCGTTTACAAAAATCTTATTACCTTTGCATCCGCAA
>DLKG01000054.1:3649-15040 GCA_002490315.1 Prevotella sp. UBA7594 | reverse complement strand
GCTTCAATAGCTCAGTTGGTTAGAGCACCTGACTGTTAATCAGGGGGTCGTTGGTTCAAGTCCATCTTGAAGCGCTCGAAGAAGCTCCGGAGACGCCTTCTGTTTCATGCAAGCCCGTTGAACGATATGCATGCTTCAATAGCTCAGTTGGTTAGAGCACCTGACTGTTAATCAGGGGGTCGTTGGTTCAAGTCCATCTTGAAGCGCTCCAAAAGCAAAAGCCTCGCAAGTCATTCGCTTGCGAGGCTTTTTGTTTTCCTTAACTCCGCAACTTGAATTAACGGGTACTATTAACGGATACTATACGACATCCGTCATTCTGATTCGTATAATATCCGCTAATTGAGTTTCGTATTAATGTGCTCTATACATTGTCACTTTAGAAGTTGGACCAATCAATGTCCCACCACAAGCGCTGCATCTGAGTGTTGGCAGCGGAGCGCGTGCCAGCATCCAGGCCGAGAGCAGGAATAGCCGTCTCCTCGAGTTCTGCCTTCGTTGTAGAATCGTCGTAAGTCCAAGGAATGCGACGCATGATATTGTCATGGCTCTGCACCTTGTGGTCACCTTCCAAGATAGTGCCGTCACCATCCTGTGGATTGAGAATGGGGAAGAGCTTCGGATAACCGGTGCGGCGGAGGTCAACCCACGGCTCGTAGCTGTAGGGGAAGGACGCGATGTACTTCTGGGTGATGATCTTCTGGAGCTTTGTCTCCTGATTGTCGCCCTCGTTCCACTTCACGCCGATGTTCGTGACGCTCGCCATGTCGGGAGTGATGCCCTGCGGGTCAACGTATTTCTCGCCTGTAGGCTTTTTTTCCGCGTCCATTCAAGCATTTCTTACGCTTAAATATCATATTAGCTTGTTAAAAGCATTGCGGCTTGCAATGACAATATTTGCATGATTTGGCGTCCAAAACTTGCGAGAAAATCAGCAAGTAGCACTTTGGGCGATTTTTCTCCAAGGATTTGTGTGCAGCAGAGAAAGCACTGTGTATCAGGCGCGTACGCAATCGGCAGCCGACAATGTGCAAAACGATATGGCACAAAGCGGCACTTTAGGCAAGCTAAAGCCACGCTTTAAGCAGGCTAAAGCGGCACTTCTGCTATTCGGAAACGGCGCTTTTAACATGGCAGAAGCAGAGATTTTAGAGCGGGAAGCGGAATAACCCCAGGCAGAAAGCATGGTTTGGGGCTTCGTAATGTAGCGCCATGCAAGAATAACGGATTGGATTTGCATAAAGAAGAGCGACGCTGCCTTTCTGACGAAGACGGAAATCTCCAGATTGGAAATTCTTTTTGTAATACTTTTTTACTCCGCATACGATATTTGCACATTTAACATTATTTGTATGCTACAAGCCTAAAAAACTCGCTCCGTTTGAGCCGCTACAAAACCAAAAATACGTAAATTTGCAAATGATAAAGACTAATTTATGAAAACAAAACATCTATTACGACTTACTGCAGTGGCTGCGCTCACGCTCTGCATGAGCGCAATAAGCGCTTTTGCAGCCACTCCGAATCTCACGCAATTCGTCAATCAATATGTAGGAACGGGCGGCCACGGCCACACGTTCATGGGAGCCAACGTGCCCTTCGGACTCGTACAGCTCGGCCCCACGGAGCCGACGCGCGGATGGGACTGGTGCTCGGGCTACTACTATGACGACGACGAGCTTATCGGCTTCGGCCACATGCACCTCTCCGGCACCGGCATCGGCTGCCTCGGCGACATCGCCTTCCTGCCCGTGAAGGACTTCAAGCAGACCTCTACACGCTTCACCCATGCCAACGAGAAAGTGCACCCGGGCTACTACTCCGTGCAGCTCACCGACCCCAACGTGCTCGTGGAGCTTACTGCCACGGAGCGCTGCGGCTTCCACCGCTACACTTTCCAGAACGGCGCAAAGCCTCAGCTCGCCCTCGACCTCTCGCAGTGCATAGGCTGGGACAAGCTCAACGACTGTCTCCTCACGCAGGAGACCCCGACACGCCTCACCGGCTTCCGCCGCTCGAACGGATGGGCAGCCGACCGTCGCATATATTTCGACATCGAGTTCTCACAGCCCGTAACCGTCAACCGCCTCGACTCCATGGAGCGCGTGGTGCTCACCGTGAGCGACGCCACGAAGCCGCTGCTCGTGAAGGTGGCGCTCTCGCCCGTCAACATCGACAAGGCAAAGCTCAACATGAAGGCTGAGCTTGCCGGATGGGACTTCGACGCTGCCGTGAAGGCTGCCGACGAGGCTTGGAACCGCCAGCTCTCGCGCATCGCCATAGAGACCTCCAACCTCACTCAGAAGCGCATCTTCTACACCGCCATGTACCATCTCATGACATCGTGCTCGAAGTTCAACGATGTCGACCTCGAATACCGCGGCGCCGACGGCAAGGTGCACAAGGGCGACTTCACCAACTACACCACACTCTCGCTCTGGGACACCTACCGTGCCTCACACCCGCTCATGTCGTTCCTCTTCCCCGAGATGCAGCGCGACTTCGCCGAGACCTTCCTCAACATCTACAAGCAGCAGGGACGCCTCCCCGTCTGGCATCTCATGGGCTCCGAGACCGACTGCATGGTGGGCAACCCGGGCGCCATCGTCCTCGCCGACCTCACCATGAAGGGACTCGTCGACAACAAGGAACTGGCTCTTGAGGCTCTCAAGAACACGCAGCTCAAGGACGACCGCGACCTCGGACTCCTCAAGAAATACGGCTACATTCCATGGGATCTCGAGCCAGAGAACGAAACCGTAGCCAAGGCCCTCGAATACTGCGAGGCCGACGACGGCGTGGCAAAGGTGGCGAAGCTCCTCGGCAAGACCGACGACTACAACTACTTCTACAACCGCTCACGCTCCTACAAGAAATACTGGGATCCGGAGACACGCTTCCTCCGCGCCATCAGCACCGAGGGCAAATACCACATGCCCTTCAACCCCTTCGGCGCCGAGCACCGCACCAACGACTACACCGAGGGCAACGCATGGCAGTACACCTTCCTCGTGCCCCACGACGTACACGGACTCATCTCGCTCTTCGGCTCCGACAAGGCATTCATGTCGAAACTCGACTCGCTCTTCTTCGTTGAGGGCTTCGCCGGCGAGAACGCCTCGCCCGACATGTCGGGCATGACCGGACAGTACGCCCACGGCAACGAGCCGAGCCATCACGTCATCTACATGTACAACTACGCCGGACGTCCCGACAAGGCTGCCCCGCTGCTGCGCAAGATGATGAACGAGATGTATCTCGACCAGCCCGACGGACTCTCAGGCAACGAGGACGTGGGACAGATGTCGGCATGGTACATCATCTCCACTCTCGGACTCTACCAGGTGGACCCCGTCGGCGGACGCTACGTCATCGGCTCGCCGCTCTTCTCTAAGGCGACCGTCAACGTGGGCGGAGGCAAGACCTTCACCGTCGTCGCCAAGAACAACTCCGACAAGAACATCTACGTGCAGAGCGCACGCCTCAACGGACGCACGCTCAACAACTCCTACATCGACTATCAGGACATCCGCCGAGGCGGAACGCTCGAGCTGACCATGGGACCGAAACCGTCGAAATGGGGCACAAAGAAGGCTTGCCGCCCGTAAAGGAATCTAAAGTTTCACATAAAAACCGTTACTATTATGAATCTTCACTTAAGTTCACAGATTGTGCTAAACAAAGTGCCGGAACAGTACTACCGCCCCCGCACGGCAGTGGAGCGTTCCGAGATAACACGTTGCGAGAAACTTTTCACTGACATATATCCCAATGTAGAGGAGGGCGCACGACTCATCGCCGACAGCGTGGAGAAAGAGATAAAGCGCGCCAAGGACGCCGGACGCAAGTGTGTCCTCGCCCTCGGCACGGGCCTCTCGCTCACGCCCGTCTACGAAGAGCTTGTACGCCGCCACAAGGAGGAAGGACTGAGCTTCGAAAACGTAGTGGTGTTCAACGCCTACGAGTACTTCCCGCTCAGCGCCGACAGTGAGCACAGCGCCATCAGCCAGCTGCGCCACCGCTTCCTCGACCATGTAGACATAAAGGCGGAGAACGTGCACACGCCCGACGGCAACATCCCGCAGGAGGACGTGTTCGACCACTGCCGCGCCTACGAACAGCTCATCGCAGCCGAGGGCGGACTCGACATCGCCCTGCTCGGCATCGGACGCATGGGCAACATCGCCACCAACGAGCCTGGCTCAAGCCTCGCATCCATGAGCCGCATCATTCTCATCGACCAGACATCGCGCGACGAGATGACCAACAGCTTCGGCACACAGGAGCAAGTGCCGCCGTGCTCCATCACGATGGGCGTGCACACGCTGCTCTCAGCACACAAACTCTTCCTCACGGCATGGGGCGAGGAGAAGTCGGAAATCGTGCAGAAGATAGTGGAAGGTCCCATCACCGACGCCATTCCCGCCTCGTTCGTGCAGACCCACAACGACGCCAAGCTCGTATGCGACCTCGCTGCCGCCGGCAAGCTGACGCGCATTGTCCACCCCTGGCTCGTAACCACTTGCGAATGGAACGAGAAGACCATACGCGCCGCCGTTGTCTGGCTCTGCCAACTGCTCGGCAAGCCGATTCTCAAGCTCACCAACAAGGACTACAACGAGAACGGACTCTCCGACCTGCTCGCACGCTTCGGCTCTGCCTACAACTGCAACATCAAGATATTCAACGACCTGCAGCACACCATCACTGGATGGCCCGGCGGCAAGCCCAACGCTGACGACACCTACCGTCCTGAGCGCGCGCTGCCCGCACAGAAGCGTGTCATCGTGTTCTCGCCGCATCCCGACGACGACGTGATTTCCATGGGTGGCACCATTCGCCGCCTCGTGCAGCAGCACCACGACGTGCACGTGGCTTACGAGACATCGGGCAACATCGCCGTGGGCGACGAGGAAGTGACGCGATTCATGCACTTCGTCAACGGCTTCAACCAGCTCTTCTGCGACAGCAAGGACGAGGTGATAAAGAAGATGTACGCCGACATAAAGGCTTTCCTCGCACAGAAGAAGCCGTCGGACATGGACACTCTTGAGGTGCGCCAGATAAAGGGTCTCATCCGTCGCGGCGAAGCCCGCACGGCATGTACCTACAACGGCATTCCGCTCGACCACGTGCATTTCCTCGACCTTCCGTTCTATGAGTCGGGCAAGATAGAGAAACTGCCGATGACGGAGAAGGACGTGGAGATTGTGCGTGCATTGCTGCAGGAGGTGAAGCCCCATCAGGTGTACGTAGCCGGCGACCTCGCCGACCCGCACGGCACCCACCGCAAGTGTACCGACGCCGTGCTCGCAGCCATCGAGCTCGAGAAAGAGGCAGGAGCCGAGTGGCTCAACGACTGCCGCATATGGATGTACCGCGGAGCATGGGCAGAATGGGAAATCGAGAACATCGAGATGTGTGTGCCGATGTCGCCGGAGGAACTGCGCGGCAAGCGCAACTGCATTCTCAAACACTCGTCGCAGATGGAGAGCGCACCGTTCCTCGGCAACGACGAACGCCTCTTCTGGCAGCGCGCCGAGGACCGCAACCATGCCACTGCCGAGCTCTACCACAACCTCGGACTCGCATGCTACGAGGCGATGGAGGCTTTCGTGCGCTACAATCCGTAATGCGCTGAGGGCACGCGCCATACATTATTCAATATGAGATTTACATTTTTTATAAGTAAGATATAATTTTTGGTTTTAGTCAATAAAATATCCGTGAGGATACACGACTAATTTATACAAGTTAATGTTCATCCGGGTGCGGATAAACCTTATCCCGAAAGGGCATAAGACTCACACATTAAATTTGTATCCACATAACTTTGGAAGGGGCGATTGGACGTGAGTCCGATCTCCCCTTTTCAATCTCATAGCATATTCATTCCCGACATCATAAGACGACAACAAAAAATTGACAACATATTGACAACATGAAGAAAAGTACAGGCAATCATCTCTTGCCACATTACTATAAGGACCGCATCGAGGCTGGCTGCGACGAGGCCGGCAGGGGTTGTCTTGCAGGCAGCGTTTACGCAGCCGCTGTCATCCTGCCGCCCAACTACGACAACCCACTGCTCAACGATTCGAAGAAGCTCTCCGAGAAGCGGCGGCGCGAGTTGCGCGACCAAATCGTGGCGGATGCCGTGGCGTGGGCTGTGGGCGTGGTGACGCCGGAGGAGATCGACAAGATCAACATTCTCAACGCCAGCTTCCTTGCCATGCACCGCGCCCTCGACCAACTCCAGGTGCGCCCGGAGGCTGTCATCGTCGACGGCAACCGCTTCAAGCCCTATCGCGACCTGCCCTTCACCACCATCGTGAAAGGCGACGGCAAGTATCAGTCGATTGCGGCTGCTAGCATACTCGCCAAGACGTTCCGCGACGAATACATGGACCGACTCGCCGAGGAATATCCCTACTACGACTGGCAGAAGAACAAGGGCTACCCTACACGTGCCCACCGCGAGGGCATACGGCTCCACGGCACGTCGCCCTACCATCGCATGAGCTATAATCTGCTCGGCGACGGACAACTGCAACTGGAGTTCAAATAAACACATATTCTTGCGTTGCTCGTCTACCCGTACACTATTGAGCAAACTTGCAAAAAGGGATTACCCGTTGCGGAGGTCTCCGGCCTCCGCAGCAACCATTATACGCAATCGATTAAATATCAATATATTAGCAGCATCCGCTTGCTGCGGAGGCCGGAGACCTCCGCTACGGGTAAAGTTGCAATTTTGTATTTTAACACGCCCTGGGAAAATGCAGAGCCGAGCGCAGCCAATCAGGTTAAATCAGAAACTTGGATTTCAGTTAAAAATAAAGACAACAATAAATAAAATGGAAGAAAAACAAAAGGAATTCATGCGTCGCGCCATAGCCCTCTCCGAGGAAAGCGTACGCAACGGCGGCGGCCCGTTTGGCGCCGTCATCGTGAAGAACGGCGAGATTATCGCCGAAGCGTCCAACAGTGTGACAATCGACAACGACCCGACGGCGCACGCCGAAGTGAACTGCATTCGCCGCGCCACGCGCAAGCTCGGCACGTTCGACCTCGCAGGCTGCGACATCTACACGTCGTGCGAACCGTGTCCGATGTGTCTCGGGGCGATCTATTGGGCACACCTCGACCGCATCTTCTACGCCAACGACCGCAAGGACGCTGCCAACATCGGCTTCGATGACGACTTCATCTATCAGGAAATAGCACTCGCTCCCGAGAAACGCCACAAGACAATGCAGCGGCTCCTCGGCATGGAAGCTCTGCAAGCATTCCGCATGTGGGAGAAGAACGCCGACAAAACGGAATACTAAAGAGTATCATCCCTCTTTTGTCATGTGGCTGATTTTCTCGACGATATAATCCCTGAACTCCTCGCATCCGAGCACTTCGATGTCATCATAAAGACCGAGGACGAAGCGGCCTATGCCGAGGAAGGAGACTACCTCTGCGGAGAAACGCCAGCGGGAGTCGCCGTCAGGGATGATGCACGACGCCGACTGCGGATATTCCTCCTCCATGAGGTTGCGCGAGAGTTGACCGAGAAGCAGTTGCACGCGGTAGCGCCTCTCGCCGGCAAACATGAACATGTCGGTGTAAAGCTCACGGTGGCGGTCGGCAAACGCCCACGGCACGTCGAGAATCTCCACCGACTCAATGCGCGAGATTTTGAACGTCTTGTTAAGATGAGAACGAATCTCGTGGCAGCGCACGTCGCGCGCATTGTTCATCATCTGGTAAGGCTCAACAATGCGGTCGGCGACAGTGTGGCTGTGGGGCGACGAATAGTTGTGGAGCGTCACCATTTTCCTCAGAGCCATCGCCTCCTTGAGCTTCGCCGTGCAAGTGTTGACGCGGCGCGCCAGCTCAGGATTGGTGGCGTCGGGCAGATTGAAGGAGCGCGCCAACTTCTGCCGGATGCTCTGCGCCGTATAGTCGCGCGTGTCGTCGGAGTCGAGGCGGCGGCAGATGTAGGCAGCCTCGTCTTCGGAGAGAGCAATGTTCTCATGAAGACGACGGAAGAAAGGCGACGAGCGCTCGATGCGATAGGTGGAGCCCGACTTCAGCAGTTGAAACCCGCAGTCGCGCAAGTATTCAAGATAGTAGTAGACATTGCGCCGCGTGATGCCGAGACGGTCGGCAAGCTGCTGTGCCGTATAGCTGGCGTTTTCGGTGAGCAGAAGTATGAGGTCGAGTTCCCGACCGTATTTGTCCATTCTCATTGTTCTGAAGTTTTTTTGTCTTCGGAGCTCATTCCATTATTTTCTTTCCTCTTTCCCTTCTCAGCACGTTCTGCAGGTCGAAGACAACCTGCGCGTTGTCGAGCGCCACGTTGTGCTCCTCCAGCAAGTCGTTCGTGATGTCGAAGAGCTGCGGCTCGGAATTGTTGCCCGTCTCTACTGGCGCACCGGAGAGCGTCGCGGGCCACGAGAGCGTGGGCGCGTCATCGTTAGGCTCTATGTATTTCCAGCGTTTGGTGCGCACGGAGAGCGTATGGTTGGTAGACATTTCAAGGAGATAAGGGCGGTCGGCACTGTCCTTGCCGAGCAAGGTGGGGAGGCGATTCTCGCTGTCCATGGCTGAGCCTTGCGGCATACGCGCACCGATGAGCTCACCCAACGACCGCATGAAGTCGATCTGCGAGAAGAGAGCGCCCTGCTCCCCACCCGCTTCTATGCCTCCTGCTTTCCACCTTATTATTACGGGTACGGCTGTGCCGCCCTCGTAGGCGGAATATTTTCCGGCGCGCCACGGCCCCTGCGGCGAATGTCCGTGGAGCAGTTCGTCAGCGCGGTCAACGTAGCCGTCGTCCGTAATGGGGCCGTTGTCGCTCGTTAGGATAACAATGGTATTGTCGGCGATGCCAAGGCGATCGAGCGTGCGCAGCAGTTCGCCCACCGACCAATCGAACTGCACGATGGCGTCGCCGCGCAGTCCCATGCCGCTCTTGCCGCGGAAGCGCTCATGGGGGAAGCGCGGCACGTGGACGTCATTGGTGGCAAAGTACATGAAAAACGGTCTTTGGGCGTTCGCCTTGATGTAGCGGCAGGCGTAAGCCGTGATGGAGTCGGCGATGTTCTCGTCCTTCCATAGAGCCTTGCCTCCCCCTTTCATGTAGCCTATGCGCCCTATGCCGTTGACGATGCTCTGGTCGTGGCCATGAGAAGAGCGGAGATTGTAGCAGAGCTCAGGATGCTCACGCGCTGTAGGCTCACCCGGGAAATTTTGATAGTAGTTGACGCTAATGGGCGCCGAAGCGTCGTAGTTGGCAACCATACCGTCCTCTATGAGCACACAAGGCACGCGGTCGGCAGTGGCAGCCATGATGTAATGATGATCGAAGCCGATGTCGGCAGGCGACGCGGGCAGCGGAGCGTTCCAGTCCTGACGGCCCGTGCGGTCGCCGAGTCCGAGATGCCATTTGCCGATGGCACACGTGGCATAGCCTTGCGAGCGGAACATGTCGGCGATGGTGAATTGCTCCGGCTTTATAATCATGGCAGCGTTGCCTGGCGCCACGTCGGTGCCGGGACGTCGCCAGGCATACTCGCCCGTCAGGAGCGAATAGCGCGACGGAGTGGAGGTGGACGCCGTGGCGTGGCAGTCGGTGAAGCGTGTGCCCTCAGCTGCAAGGCGGTTGACATTGGGCGTACTGACGTTCTTTGCGCCATAGCACTCAAGGTCGCCGTAGCCGAGGTCGTCGGCAAGGATGACGATGACATTGGGACGCGACGTGTCGGCTTTTGCCTTTTGGCGCGTTGCCGCTATGATGTTGCCGGAAGCGCAAAGCGAAAGGAGAGAAAAAAGTATTTGCTTGTTTGGGTTCATAGTTGGACAGGTAGCAGAAATAAAATTAAGCGGTATTAATAAATAGCGGCAATGCTATTTCTATATGTATCTATGGTTGTTGGATGCGGCGGAGGCAGGAAACCTCCGCCACGAACTGCCGACATGAACTGCCGACATGGGAAGACTGCCATGGGAAACGACCATGGGAAATCACCACGGGGCAAGTCAGCCGGAAAGGGTCTTAGAACATCTGACTGACGCGCTTCACGCCAGCCACGAGAGCGTCGATTTCCTCTTTGGTGTTGTAGAGGGCAAACGAGGCGCGCACGACGCCTTGCACGCCGAGGCGGTCCATGACGGGCTGGGCACAATGGTGGCCCGTGCGCACGGCAATGCCGAGGCGGTCGAGCAGTGTGCCCATGTCGAGATGATGGATGTTGCCCACGAGGAACGACACGACGGCGTCCTTGCCCTCGGTAGTGCCGAAGAGGCGCATGTCGGGAATCTCGGCGAAGCGGCTCATGCAGTATTCAGTCAGTTCGTGCTCATGGCGGGCGATGTTGTCCATGCCGAGAGCCGACACATAGTCGAGCGCGATGGCGAGTCCGTGTGTGGCAACGTAGTCGGGAGTGCCCGCCTCAAACTTGAACGGGAGTTTCTCGAACGTTGTCTTCTCGAAGCTCACGCTCTCTATCATCTCGCCTCCACCCTGGTAGGGCGGCATGCGGTCGAGCCAGTCCTCCTTGCCGTAGAGCACGCCGATGCCCGTGGGGCCATAAATCTTGTGGCCGGAGAAGGCGAAGAAGTCGCAGTCGATGTCCTGCACGTCGACGGCGAAGTGGGGTGTCGACTGTGCGCCGTCGACCAATACCGGCACGCCGTGCTCATGGGCTATACGCACGATGTCCTTCACGGGGTTGACCGTTCCGAGCGTGTTGCTCACATGGGCAATGCTCACAATCTTAGTCTTGTCGGAGAACAACCGCTCGAAAGCCTCCATGTCGAGCTTGCCCGTGTCGTCCATGGGTATCACCTTGAGGGCTATGCCCCGCTTTGCTGCCTGCAGTTGCCAGGGCACGATGTTGGAGTGGTGTTCCATGACGGAGACAATCACCTCGTCGCCCTCGTGCATGAAAGCCTCACAGAAAGAGCTTGCCACGAGGTTGATGCTCTCGGTGGTGCCACGCGTGAAGATTATCTCCTCAGTCTTGGGTGCGTTGATGAAGCGGCGCACCGTCTCGCGTGCCGCCTCGTGCAGGTCGGTGGCTCGCTGCGAGAGATAGTGGACGCCACGATGCACATTGGCATTGGCGTTGATGTATTCCTCGCGCATGGCGTCGAGCACACAGAGTGGCTTCTGCGTGGTGGCGGCGTTGTCGAGATACACAAGCGGACGGTCGTAGACTGTGCGCGAGAGAATGGGAAAATCGGAACGGACTTTATTTATATCGTACATGTTCTTTTTTAGTTGACGAGTTATTAGTTAAGAAGTTAAGAAGTTAAAGAAGTTATCGCTTCGCTCAGAAGTTAAAGCCAAATGCCTTTATTACTGAGTAGCAAAGCATATGGCTTTAACTTCTTTAA
>DLKG01000054.1:0-3583 GCA_002490315.1 Prevotella sp. UBA7594 | reverse complement strand
CTTTAACTTCTTAACTTCTTAACTTCTTTAACTTCTTTAACTTCTCTAACTTCTCTCTACTTACACATCCGGCATCCCTCACACTTACTCAACTCACCGCGGAATCGCTTCTCCACGAGATAGTGGAGGCGGTCGCGCAGCGGCTCAAGTTGTATGCTGTCAACCACCTCGTTGATAAATGCGAACTCGAGCAGCAGTTTGGCCTCTTTCTCGCTGATGCCACGCTGGCGCATGTAGAAGAGTGCGGCATCGTTGAGCTGGCCCACGGTGGAGCCGTGCGAGCACTTCACGTCGTCGGCATAGATCTCGAGCATCGGCTGCGTGTACATGCGGGCAGTCTTGGTGGCGCAGAGGTTCTGGTTGACCTCCTCCGAGACGGTCTTCTGCGCGCCGTGGCGCACGAGCACACGTCCGGCGAAAGCACCCGTAGCCTTGTCGTCGAGCACATACTTATAGAGCTCGTGGCTCGTGCAGTGCGACACCTGGTGGTCGATGAGCGTGTTGTTGTCGACGTGCTGAGCCTTGTCGGCTATCACGCAGCCGTTGCACCAGCACTCGGCACCCTCGCCCTTGAGCTGCACGTCGAGGCGATTGCGTGTCACGCCGTTGTGCAGCGTGATGACATTGTGGTTGAAACGCGAGTCGCGCTGCTGCTCCACGTATACGTTCGAAATGCGTGTGTTCCGGTTGTGGGTCTCCTCCATGCAGTAGAGGTCGAGCGAAGAGTTCGGTCCCACGTAAGCCTCAATCACCTGAGTGGTGAGGAACTGGCGGTCGTCGGCGGCATGGTCGCAGAAGAGGAACTTGGCACTCGCGCCCTCCTCCATGACGATGAGCACGCGGCGGTTGACCATGAGGTCGACGTTTGAACGCAGTATGTTGATAACCTGTATTGCCTTGTCGACCTTGACGTTGCGCTTAACATACACGAGCAGTCCGTCCTGCGCCAGCATAGTGTTGAGGGCGGTGACGGCATCCTCGTCGGTGCGGGCGAGCTTGGCATAGTGCGCAGCCACGAACTCGGGATGCTCCTTGGCATATTCGGCAAGCGACGTGACAACAACGCCCTCAGGCAGGTTCTCCTTAGGCTGCAGAGCCTGGCGGAACTGGTCGTTGACGATGAAGTAGAGTGCGGTGCTCAGATTGGGCACATCGCAGCGGAACGCCTCGTAGGGATCGACGGGCACGTCGATGCGGTTGATGTTGAGACCGTAGTTGGGCTCGAAAAGCTTGTCTATGGTCGTGTATTTGTAACGCTCCACCTTGCGCGACGGGAAACCCAGCCGCTCGAAGTCGGCGAAGGCAGCGTCGCGCACGCCGTTGAGCACATCGGCACTGTGGGCGCAGATCTGCTCGCGACATTCGCGGTAGAGGTCGATATATTGTTTTTCGCTGTTCACTTTTATGAATTTTGAATTTTGAATTTTGAATTTTGAGTTTGTTGCGGCATGCTGCCGCAATTTGGATTTTTTGAGTTTTGAATCTTGAATTAGTTGCGGCTTACTGCCGCAATTTTGAGTTTTGAATTTTGAGTTTTGAATTATTCGTCTTCGCCAATTTTGAATTGTCAAATTTCGAGTTAAGTATGTGTTCATAATTATCTTTATATATGAGCAGCAATCTGTAGGAGGGTATGTAAAGATAAATTTGCACAACTACTTGTCAATTCAAAATTGAGCAATTCAAAATTGCGGCAGCATGCCGCAACTTACTCAAAATTCAAAACTCAAAATTCAAAACTCAAAGCTCTCCCACTTCTGCTTTAATCCAGTCGTAGCCTCTCTCCTCAATCTCCTTTGCAAGCTCCGGTCCGGCAGTCTTCACGATGCGTCCCTTGTAGAGCACGTGCACCACGTTGGGCTTGATCATGTCCAAGAGTCGCTCGTAGTGGGTGATGACGATGGCAGACGTCTCGGTGGTGTGCATCTTGTTCACACCGTCGGCAACGATGCGCATGGCGTCGACGTCGAGACCAGAGTCGGTCTCGTCGAGGATGGCGAGCTTCGGCTCGAGCATTGCCATCTGGAAGATCTCGTTGCGCTTCTTCTCACCGCCCGAGAAACCCTCGTTGACGGAGCGGCGCGTGAACTTCGAGTCGAGCTCCACAATCTTACGCTTCTCGTTCATCAGCTTGAGGAACTCTCCCGCCTTCAGCTCTGGCAGACCCTGATACTTGCGCTTCTCGTTGACGGCAGCCTTGAGGAAGTTGGTCATCGACACGCCCGGAATCTCTACCGGGTACTGAAACGAGAGGAAGAGTCCCTCGTGGGCGCGGTCCTCAGGCTTCATCTCAAGAATGTTCTTGCCGTTGAACCAAGCCTCGCCCTCGGTCACCTCGTAGAGAGGATTACCGGTGAGCACGGCGCTGAGGGTTGACTTGCCGGAACCGTTAGGTCCCATGATGGCGTGTATCTCGCCGTCGTTTATAGTGAGGTTGATGCCTCGCAGTATTTCCTTGCCAGCGATAGTGGCGTGGAGGTTCTTTACTTCTAACATATATTTTTTATTTTTTAATATTATGATGGGATGTGTCTTGTATTGCGTGGTACGGCTCTTCAGACCGTATCTTCTATATTAGTAATGGCTTTAACTTCTATAACTTCTATAACTTCTTTAACTTCTATACTTCCCCATTTGCGAAACTTCAATCAGTAGGAGTCAAGCACCCGGTTGAGACTCCGCTTGCGGCTCTCCTTCTTTGTCTCCTTGCGTGGCTCGTCGTCGGGATCGTAGATACCGAGAGCCATATATATGAGGTCGAAGATGTTGTTGCCATCCTTCGTGGTGAAGTGGAAGGGGAATGTCGCCTTCAGTCCGATTTGGAAATTGTGGCGGTGCATATTGGAGTGCATGGGGTAGGCAGTCTGTTCGGTGCCGTAGGTGGAGTTTATGCGCGTCTTGCCGTCGATGGCGAGCGGAAAAGCGTATTGGAACTCCAGCGCGAGCGACGAGAGAATGTAGCAGTCGAAGCCTACGGCCGGCGCCACGCTCAGACGCGGACAGGCGATGGTGTAGACTCGCTCATAGCTCACTCCGTTGCCGCCCGTGAACCCCATCCAACTCTTCTCGTGTGCTGAGCCTACGTTGGTGTAGGTCATGAGCGCGGTGTAGGGTTGAATGGCGCAGGCTGTGGACAACGGATAGTAGCGTGCGCCGAGCGCGATGTTGTGCATCGTGGCGCTCACGTCGCAGCCATACCATTCGACGGTCTCGGCATTGTAGCCGCCCAGTATGGAGAAATGCCGGTTTGCAAGCCAGTACTCCAGCATGACGCTTGTCTCGGGCGAGCTGAACGATGCCACCTTGCCGGATATGCCTTGCGGCGCATCGTGGCTGGAGACAGTCGGGCAGGATATGTTCATTCCGGCAATCACAGCCCAGCGGCGCGGGGAGTCGTCACCGTCATTGGCGTATGAAGATACTGTTGTGGCAGCGATTGCTGCTGAAAGAATTGCTTGCTTAAACATTGCGTTTGACTTTTTGCGGGTGTGGGGATTTGGCGATGCCGGGGGCGGGGAAGATTTCTCTCGCATCGATGTCGGGGGCGGGGAAGATTTCTCTCGCATCGATGTCGGGGGCGGGG
>DLKG01000041.1 GCA_002490315.1 Prevotella sp. UBA7594 | reverse complement strand
ACAGCATCACAGACCGTTCGCTCCATATCTGTAATGAGTACATCATAGCCAGATATACTCTTTTTGATTATACCAAACTCCAAATTCTCCTTTTTCCAATAATAGAGGTCAATAGGAGGATAGTCTGGCACACGCACCTTTCGCTTGGCTTCAATGGCTATGCAAGTAGCGGAAGGCACTTGTGTGGAAAGTCCATAATGAGCAAAAGCACTATACAGGCAAAGCACACCATGCGGAACTATACGTTCCACATCTATCATGTTGTTTGCCAACGCTGATATTTCCACATAGACACCATTACGAAGCCGCATAAGCGTTCCATCTTCTATTGCACGCCTAAGCTGCTCATATTCACCACGGCTTTTCACTTCACCTGTGGTTATGAATCCACCTCGCTGTTTTAGCGTGTCAATGAATGTATTTCTATCCATGTTATTCTTATTTGCGTGCGAAGATACAACTACTTGTTGAGAATAAAGAATGTTTTGTGTTAAAAGTTACGGAGAATACAAACAATATCCGTAATATTTTACATTTTATCAAACTTTGACCGTTTGCCTTACAAGTCACCTTACATTCATAAATGTGTTAATCAAATCTTAATTCCATGTCAACAAGTTCTTATACTCATTATTTTAACTTATAGTGAGAAGCCTCTTGACTCTTTTCTTAGAACCGTCCCCCAACCTGCTTTTTGTGTTCCGTCCCAATTTGTAAGTTGGTCAGTGCACCCATTAGAACCGCCGAGCGAAACGTAAGTGTCAGCACTACACGACATGTGATCAACAAAAGCGATAAAGTTGTCAATGGCATTGTCAGTGAACTGAACTTCATTCGTGGCGAAGAGTTTTGTCCAACAGGTGATACATTCTTGCTTGAAGTCTGTAAAACAAATGCAATCTTAAGTCATTTGGGGATTTATCTTTTTGTGTGTAATCCCCACCGCCTACGGCGAGTGGGGATGGGTCTAAGAAAGCTAATCTAAAATCGCTTTATAATATTAATATAACCATCATCATCCCATAATGTCAATTATTGGAATGAACATAAATTTTAATCACTCCAAAAATCGGATGAACCACACTTTTTTACTCCGTGCACGATATTTGCGTCCGCTCAATCCTCCTCCTCAGTTTCGTCACTCGTCGTGTCGAGCTTCTCGTCCTTGGAGATTGCCGTGCCGCCCGTGCGCGAGATGCTCACGACGAGTGGGTCGTACTCGTCGCTCATGCGGTCGGGCGAGCCGACACTTGCAGCAAAGCGGAGAGACTCGCCGTCAGTGCGGTCGAAGACGACGCCGAGAAGTGCTCCCTTTGAGTTGATGGAACTTACGTAGCCGTCGAAGTCAGCCTTTGTGAACGTGCGGTCGTAGAAGACGGAACCGTCGGCACGCAGTATGCGCACAGTGATGCGGTTGTCGTAGTATTTGTTGCCCTGCTCGTCTACGGCTTGCGCCAGCGAGCGGTCGGCTTTGCGCTCTATACACACCTTATATGTTGCGCCAAGCCATTGTACATTGCGTTTCTGCTCATAAGGACTCATCTCCTGCGTCTGCTTGCGCACTACCTTCGTCTGCTTTTTCACGATGATGTCGCCACTCTTAGGCTTGTCGCCGCATGAAGCAACAGCCGCCGACATTATGCCAATAATGGCGCAACACAATATCTTTGATTTTTTAATACAATCTTTCATACGAGCAAAGGTATAAAAAATATTCCATTCCCGCATAATTCGCCACAACAATTTGCCATAAAAGGAAAAACATCTGTATTTGGTTGGCACATTGAAAGAAAATCATTACTTTTGCACTAATATTTGAACAATTATGCAGAAGTTAGCTTTCACATTGCTATTATCCGCCGCTCTTTTGGCATCCTCGTGCGGCAAAAAGCAGGGCGATGCCTCGTCGCGGCAAGCCGCAACGGAGCGCGTCGACACGCTTTCAGCCCTCGTCATGCAGATACAGAAGTGCTCCCGGCTCTACACCACGGAGTTTCGCGTCCACAAAATCATCACCCACGACGACCGCCTTGCGCTCAAGGGTCGTCTTCTCAATCACGACTACGACATCGGCTTGCCACTTGGCAAGCGCAAGATAGCTATTCCCGTCGACGCCACACTGAAGGCTTACGTCGACTTCAGCGGTTTCAGCGCTGCCAATGTGCGCCGCGACTCCTCCCACATCGAGATTGTACTGCCCGACCCCCGCATCGTGCTCACGTCCACACGTGTCAACCACGACGACATAAAGGAGTACGTGGCACTCCTGCGCCATAATTTCACCGACGCGGAGCTTGCCTCCTACGAGCGCCAGGGACGCGACGCCATCATCCGCGACATGGCGTCGACTGACATCATCGAGCAAGCACGTTCAGGTGCTGCCAACGCCCTCGTGCCACTACTGAAGCAGATGGGCTTCAAGGAGGAGAACATCACGATTTCCTTCCGCAAGCAGTTTGCTCCTAACGACATCCTCCAGCTCATCGACAACACCTCTGTGGAGAAAAGAAAATCGTCTGACGGCAAGAGAATATCACCCGTGCTCAAGCCCCAACCCTCTAACAACAACGAAAAATGACAAAGCAATACACTTCACGCCTGCTGCGCCCGCTACTGCTGAAAGCAGTGCTCGTGGCAGTGATAATCCTGGCTGTAGTCTTCGTCGTGCGCCACGTAACGCACAAGATTGCCGACACGTCAACGTCGGCTGCTGTCGTGAAGAGCGACTCCATCGACGTCACGCCCACCATGCTGCGCTCCATTGAGCAAATCGGCGAGTGGTCGTTCTTGGAAATCAACGACGAGGAACTTGTCGACACTGTGCGCCGCGGCTTCTTCTCCGACGACGAACTGGTGCGTATCTACTACGGCACGCTACGCCTCGGCGTCAATCTCAAGGAGGCGCATGAGGGCTGGCTGAGCATGAGCGGCGACACGCTCGTAGCAAAACTCCCGCCCGTGCGCCTGCTCAGCGACAATTTCATCGACGAGACGCGCACGCGCTCCTTCATCTCCTCCGGCAAGTGGACCCACGACGACCGCAAGGCGATGTACGACCGCGCAGCGGAGAAGATGCGCCGCCGCTGCCTTACAAGGCAAAACTACGAGTCGGCGCGACAGAACGCACGCACACAGTTTGAGAGCCTGCTGCGAAGCATGGGGTTTGAGCGGGTGCGCGTAGATTTATAGTGTTATATATAGCTGTCAATAAGTTAAAAGTAGAGTTATAAAAAAAGGAAAAGACAATGAATCAGGCTAACGAATTCTTCACGATGCTCAGCGGCTATCTATGGGGCTGGCCCATGATAGCGCTACTACTCGGCACCCACATCTTCCTCACCATCCGCCTGCGCTTCCCTCAGCGCAAGATTCTCACAGCCATCTGCCTCTCCGTCAAGCGCGACAGCGACAGCGATGGCGACGTGTCGCAGTTTGGCGCCTTGGCGACGGCGCTCGCCGCCACCATCGGCACGGGCAACATCATCGGCGTGGCGACGGCAGTGGCGCTCGGTGGTCCAGGAGCAGTGTTGTGGTGCTGGCTGACGGGCGTCTTCGGCATCGCCACGAAATACGCCGAGGGACTTCTCGCCGTGAAGTATCGTGTGAAGGCGGCAGACGGACGTATGCTCGGCGGTCCGATGTACGCCATAGAGCGCGGACTCGGATGGAAATGGCTTGCCGTGCTCTTCGCCGTCTTCACGGCGCTTGCCTCCTTCGGCATCGGCTCCACGGTGCAGGCGAACGCCATAGCAACCATGCTCCACAGTACGTGGGGCGTCTCACCCTGGGTCACTGGAGCTGGCGTGACGCTGCTGACAGCTGCTGTGGTGATGGGTGGCGTGAAGAGTATCTCGCGCGTGTGCGGAATGCTTGTGCCGCTCATGGCTGCGTTCTACATCATTGGCTGTATATATATAATGTGTGTCAACAGCCACTACCTCCTCCCTGCCCTCAGCCTCATCCTCCGCTCTGCCTTCACGCCAGAGGCGGCAGGCGGCGGCTTTGTAGGAAGCTCGGTGCTTCTCGCCGCACGCTACGGCATAGCACGCGGACTCTTCTCCAACGAGTCGGGTCTTGGCTCTGCCCCCATCGTGGCTGCTGCCGCGCAGACGCGCAATCCTGTGCGCCAGGCTCTCGTGTCCTCGTCGGGCACGTTCTGGGACACTGTAGTGATATGCGCCATGACGGGCATCGTCATCGTGAGCAGCATCCTCGCCTACCCCGACATCGACTATCAGAACGGGGCTGAGCTGACGAAGGCTGCCTTCTCGAAGATTCCCGTCGTCGGTTCGCTTATCATGAGCATCGGAATGTTGACGTTCGCCTTCTCCACGACGCTCGGCTGGTGCTACTATGGCGAGCGTGCCATGGAGTACCTCGGCGGCAGACGCCTCATGAAGCCCTATCGCTCCGTCTACATCTTATCCGTCTTTGCCGGCAGCACTATCAGCCTGGGCATCGTCTGGAACGCAGCCGACTGCTTCAATGCCCTGATGGCCATTCCAAACCTTCTGTCACTGCTGCTGCTCAACGGTGTAATCGTGCACGAAACGCGCAAATATCTGTGGCGAGGGAGATTGTAGAGAAGAACGATTGCAAATGACGGGTTGGGAGAATGTGTATTTTCATTTTTAGATTTTTTCATTGCAATTTTACAGAAAAAGTAATAACTTTGTAAGCTAATTACAAACAAAAAGTACTTTTCTATAAGAAGAACAATGAGCTATAATAAAA
>DLKG01000058.1:17275-24737 GCA_002490315.1 Prevotella sp. UBA7594 | reverse complement strand
GTACGGTGGTGTGAGAGGTCGGAAAACGAAAGTAGGAAGAAAACTGCTTCGTTTTCCTCCTACTCGATTCTTAAAGCGGCACTTTACGCCCTCTAAAGTGCCGCTTTGGAAAACGACAAGAAAAAATATCAATATATAAAACTAATTTTCTACACGTTTGCAAGAAAAAAATCATTATTTGTAAAAATAAATATGAAAAAACTTTTACGGTATTAATAAATTTTGTAAATTTGCGTCAGAAAATAAAATATTTTAAAAACCATAACCTATGACACATCTTACTAAACAAATATGCCTCATTAGGGCATGTACATGACATACACCCCAAGCAAGCCTGCACAATGTTGACACGACAGGCAAACGTTTCAAATCAATCTATTAAAAATTCATCTATTAATTTAAACTGACAATCGTTTTTGCAGTATCTAAAATTGGCAATTATGGATACAGATCAGAAAAAACACATGATGCTTGCCGGCACAATGCTCGCCGGACTCGCATTAGGCTGTGGCGCACCAGTCTACGCCGCATCCGCGCACGAACCCAATCAGAGTGCAATAATACAGCAAGACACACGCAAGGTGTCGGGCGTTGTCAAGGAAGAGCACGGTGAACCCGTCGTCGGAGCCACCATCGAGGTGAAAGGCTCCAAGGTGAAAGCTATCACCGACATCGATGGAAAATTCTCCATCAGCGTTCCGCAGAACACGTCCGCCATCACTGTTTCCTACCTTGGCTACGCCACGAAGGAAGTGGCAGTCAGCGGTCGCTCCGTAGTAAATGTCGATCTTCAGCCGTCGTCATCAGAACTTGACGAGGTCGTCGTGACAGCCCTCGGCATTAAGCGCGAGAAGAAAGCTCTCGGCTATGCCATGCAGGAAGTGAAGACGGAAGGCCTTACGGAAAACAAGTCGGTCAGTGTCGCCAATATGCTTCAGGGAAAGATTGCAGGCGTTCAGATTTCGCAGTCGGGCTCAGGTATGGGCGGTTCGACGCGTATCGTGATGCGTGGTCTCAACTCCCTCAGTGGCAACAACCAGCCTCTTTGGGTGGTCGACGGTATACCTATCAACGACGGCACGCAGGAGCAGGCCACGGAATGGGGTGGAAGCGACTGTGCTGGAGCAGCCTCACAGATAAACCCAGAGGACATCGAGAGCATCTCCGTCCTCAAGGGCGCCAATGCCGCTGCCCTCTACGGCTCGCGCGCACAGAGCGGAGCCATCATTGTCACGACTAAGAAAGGAAAGGAAGGTCAGCCGCTCAGCATCGAGTACAACGGCAACATCGATTTCTCCATGGTCTACTCTCCTTATAAATACCAGAACGTCTACTCGCAGGGCACCAATGGCAGTTACGACATGGGAGCACATGGCAGCTGGGGCGAGCGCATGACCGGTCAGACCGTAAAGAACTGGCGCAACGAGATTTGGGGCGACGAGCGCTACTCCGACTATGCCCTCACTCCGCAAAAGGACTACATCAAGGATTTCTACAACACGGGCGTGGCTTACACCAACACACTCATCGCCACCGCCGGCGGCAAGAACATCACCGGACGACTCTCCTTCACCGACACGCGCAACAAGGACGTGACGCCCAATCACCAACTCAACCGCCAGTATTTCAACTTCAACACCGAATACAACAACTCCTACCTCACCATCGGCGCCAAGCTCAACTACATGCGTGAGCGCAACAAGAACCGTCCCGGACAGGGCGAGTACGGCGTCATGACGCAGCTCGTGAAGATGCCGCGCGGCATACGCCTCGCCGACCTCAAGAATCCGCAAGGCACAGGCAGCTATCTGAACAACTCCGTCAACTGGTCGGGTCCGAGCGACAACTACTCCAACCCGTACGCTATCACATCCAACGAGAACGGCAACCAGAACGACCGCAACCGAATTATCGGACAGCTCAGCGCCACGGCACGCTTCACCGACTATCTGCGCCTGACAGGACGTGTGGGCATTGACTGGTACAACGACCAGTACAAGAACTACAACCGCCTGCCCGACCCGACATCAACAGCATCGCAGTACGTCAACAGCCAGTCGACCAACCAGGAGTTCAACGCCGACCTCATACTCTACTTCAACAAGAACTTCGGCGACTTCTCCGTTAACGCCAACCTCGGTTCCTCTGTTGTCAACATGAAGAGCAACGGCCTCGCAGGCTACTCCGGACTATTCGCCATCCCGGGCGCTGTCAACCTCGCCAACGGCTTGACGCAGACCGTCTCAGAGTCCTACTCGAAGAAGGAGATACAGTCAATGTTCTTCTCGGCTTCCGTAGGCTACAAGAGCATGGCATATCTCGACATCACGGGCCGCAACGACTGGTCGTCGACGCTCCCATCATGGAACCGCTCCTATTTCTATCCGTCAGTGAGCGCCAGCGTCATACTCTCGGAGATGTTCAAGCTCCCGGAGTGGGTGGACTACTTCAAGTTGCGCGGATCATGGGCTAAGGTGGGCAACGACACCGACCCGTACAAGCTCGCTACCATGTACCACTACTGGACATCAGGCGACAAGCTCGACGCCGACGGCGACAAGGTCAACCCGGGCATCATCAAAATCTATCTCGACAAGACCCTCCCGCTTGCCAACCTCAAGCCGGAGTCTACAGTGTCAGGCGAGTTCGGTACTGAAATCCGACTCCTCAACAATCGCCTCGGCATAGACTTCACCTACTACAAGTCGACCACGAAGGATCAGATTCTCTCCGTCAACATGCCTGGCTCATCCGGCTACACATCGAAGAGCATCAACGCCGGCAAGATCAGCAGCCACGGCTTCGAGCTCATGCTCACCGGCACGCCCATCCGCACAAAGGACTGGACATGGGACGTCAATCTCAATTGGGGTCTTAACCGCACGAAGTGTATAGAGCTTGACAAGGACATCAAGCGCTTCACGCTCGGCTCTATCCGTACTGGCTCAGTAGTAGTGAACGAGGGCGGACAATTTGGCGACATCGTTGGCACAGCCTACAAGCGCGACGCCAACGGCAAGATTGTAGTAGATGCCAACGGACTTCCTATCAGCGAGTCCGACAAGATCATCGGCAACATGATGCCGAAGTGGACAGGTTCCATCGGCACCTCTCTGCGCTGGCGCGACCTTACGCTCTCCGCACTCGTCGACATACGCTACGGCGGCGACTTCATCTCCAACACCGACAACTATGCTTGCCAGGAAGGTACATCAGCCAAGACTCTCTACGGACGTGAGAACGGCGAGCAGATTGTCGTTGACGGTGTGACGGAAGACGGACAGCCCAATACAAAGGGCGTTTCCGCCGAGCAGTACTGGAGCTCCGTGGCAGGCCCTGCAGGCATCGCTGAGCAGTTTGTCTACAAAGGCACCTATGTGAAGCTGCGCGAGATAGCTCTCGGCTACAACCTGCCGAAGCAGTGGCTCAGCCGCACTCCTATACAGAGCGTGCGCGTGTCGCTCGTAGGCCGCGACCTCTTCTACATCTACAAGGCTGCTCCAGTCAATCCGGAAGGTGCGTTCTCACGCAACGACTACGCACAGGCATTCGAGCTTGCTTCAATGCCACCGACGAGAACTATCGGTCTTTCACTTAATGTTAAATTCTAAAGCCTTTACTGCTATGAAAAAGATATTAAAGAATATAGGCATGGTATGCGCCATGGGAGCACTGCTCACAGGCTGCACCGACAAATTCGACTCAATGAACGAGGATCCGATGGGCATTTCCGGCGACGACCCTTCCTACATAATGCCTTACATCGAGGAACAGGGAGCACACCTTGGCTCATGGGAATACCAGGTGGGCGACAACCTCCATACAAACCTCTTCGCACAGTACTTTGCCAACTCCGCCAGCTACTTCAACTCCGACAACTACACATACAAGTCGGCGTGGGTTACCGACGGCTTCTGGAACAACTACTACTCAGGAGTGCTCAAGCAGGTGAGAGCCGTCGCTGAGACCGTCAAGAAGCAGCCAGCCTACGACTACATCTACCAGACGATGCGCATCTACGCCGCCTCATGCACGGCTATGACCACCGACATCTTCGGCGACATTCCTTACACCGAAGCTGCCAAGGGCAACAGTGATGCCAAGTACGACTCTCAGGAGAGCATCTACAAGGACATCTTTAAGGAACTTACAGAGGCTGCCAATACGCTCAACTCCGACAAGAGCGACCAAGTGGCGTACAAGGACAATCAAGACCTTATCTTCAACGGCGACTTCAAGAAATGGGTGAAACTCGCCAATTCGCTGCGCCTGCGCTACGCTTTGCGCCTTGCCTATGTCAATCCTACTCTCGCCAAGCAGGAGGGTGAGGCTGCTCTCGCTGCCCAGGGCGGAATGCTCTCAAGCAACGACGACAACGCCGGCGTCTACATCTCAGGTTCTGGCTCCAACGGTTGGCCTCTTTTCCAGATTTCGGGCTGGGGCGAGTTCTGCATGAGCAAGACCATGGAGGACATCCTCAAGACCACCAGTACCGTTGCCGACCCGCGTATGCCTCTGTGGTTTGGCCACACGACTGGCTCAACAGCCGAGAATCCAGTCTATGCAGGTATTCCTAACGGACTTTCCGTCAGCGAGCTCGCGCAGTATCCTGCCGACAGCCGCTCTTCTGTATGGGGCTTGCAGGCCATGCCAAACTGGAACACGAAGGACAACAGCGAAAGCTCCTTCTGCGTGCCAATCCGCCAGAAGGTGATGAACTACGCCGAAGTTTGTTTCCTCAAGGCAGAGGCTGCTCTCCGCGGATGGGCAGGAGCTGGCGATGCCAAGACCAACTATGTTGAAGGCATCAAGGCTTCCTTCGCCAGTGAGCGTGCCATCGTCAGCGACGCTTCGCTTTACGACACGTCCAACGACGAGACGTACATCACTACGGGCAAGGTCAACTGGGACAGCGCTTCCGACTTCGAGGGTCATCTCGAGCAGGTAATCACTCAGAAGTGGCTCGCACTCTATCCGCTCGGCTACGAGGCTTGGGCAGAGTTCCGCCGCACTGGATATCCGAAGCTCATGCCTGTTTCACAGAGTCTTGAGTCAACCATCAATCCTGCAAACGGTGAGTTCATCAAGAAGCTCCGCTATGTTGACGACGAGTTGCGTGAGAACCCCAACGCCAAGGATCCTTCTCTCAACGGCGGAAAGGGCGACGGCATGAACGTACGAGTATGGTGGGATGCAGGCAACAGATATAAATAATCGATTCTTGTATATAATATAAATGGTGCCCTGGAGAGGATATGCTGCTTCAGGGCACTATTGTATTAAGGGGATTGGGATGATTAGGATGGAATGTTGCAGAGGCTACGGTCTCCCGAACAGTACCCTCACAATAATGTCAATTTTTAATTTCCAACTCCAAATTCGCAATTCGTAACTCGTAATTCGTAACTCCTAATTCGTAATTCGTAATTCGTAACTCCTAACTCGTAACTCGTAACTCCTAACTCCTAACTCCTAACTCGTAACTCCTAATTCGTAACTCCTAATTCGTAACTCGTCAAAATCAATGAAATTCTCCTTGACACTCTCCATATTCTTGTCCGTCTCGCTCTCCCTCTCAGCGCGGCAGGTTCGCACGGACGTCATAGTCGTAGGTGGTGGCACGAGTGGCGTCACAGCATCAATTCAGGCAGCACGTTCCGGTGCGCAAGTCGTCGTCGTCGAGTCCTCAACATGGCTGGGCGGCATGCTCACGTCAGCAGGTGTCGGAGCCGTCGACGGCAACTATCGTCTCCCCGCAGGACTGTGGGGAGAGTTTCGCGACAGTCTTGCCATGCACTATGGTGGACTTGAGTCATTGAAAACCGGATGGGTGAGCAACGTCATGTTCGAGCCTTCCGTAGGCAACAGAATATTCCACGACATGGTGGCGCGTGAGAAGGGCATAAGCCTCTGGATGGAGTCGGATGTGCGCACCGTGGAGCGGCGCGATGCCGACTGGCTACTCTGCGTCAGCCGCAAGGGTGGGGCAGTGGACACCCTTTCTGCCCCCGTACTCATTGACGCCACGGAGCTTGGAGACATAGCCAAGATGTGTGGAGTGGCATACGACGTCGGAATGGAAAGCCGCTCCGTAACCCATGAGGACATCGCTCCGGCAGAAGCCAACAATATCGTGCAGGACCTGACGTATGTCGCCATCCTCAAGGACTACCATCGCGACGTGACCATTCCACGCCCAGCAGGCTATGAGCCGAGCGAGTTCGCCTGCTGCTGCATCAACGACCATTGCGTGACGCCGAAGGAGCCCAACCGCATGTGGTCGAAGGAGAAGATGATAACCTACGGGCGTATGCCAGGCGACAAGTACATGATAAACTGGCCCATTGAAGGCAACGACTTCTATGCCAACATGATAGACATGACGCCCGAGGAACGTGCCGATGCCGTGCGCCGTGCCAAGGACTACACGCTGTGCTTCGTCTATTTCCTTCAGCATGAGCTTGGCTTCAGCACGCTTGGACTTGCCGACGACGAGTTTCCCACGCCCGACCGCCTTCCCTTCATCCCCTACCACCGCGAGTCGCGGCGCATCCATGGCAAGGTGCGCTTCACGCTCAACCACATGACAGCCCCCTTCTCGCAGGCAGAGCCACTCTATCGTACCGGCATCGCCGTCGGTGACTATCCCGTCGACCATCACCACACGCGCTACACAGGCGAGGAGTCGTTGCCCAATCTCTATTTCCATCCGGTGCCCTCGTTCTGCCTTCCCCTCGGTGCGCTCATCCCGGAGCACACGCCTGGACTGATAGTGGCTGAGAAGTCGATCTCCGTGTCCAACATCGCCAACGGCTCCACGCGCCTTCAGCCCGTCGTGATGCAGATTGGTCAGGCGGCAGGCGCACTTGCCGCCATTGCCGTGAAACGCGACTGCGACGTCGCAGAGGTGTCGGTGCGTGAAGTGCAGACCATAGTGCTTGGCGCAGGCGGTTATCTCATGCCCTACGTAGATGTGGCGAAGGAAAGCCCGATGTTCAAGCCATGTCAGCGTGTTGGAGCCACGGGCATACTGCGCGGCAGGGGCGTGAGCATCGACTGGCACAACCAGACGCTCTTCCGCCCAGATACGGTAGTCGTAGAAGGCGACCTTGACGGACTTCCTGAAGTATATCCTTACGCCGCCACGAACGTCGCGTCAATGGAAAGCCCGATGACAATAGGCAACGCCATCGACATGATTGTAGCCATTGCCAAGCATGAGCGTTTGGCGTCGGCTTCTTCATGCAGGAGGATGATGAAGGTCTTGGCGGAGAACTGCGGTTTTGACATTGATGACAAGAAAAGACCCATACTGCGCGGCGAGCTTGCCGTGCTCATCGATGGCGTACTGCACCCTTTTGAGAAGAAGTCGGTTTCCATCAATGGAAAGTATGAGGAAAAATAACAATTAAACTGCGCAAACGATTTCAAAAATCGCAGAAAAAACGGGAAACGGGACTTG
>DLKG01000058.1:2408-17234 GCA_002490315.1 Prevotella sp. UBA7594 | reverse complement strand
CAAGTCCCGTTTCCCGTTTTTGAAAAAAAACACAATATTTTATTTTGTGCATAAGTTAATTTTTACTACCTTTGGTTTCGTAAGGGCAGCAACGCCTTTTTTCATGAAGACTACTACTGCCAGAAAGATTGACTAACTAATAATGAACCTTAATTTAAACCTATGAGTTATTTGCGATTCGAAAAAGCTCTGATGACAAACCTGGAAGAGTCGTTGCCGCGAGAATTGCTGCGCACCAATCGTTCAGGCGCCTACTCGTGCTCTACGATAGTAGACTGTAATACGCGAAAGTATCACGGTCTTCTCGTTGTGCCAGTGCCCGAACTTGACGATGAAAACCATGTGTTGCTTTCCTCGCTCGACCCAACCGTCATACAGCATGGAGCCGAGTTCAACCTCGGCTTGCACAAGTATCAGGGCAATAGCTACAGTCCAAAAGGACACAAGTATATAAGAGAATTCGATTGTGACAAAGTGCCGACAACCCTTTATCGTGTCGGCGGAGTCCTTCTAAGAAAAGAAGTAGTGTTCCAGCACTACGAAGACCGTATACTTATCCGCTACACGCTCGTTGATGCCCATTCGGCAACGACGCTGCGCTTCCGTCCGTTCCTCGCTTTCCGCAGTGTACGTCAGTTCACGCATGAAAATTCCGTCGCTTCGCGCGAGTACAGCGAAGTGGAGAACGGCATAAAGACCTGCATGTATGCCGGCTATCCCGACTTGTACATGCAGTTTAGCAAGCCAAACAGCTTCATCTTCCAGCCCGATTGGTATCGTGGCGTGGAATACCCCAAGGAGCAGGAGCGTGGCTATGCCTCCAACGAAGACCTCTACGTGCCCGGATATTTCGAGATGGACATCAAGAAGGGTGAGAGCATCGTCTTCTCTGCTTCAACGTCGGCATGTAAGACGGGCGGCTTGAAGACGCTCTTCCAGAAAGAGGTGGACGAGCGCTCGCCGCGCGACAACTTCTTCCATTGTCTTGTCAACGCCGCCCATCAGTTCCACAACCGTACAAGTAAGGACGAGCGCTACATCCTTGCCGGTTATCCGTGGTTCAAGTGTCGCGCCCGCGACACGTTCATCGCCCTTCCCGGTCTCACGCTCTCCATCGAGGAAGAAGACTATTTCGAGCTCGTTATGCAGACAGCAATGCGCGGACTCTACGAGTTTATGGGCGGAAAGCCGCTCACGGCAAAAATTTACGAAATCGACCAACCCGACGTCATGCTTTGGTGCGTTTGGGCTGTGCAGCAGTACGCCAAGCATGTTGGTCGCGACAAGTGCAACCGTAAGTACGGCAAGCTGCTCCACGACATCCTACATTATATTATAGACAACCGTCATCCTAATCTTGAGCTTCGTGACAACGGACTGCTCTATTCTGAGGGAAAGGAGAAAGCCGTGACATGGATGAACTCCACGGCAGAGGGACGTCCCGTCGTTCCGCGCACGGGCTACATCGTTGAGTTCAATGCTCTATGGTTCAACGCCCTGAAGTTCTGCGCCTCTATGGCGGCAGAGTACGGCGACACCATGGAGGCAGCCGAATTCGAGAAGCGTGCCGAACTGTGTGGCTCGTCGTTCGTCGACATCTTCGTCAACGAGTATGGCTACCTGTTCGACTACGTGGAGCCGAAGGACACGCCCGACTGGAGTGTGCGTCCAAACATGATATTTGCCGTGGCACTCGACTACTCGCCCCTTTCGCCAGCACAGCAGAAGAGCGTGCTCGACGTCTGCACGCGCGAACTGCTCACGCCGAAGGGCCTGCGCTCGCTCTCGCCAAAGAGCGGCGGCTACAATCCGATGTATGTCGGGCCGCAGACGCAGCGCGACTACGCTTACCATCAGGGTACGGCATGGCCATGGCTCGGCGGCTTCTACATGGAGGCTTGCCTGAAAATCTACAAGCGCACGCGCCTTTCTTTCATCGAGCGCCAGATGGTGGGCTACGAAGACGAGATGACGCAGCATTGTCTTGGCACAATTCCTGAGCTCTTCGACGGCAACCCTCCGTTCAACGGGCGTGGTGCCATCTCGTTCGCCATGAACGTGGCAGAGATTTTGCGCACGCTCGAATTGTTGGAAAAATACAAATATTAAATTAAGGAGGATAAGAAAATATGAAAGTTTTAATGTTCGGATGGGAGTATCCTCCTCACGTATATGGTGGACTCGCTACCGCTAATTTCGGAATCTCACAGGGCCTGCACGCACAGGGAGGAATAGAAACCGTGCTTTGCTTGCCTCATCCCTTCGGCGACGAGGACCAAAGCGCCTGCCGCATCGTGGCGATGAACAGCGTGCCTATCGCATGGCGCGACGTCGACTACGACTATGTAAAGAGCCGTGTCGGCAACGTTATGGATCCCGACTACTATTTCCGCCTGCGCGACCATATCTATGCAGACTTCAACTACATGCACGTCAACGATCTCGGCTGCATGGAGTTTGCGGGGGGCTATCCGTCCAATCTGCATGAAGAAATCAACAACTATTCCATCATTGCCGGAGTGGTGGCACGCACGGAGGATTTCGACATCATTCACGCCCACGACTGGCTGACCTATCCTGCCGGTATCAACGCCAAGCACGTCAGTGGCAAGCCGCTTTGCATACATGTTCACGCCACGGACTTTGACCGCTCACGCGGAAAGGTGAACCCCACGGTGTATGCCATTGAGAAGGACGGCATGGACAACGCCGACTGCATTATGTGTGTGTCGGAGCTTACGCGCCAAACCGTCATCAACCAGTATCACCAGGATCCGCGCAAGTGCTTCACGATGCACAATGCCGTCTATCCACTGCGTCAGGAGCTGCAGGACATTCCGCGTCCCGACCACCACGGCAAGGAGAAAATCGTGACATTCCTCGGACGTATCACGATGCAGAAAGGTCCGGAGTATTTCGTTGAGGCTGCCAACATGGTACTGCAACGCTCACGCAACGTGCGCTTCTGCATGGCGGGCAGTGGCGACATGATGGACGACATGATTTATCTTGCCGCCGAGCGCGGCATCGCCGACCGTTTCCACTTCCCGGGCTTCATGCGCGGCAAGCAGGTGTACGAGTGTCTGAAGGACAGCGACGTCTATGTCATGCCGTCCGTGTCGGAGCCGTTCGGCATCTCGCCTCTTGAGGCAATGCAGTGTGGCACGCCGACAATCATCTCAAAGCAGTCGGGTTGTGCCGAAATCCTCAACAACTGCATAAAGGTTGACTATTGGGACATTCACGCCCTCGCCGATTCCATCTATTCCATTTGCCACAACGACTCGCTCTTCCATTACCTTCAGGATGAGGGCAAGCGCGAGGTCGACCAGATTACATGGGAGAAGGTTGGTGCGCGCATCAAGAGGCTCTACGAGCGTGTGCTCGCGGGCGACATCTAATCAGTGCTTGAGCCATTGCTACTCTATACACCACTAAAGTGACATAAGAATCCTAAAGCAACAATCCTAAAACAGACAATAATGAAAACGATTTGTTTATATTTCGAGATACACCAGAACATACAGTTGAAGCGTTATCGCTTCTTCGACATTGGCACCGACCACTATTACTATGACGACTACGAGGACGAGCGCATCACAACCGACCTTGCCAACCGCTCCTATATGCCGGCTCTTGAGACTCTCGGCGAGATGATAAAGGAGAATCCCGGCTACTTCAAGGTGGCGTTCTCGCTTTCGGGCGTAGGCATGGAGCAATTGGAGATACATGCTCCGCAGGTGCTTGAGAAGCTGCAAGAGCTCAACCAGACGGGTTGCGTGGAGTTTCTCGCAGAGCCTTATTCGCACGGTTTGGCATCGCTTGCCAACGAGGAGAGCTTCGCAAAGGAAGTGAAGCGCCAGTGTGAGAAGATGAAAGAATACTTCGGACAGACTCCGAAAGTGCTTCGCAACTCATCGCTCATCTACAGCGACGACATCGGTCTTCAGGTTTCGCAGATGGGCTTCAAGGGTATGCTGACGGAAGGCGCGCGCCACGTGCTTGGCTGGAAGTCGCCCCATTACGTCTACAACTGCGCCCTGGCTCCCAACTTGAAGCTTCTGCTTCGCGATGTCAACCTCAGCGATGATATCTCCCTGCGCTTCGGCAACAAGGAATGGGAGGGCTATCCTCTCTTCGCTGACAACTATATGGATCGCATCGCAGCTTTCCCGGAAGGCGAGAAGGTTGTGAACATCTTCATGGAGCTTTCTGCCCTTGGCGTGGCTCAACCCTTGTCCACCAACATCCTTGAGTTTATCAAAGCTCTGCCAGTATGCGCCAAGCAACGTGGCATCACGTTCTCCACGCCAAGTGAGATTTGCGACACGTTCGAAAGCGTAAGCCAGCTCGACGTGCCCGACACGTTGTCGTGGACGGACGAGGAACGCGACGTCAGCTCATGGCTCGGCAATCCGATGCAGCGTGAGGCGTTCAACAAGCTCTACAGCGTTGCCGACCGCGTGCGCATCGCCGACGATCCGCGTATCAATCAGGACTGGGATTATCTCCAGGCTTCCAACAATCTGCGCCAGATGACGACAAAACCGTCGCAGGTGGGCATCGACCGCGGTATCTATTCAAGCCCGTTTGACGCCTTCACCAACTACATGAACATTCTTGGCGACTTCATTTCTCGTGTAAACTCCCTCTATCCGGAGTCGGTGGACAACGATGAGCTCAGCTCGCTCCTTACCACCATCAAGAATCAGGATGAGGAAATAGACATGAAGAACAAGGAGATAACTCGTTTGCAAACCAAGATTGAGAAGATTGAGGCTACGGAGGAGAAGCTCCGCGCTAAGATAGAGAAGACAAAGACGCCCGGAAAGACCGCTACGCCAAAGAAGGCGACAGCAGCCAAGAAACCGGTAGCCGCTAAGAAAACAGTCGCTTCAAAGAATCAGGCTACTGAGGCTACGGCAACCGAGACTGAGGCAAAAGAGAAGAATTAAGGTTCTTGTATAAATACAATATTGGTTAATAGATTTTTTAAGGCGTGCTACAGCGTGATGCTGTGGCACGCCTTTCTAGTTTACGAACATGTTTCTCTTGGGCATTTTGCTGCTAAACTTCTTTCGCAACATGTCAAAGAGAGCCATAGTGTCCTTGGAAAAGCCGTGGCCCTTCCATGTGCTTGTGTTAGTGATGAGCACCCAACATTCGCCGTCGGCATAACGCAGCACGATGGCAGAGGTGCCGACGAGAGATCCGGTGCGTATCCACGGACCCTTCACCGGCGTGAAGTTCCAACCGAACGAGAACTGGTGGTCGGGCATTTCCTTGGTCATCAGTCTGACAGCGTCAGGCGAAATGACATCAGGCAGTGTAGGGTCGCCGTCGATGGCAGCGACAAGGCGGCACAGCTCGGCAGCCGACGCCGTCCATGCTCCTGCGCCGAGTGCTGAAGTGATGTCGTTCTCGCCGTAGCAGCGCACAACCATGCGACCGGAGTTGTTGAACTCTGGTGCAGGCTCCGAACTTGAGTGCATGTAGTAGACCGTTTCGTTCTGCCGGCGGTCCTTCAGATAGTTGCCCGCGATGTGGAAGTCGTAGCATCCGGCAGGTTCCAGCACATATTTCTGCATGAATTTCTCATAGGACATGCCCGTGCGCTGCTGTATGATGAGAGAGAGCAGCGTGTAGCCGATGTTGCAGTAGCGTTGCTGTGTGCCGGGCGTGTAGCCAAGATGGCGCCGCAAGACGATGCGCAGCAGCGTACGGTGGTCGGGTGGGGTGGAGAGATGATTCTGCTGCATGATGTAGCGCGTGGAGAAGATAGGGTCGCCGGCATAGTTGGTGAAGCCCGCCTTGTGGCGCAGAAGCTGCTCTACGGTGATGTCGAAGTAGCGCTTGTCCTTTATCGAGTTGATGTAGAACGTGTCTTTGAGAATACCCTGTGGTCCGAAGACCTTCTCGTTGAGTCGCAGCTTTCCCATGTCGCGCAGCTTCATGATGCCTACAGCGGTGACGAGCTTCGAGCATGACGCCATGCGCATGATGTAGGACGGTTCCATTGGTGTCTGCCGTTGCACGTCGGCAAAGCCAAAGCCGCGGGCGTAGAGCAGGGAGTCGTGGCGTGAGATGGCGAGTTGAGCGCCGTTGATTTCCCAGCGTTTGAGATAGCGTCGCATAATGGAGTCCATGGCATGCAGTTCAGGCTGATCGGAGAGGGCGTTGGTGAGTGTGTCGTTGAGATGGACGCGATGGCTCGCCGCCTCAATGGAGTCGTGTTCATGCCGCTTTTCGCTTGAGCAAGACGAGCATGTGCAGCGGCAGATGCATAGTGTAATGAGCACGACAAAGGTGAGGCACCCCATGCAGGATAGCCTCACCTTAGTACGGTATTGTTTCTTTATTCTGTATCCGAACATTTTTATATTTTTGTCGGCGGTCGGAAGACCGCCGCTCCTTATGACAATCCTTCTATTTCGCCGTTTACGATGTCGATGTTCATAGCAGCCGGCACCTTGGGCAGACCAGGCATACGCATGATGTTGCCGGCTATGACGACGATCATCTCTGCTCCGGCGTTGATGACGATGTCGCGCACGTTGACATCGAAGCCCGATGCCACGCAGTATTGCTTGGCGTCAGTGGAGAAGGAATACTGCGTTTTGGCGATGCAGATGGGGAAGCGCTCGAAGCCAAGCTCTTTTATCATCTGCAACTTCTTCTTTGCAAGATTAGCGAAGGAGACGGAGGCTGCGCCATAAATGTTCTTTGCCACCTTCTCTATTTTTTCCTCCACAGTGTCGTTGTCGTCATAGGCAAGCTGCAGGGGTTTCGACGGATTGTTCTCGATAGTGTCAACGACAAGGCGTGCGAGGTCTTCAGCTCCCTTGCTGCCCTCTGCATAGGCATCGTTCTCACCGAAGCCCACACCGATTTCCGCGCAGTAGTCCTTGACGATTTGTATCTCCTCGTCGGAGTCGCCAGCGTAGCGATTGAACGCCACTACGACAGTCTGCCCGAACGACTGCAGGTTCTTGATGTGCTTGTCGAGATTGGCAAGACCCTTTCTCAAACCCTCGCTGTTGGGCTTTTTGATGTCTTCCACGGCTACGCCGCCGTGCATCTTCAGTCCCTGTGCCGTAGCCACGATGATAGTGAGCTTAGGTTGGAGTCCGCTCTTGCGGCACTTGATGTCGTAGAACTTCTCTGCGCCGAGGTCTGCACCGAAGCCAGCCTCTGTGATGACGTAGTCGCCGAAGGTCATAGCCATCTTTGTGGCAAGGATGGAGTTGCAGCCGTGTGCGATGTTGGCGAACGGGCCTCCATGCACGAATGCCGCCGTGTTCTCCGTTGTCTGTACGAGATTGGGGGCAAGAGCGTCGCGCAGCAGTACGGTGATGGCTCCTGCAACGCCGAGATCCTTCACGGTAAAGGGTTTTCCTTCCATGGTGTAGCCAAGGAGAATGTTCTCAATGCGGCGGCGCAAGTCGTCCTCGTCTTTAGCGAGGCATAGGATAGCCATGATTTCCGATGCGGGAGTGATGTCGAAGCCCGACTCTCTCACTATGCCATTCTGCTTGCCGCCCATGCCGGTCACGATGTCGCGCAGTCCGCGGTCGTTCACGTCGAGCACGCGATTCCACAGCACCTCGCGCAGGGCGAAGCCGTTGTCGCGGTTCTGGTACATATAGTTGTCGAGCAAGGCAGTGATGGTGTTGTGGGCGGAGGTGATAGCGTGGAAGTCGCCGGTGAAGTGGAGATTAATCTTGTCCATCGGCAACACCTGTGTCATGCCGCCGCCGCAGGCGCCGCCCTTCATACCAAAAACAGGTCCGAGCGACGGCTCGCGCAGTGCACAAATGGCCTTTTTGCCAATACGGTGGAGTCCGAGTGCCAAGCCGATGGTGACGGTGGTCTTGCCGATACCTGCCTTTGTCGGAGTGATGGCTGTGACGAGTATGAGGTTGCTCTTCTTTACGCGTTCCTCGTCGATGAGGCGTGTTGGCACCTTCGCCATATAGTGGCCGTAGTGTTCAAGTTCTTTTTCTGGGATGCCGTACTTTGAAGCAACTGCTTCAATCTCCTCGAGGCGTGTGCTGCGAGCGATTTCGATGTCTGTCATTGCGAATAGAATAATTGTTTTGTAAAAGAAATGGTTTGGGGTGTTGGAAATATGGTGCAAAGGTAATAAAAATAAATTTGTAAAGTTGCAAGGCTATTACAAAATATGTATCTTTGTCGCTTGAAGAATGTTTGGCATAGCTATGATTGTGCCATTACCAACAATTTAAAACACCAAAAATGAATCAGAACCCGTTTTCTACGATAGCCCCGAAGCGTCTTTTGTTTGTATGTCTTGGCAATATCTGCCGTTCGCCGGCGGCAGAGGGAGTGATGAAGGCAAAGGTTAGCTCCGCTGGCATTGCCGACAGCTTCTTTATTGACTCAGCTGGCATAGGCGACTGGCATGTGGGACAGCTCCCCGACCGGCGTATGCGTGAGCGTGCTGCCCTGCGAGGCTATCGTCTCGACAGTCGTGCGCGCCAGTTGCGCCAGTCGGACTTTACCGATTTCGACCTCATCCTTGTCATGGACGCCGACAACTATCGCATCGTCAGTTCAAAGGCTCCCGACGAGGCATCACGCTCAAAGGTGAGGATGCTTGCCGACTATCTTACGACCCATCGTGGCACGCCTGCTATTCCCGACCCCTATTACGGCACGTCCGCCGACTTCGACTACGCCCTTGACCTCATTGAGGACGCAACCGCCGGACTGCTTGCCGCCTTGATGAGAGCTTGACGAAGAAGTTATTTGAGTTTATTTTTTTAGAAAATCTTTTAATATTGATTTTATTTTGTAATTTTGCACGTGTCTACTACAACTGAATAACAATTAACTACAACTATAAAACCAAAATCTTACATGAATAAAAGACTACTTATCATCCCCGCCCTTATGCTCGGCTGTGGAGTTGCTGACGCCATGCCGCGTCCTTCCTCCGCGACTTCATTGTATGCAACGTCTGAAGCCGTTCAGACTGGAGAACTTACTGTGAGCATGAAAAGCGGCACTTTCACCGCTATTAGCGAAAGCAAGAAGTACGCCGCACACTGGAAATCGACGCAGACAAGTCCAGCCATCGACATTGATTGCGGCAAAAACAATATTGACATAAATGCAAGCAACACCAACAGCTATCTTCAGGCATGGATAGGCAAAGATGGTTCTTGCGACTACAACATATCTGTCAGCGACGGATGGAAGATCACAGGCTTCAGCATGGATGTCACTCTTGCCAATGCCGGACAGCCCGTTACTGTGCGCACCCCTGACGGCACTTCCTACACAATCGGCACAGAAGCCACTCACATCGCCGTGACAGGTGTCAATGCAAGCTCCACGCTGTTTACGCTCGTTGGTGGCAACTATGGCGTGAACCTTATGAACTTCGTTGTGAGCTACGCGTCGGCTGACGGGGAGAAATCCGACCTTCGTACATATACGGTCTTCGATACGCGCAATAGCAGTGTGCCTTATCGCATACCGGCAATAGGCAAGGCCTTCAACGGCGACCTTGTGGCTGTGGCAGACTACCGTTACAGCAAAGGCGACATAGGAACGGGCAAGCTCGACCTGCGTCTGCGCCGCTCTACCGACAATGGAAAGACATGGGATGAATTGCTTACGCCTGATGTGTTTAAAGGCGATGGTCTTGACGCTCATGGCAAGACATTCTCAAGCAGCACGTCGCTTGAGTCGAAAGGACGTCATGACAAGTGCGCATACGGCGACCCGTGTATCGTAGGCGACCGCACAAGCCCACGCATGATGATTACTTCTTGTTCTGGCTATCCTGGCTTCGGGCAGGGCAACAACACCTATCATCAGGGTTGGGCACGTTGGTACTCCAATGACAACGGCAAAAGCTGGACCGGTCCGGTTTACCTCGACGAGCAATACGTTTACGCGCCTCTGCGTGAGGCAGGACATAGCATACACGGCTTCTTCATAGGCTCCGGAAAAATACACCAAAGCCGCTACGTAAAGAAAGGCGAATACTACAGACTCTATTGCGCTGGACTTTCGCAGACCAATGGGTCGAAGGAGAACTGGGTGCTTTATTCTGATGATTTCGGCGAATCATGGTCATTCCTTGGAGGCACCAAGACAACTCCGTTGTATGGTGGTGACGAGCCGAAAGTGGAAGAACTGCCCAATGGCAATGTAATTCTTTCAAGTCGCACGCCTAACGGCCGCTACTTTAATATCTATACCTTTAGCGAACCATTCGACGGCGAAAACGGAACATGGGGCACAAAGGCTTTCTCAAGTTCGGCTGTAAACGGTCTTAAGGCTAACGAGAGTTTCGGCACGAACGGAGAGATACAAATAATGCCTGTTGTCCGTAAGTCGGACAACCAGAAGTCGTTCCTCGCATTGCAGTCGTTGCCTACGAACGGACGTGCCAATGTGAAGATTTTCTATAAGGATTTGGGCGATGCAGCTACATACGCCAATCCTGTCAACTTTGCAAAGGATTGGGATGGTGAGTATCAGGTGAGCACAACGACATCCGCCTATAGCACATGGTGTCTGCAGAGCGACAATGCGCTCGGTTTCCTGTACGAGGAGAACAGCGCCAATAGCGGTTATGACATCGTGTACAAACATCTTACGGTGGAGACTATCACTTCTGATGCCTATTCTTTCGACGCCGACTATCAGTACACTGAAAAAAAAATCGACGCTGAGCTTACCGAACGCAACAAACGCATGGCTGAACTTGTGAGCACCGTAGAGTCTGCTGTCGATGCCAATTCGGCATACGTCAAGGGAGAGAAACTTGTCACAGACGCGGGTCAACTCAGCTGTCCGTGGGGATGCAAGGAGCAGAAACCGTCGAGCACGACAGACAGCAATTGGAACTATGATCTCTACGATATCAGCACTCTCATTGACAACAATCCCAACACCTATTATCACACGGTGTGGCAGAATGGTGATGTAACCCCAGGCACACATTACCTGGATGTTACGGGCAATAAACCTTTCAGCGGAATGATTGAAGTGGATGTTACGCGACGTAAGGCTACTGATGACCACATCACGGAGTTTACCATATATGGAGGTGAAAGTACGTCAGACCCTTCAGAGAAGGTGGCAGTCATTGCTCTTGACAATGCTGTAAGCGGTGGTGTATGCAACGCCCGTTTTGCGATTCCTGGCGGTAAGGAATACGGCAAACTGCGCTTCACGGTCACTGCAACCAACTCTAATCGTGGATATTGGCACATGGCTGAGTTTCAGCTCTATCCAGTGAATATTTCTGACGAATGTATTAACGCGAAGGTGGCTGACGCTTATGCCGCTGTGGAGGAAGCTCTCAGCGTGGCGCGCGAGAAACAAGGCAATGTGACGGAGGACGATATCGAAGCCCTTCAGACTGCTTATGAGGCTTATATGGAAGCTGTCAACACTGTCACTTCCATAAGTAGCGTCAGCGTAAAGCCAATGCAGGACGGCCATGTCTACGACCTTCAGGGTCGCAGGGTGCAGAATGTTGCCAAGGGCGTTTACATTATGAGTGGAAAGAAATTCGTGAAATAATTGTTGACAAGTGTTTGTACGCTTTGCCGCAATCATTTTTCTTGAAGTGCCGCAAAGCGTTTTCATAAGTATTTTAAACTCTCGCCTGTCGTGTCTGTTGCTACACGACAGGCGAGAGTTCGTGTTTGTGGGCAGAAATAAAGCGTAGAATTATTTAATTTCATCTTGAATACATACTTAAAATACGAAAACTATCACCTTTTCAGATTTATTTCGTAATTTTGCATACGTATAATGCCATGAGGCACGTTATAGATGACGCCTTTTTTTAGCAAGAGGCGCTTGCGAACGTGCGTTGAAGTGGCATGGAAAAGTACATTTGGCGAAAACAAATAAAATAAAGATACGAATATGAACGTTTTAGAACTTAGTGAACAAGAGATTGTAAGAAGACAAAGTCTTCAGGAGCTGCGCAACCTTGGTATCGACCCGTATCCCGCAGCAGAGTTCCCAACCGACGCCTTCTCGGAGGACATCAAGAAGGAATTCAATGACGAGGAAGAGAAACGCGAGGTAGTTATTGCAGGTCGCATGATGAGCCGCCGCGTGATGGGCAAGGCAAGCTTCGTGGAACTTCTGGACTCAAAGGGCCGTATACAGGTATACATCACACGCGACGACATCTGCCCCGGCGAGGACAAGACTCTCTATACCACTGTGTTCAAGCGTTTGATGGACATCGGCGACTTCATCGGTATCAAGGGTTTCGTGTTCCGCACACAGACGGGCGAGATTTCTGTTCATGCACAGAGCCTCACTCTTCTTTCAAAGAGCTTGAAGCCGCTGCCTATCGTGAAGTATAAGGACGGCGTGGCCTACGACAAGTTCGACGACCCCGAGCTGCGCTACCGTCAGCGTTACGTCGACCTTATTGTCAACGACGGCGTGAAGGACACGTTCTTGCAGCGTGCCACTGTCATCCGCACCCTTCGCCACGTGCTCGACGAGGCTGGCTACACCGAGGTGGAGACTCCGACACTGCAGTCGATCGCAGGTGGTGCTTCTGCTCGCCCGTTCATCACCCACTTCAACGCTCTCGACCAGGACATGTATATGCGTATCGCCACAGAGCTTTATCTGAAGCGCCTTATCGTGGGCGGTTTCGAGGGTGTATACGAGATTGGCAAGAACTTCCGCAACGAGGGTATGGACCGCAACCACAACCCTGAGTTCACCTGCATGGAGCTTTACGTGCAGTACAAGGACTACAACTGGATGATGTCGTTCACAGAGAAGCTCCTCGAGACCATCTGTATCGCCGTGAACGGCAAGCCTGAGCGCGAGATCGACGGCAACATTGTCAGCTTTAAGGCTCCTTACCGCCGTCTGCCTATCCTCGACGCCATCAAGGAGAAGACAGGCTTCGACTGCAACGGCAAGACTGAGGAGGAGATACGCGCATTCTGCCTTGAGAAGGGCATGGACGTGGACGAGACAATGGGCAAGGGCAAGCTCATCGACGAGCTCTTCGGTGAGTTCTGCGAGGGCACATTCATCCAGCCAACCTTCATCACCGACTATCCCGTGGAGATGTCGCCGCTTACGAAGATGCACCGCTCAAAGCCGGGCCTCACGGAGCGTTTCGAGCTTATGGTCAACGGCAAGGAGCTTGCCAACGCCTACTCTGAGCTCAACGACCCGATCGACCAGGAGGAGCGTTTCATCGACCAGATGAAGCTTGCAGACAAGGGCGACGACGAGGCTATGATCATCGACCAGGACTTCCTGCGTGCACTGCAGTACGGTATGCCTCCTACATCAGGCATCGGCATCGGCATCGACCGTCTCGTGATGCTCATGACCGGCAAGACCTACATCCAGGAGGTGCTGTTCTTCCCGCAGATGAAACCTGAGAAGAAGATGCCGCAAAGCTCCATCAAGGAGTGGGCAGAGATTGGCGTGCCCGAAAACTGGGCTTACGTGCTCCGCAAGGCTGGCTTCAACCTCATCAGCGACATCAAGGACCAGAAGGCTCAGGGCTTGCAGCAGAAGATTGGCGAGATCAACAAGAAGTACAAGCTCGGCTACGACCGCCCAAGCTTGGACGAGATACAAGCTTGGATCGACCACAGTCAAGCTTAAACTTCTCAATGTTAAATGTTAAGTGTTAAATGTTAACTTATGAGCGATGTTAACATTTAACACTTATCGTGGACGTTTAGAATAACCAAGAGAAAGAAAAATTAATATATAACATTTAACATACAACGAAGTTGTACAACATCGGAAAAATTGCTATTATTGGTGGCGGCAGTTGGGCGACTGCCATTGCCAAGATTGTGATAGGTCACACCCATCACATAGGGTGGTATATGCGCCGCGACGACAGCATCGAGGAGTTTAAGCGCATCAGCCACAATCCTAATTATCTTACGAGTGTACACTTCAACACCGACGAGATATTCTTCTCGAGCGACATCAACCGCATAGTCGAGGCATACGACACGCTCGTGTTCGTGGTGCCGTCGCCCTATCTGAAGAACCATCTCAAGAAGCTGAAGACCCGTCTGCGCGACAAGTTCATCGTCACTGCCATTAAGGGACTCGTGCCCGACGACAACCTCGCCTGCTCGGAATACTTCCATGAGGTGTATGACGTGCCCGACGACAATCTCGCCTGCATTGGTGGTCCGTCGCATGCTGAGGAGGTGGCGCTTGAACGTCTGTCCTATCTTACTGTAGGATGTTCCGACCAGGAGAAGGCGCAGGCTTTCTGTGATGTGCTCGACTCGGAGTTTATCAAGACCAAGACTTCAAGCGACGTCATCGGCATCGAGTATTCATCGGTGCTGAAGAATGTGTATGCCATTGCCTCCGGCATCTGCAGCGGCTTGAAGTATGGCGACAACTTCCAGGCGGTGCTCATATCCAACGCCGTGCAGGAGATGTCGCGCTTCCTTACAGCCATCAATCCTATCGAGCGTAGCATCTACGACTCGGTGTATCTGGGCGACCTGCTCGTGACTGGCTACTCGAAGTTCTCGCGCAACCGAACCTTCGGCACCATGATCGGCAAGGGCTACAGCGTGAAGAGCGCACAGATAGAGATGGAGATGATAGCCGAAGGATTCTTCGGAACAAAGTGCATGAAGGAGAAAAACCGCCACCATCATGTCAACATGCCCATACTCGATGCTGTATATAATATATTGTACGAGCGCATCAGCCCGCAGATAGAGATAAAGCTGCTCACTGACTCGTTCCGGTAACTTTATCCCAGAGCTTAGAAATACAAAAAATAAAATGGCAAATCCATAACTG
>DLKG01000058.1:0-2348 GCA_002490315.1 Prevotella sp. UBA7594 | reverse complement strand
CAGTTATGGATTTGCCATTTTCCCTTTAAGCGTTATTTCGTCGTTATTTCTACCACATCCTTTTTCTTGCCGTACTTAGCCGCATACTTGTGGTCGTTGCCACGCTTGTAGACATTCATCGACTTGATTTTGTCGGCTGGAATCTTAAGGATTTCCGCGTACGTCATCTCAGCACCGTCTACAAGATACACTATCGGGTCTACCTTCTGCTTTTTGGTGACGATGCGCACGACACCTTTTTTCAGTGCGTTATCGCTGAGTCCCATCTCTTTGTATACCTTCAGTATCTTTGGGTCCTTGATGACCGTCATCGAAACGATGTCGGCTGGCTTCACTGTGTTCATTCCGTTGGCATCCATAATGCCGTCGATGAAGACAAGAGGTTGGGTGGATGCCGTCTTGGCAGGAGCATGGTCGGTGGTTATATCGTGCAGCAGAAGCACATGCGAGAATCCTTTGCCGTCCTTGTTGTCGTAGGTAGACGGTATGATGTCGTACTTCTTGATGGTCTTGCCTACAAGCTCGGCACCGGTGAAGTTCTTCACGGGTTTGCCGTCGATGAAATAGGCACGCAGGGTGTCGACAGGCGCTGTTGCGGTCTGCGCCAAGGTTCTTGTCGCCGTCATGGAGAGTGCGGCAAGCGCAATTAATAAGGTCTTTTTCATAGTTGTTGTTTTTTGTGGGGACGGCTCGGAGGCCGTACCTCCTATATTGCAGTCATTGTTAGTCCGTTGCTACCAGTTGATTTAACTTGGAAGGTGTGTGTGTCGCCATTATCGCCTACAGCCGACACCAGCACACTCTCGCCCTCACGCTTTATCGTCAAGTTAGACATTTCGTGAAACAACGAAGCGGCAACGGAATAAACTTCAGTCATGTCGATGTTGGCGGATGACGGCTCACATTTTCTGCTGTATCTAACATGAGCCGTTGCTTTGCTGTGTGACGGCAAACAGTCAGAGGCAATAGAAACTTGCTGCTCCTTCTCGTTTTCTGTTGGCATTATGGCAGCTATGCCAGTGACGGCTGTATCACGCTTGGTGACAAGCGTCGTAGATGCTATGGTAGCATGATTATTGTCGATCATTGTGAATGTCATTACCAATGCCATTGCCACGGCTGCAGCGGCTGCTACAAAGGCTATGCGTAGCCATGTCTTGTGTCGGCGGTGCGACAATTTCTGCGGCACATCAGCTACTTTTATGGTGGCAAGAACAAGCTCGCACATCTCTGTCTCGTCTTCCGGCACACAACCGTTGCGTTTACAGCGGCTGTAGTAGCGGGCGAGTTCGCGCTCTTCCTCGACAGAGGTGTCGCAGTCGAGGAAACGTTCCGTGAGAGCGAGGCGTATGGAAGTGTCGGATATGTTGCTCATGATCATATCGTTTTTATTATTTAAGTGTAAGTGTTTGTTCAGAAATTTCTATATATATATGAGTGGCAATCTGTAGGAGGGTATGGCATTCTACTATTTGTTCTTCATTCTCTCAAGCAGTTGGCGGCGTGCCTTCGAGATGAGCGTCTTCACGCTTGTCTTGGGCATGGCGGCAGTGGCAGCAATCTCGTCGAGCGACATTCCCTCGCCGCGCATCCTTAGCAGCCGTTGCTGCGTTGCTGGCAACATGCCTATCAGTCGCTCCATCGCGCCGCGTTCACTCTCCGCCGTGAGAGAGGAGTCGGCGGAAGAGTCGGCGACGACGTTCAGTCCTTCTATCGTACTGGTCGGTAGCGCTGGATGTCGCGACATGTCAATGCAAACGTTTCGCACAACGGTGGCGGCAAGAGCCTCGATACTGTTGTATGTATCAAGCCTGTCGCTCATGCGCCATAGCCTCAGCAATGTTTCCTGCACAGCGTCCTCGGCATCGGCATCTGTCAGCCCCAAACCTTTAGCCGTGCGTTCTGCCACTGCTTTCAGTCGAGGACGCATCCATGATGCCATGTGTTCAAATTCCGTATCATCCATTATTGTCGTGTGATATGCTATTTTTTTCTTGGGGCTTCTATTAATATAGACGAAGCAGAAGGGAAAAGGTAAACGGAAAAATATAAGTAAAAACATTTACAAGCTTTAGCTTTGCAATTAAAACAAAAATAACTATATTTGCCAAATAAAAGTATTTTCATTATGGGAGAAAGCAAATATATACGTTTTGACTGGGCAATGAAAAGGCTGCTCAGACAAAAAGCCAATTTCGGAATTCTTGAAGGATTTCTAACCACGCTACTTGGCATGAAAATAAAAATCAAGAACATGCTTGAGAGCGAAAGCAACCAAGATGACGAAGAAGACAAGTACAACCGTGTGGACATGCTTGCCGAAAACAACAAGGGCGAGCTTTTCCTTA
>DLKG01000047.1 GCA_002490315.1 Prevotella sp. UBA7594 | reverse complement strand
CAAATTTTAACGAACTATTGCATAATAAGTTCTTCCATTATTATTTCATGATGGGTTGTATGTTTGAGCATTATTCCTTTGGGTTTGATGGTATTGAATGCAAAGTAGGTGAGGAAGATAAGGAAAAGAGGTGTTGTAGATTTTGTAATACTACAGGCAAGAGTAATTTTCGTAAAATCGCTCATGCCATTCCTGAGGCTTTGGGCAACAAATTGTTGTTTTGCAATGAAGAATGTGATTCATGTAATAGCAGATTGGCATCTGTTGAAAGCCATTTTGTGCATTTGATGGATATTCGGCGAGCATTGTGTAAGGTGCCTACAAAGAAGACTTCTAAAACAATATCACTTTATGGGGAAAACTTTACACTTCTTCCTGATGAGCAGGGCACTCCTAACCTGTATGTGAAAAGAGAAGAAGTAAAACATAAGGGGAATGGCTGGTATTCTTATCATTTAAAAAATAGTTCTGAGGTAACCAATGAAGGAATATATAAAGCATTGGTAAAGATGGTGATTGATTTGATGCCAACATCAGAACTTACCCATTTTAAAAATACCATAAACTGGATAAATGGATATCAGACAGATAGGAATTTGCCAAGTGTTTTTTATGCTGTTCGTTCTCCAGAGGAACGTTTGTATTTGCAACCACGTTTAGATTTATTTTTTAATACTAAGCAGAAATACATTGATTCGCCTTATTGTACAGCTATTTTGTTTACAGTTGACATTCAATATATTTTTGTTGTGCCTTTTGTTGACTTGGACAGGGGCCAATTCAAATATAATGAACAGTTGTTGGAACATTGGAAGCGAATGTTTACAATGCTGACACCAAGACAATGGGTAGGACAAAATACATCAGATACCAATCCTGCATATACTTGGCTTAATTTTGAATTTTCAAGAAGTAATAAGAATGTGCATATATTGGATGGTGCTGATAAAATATTCAAAAAGTATAAAACGGAAGAGGAAAAATGGCAATTGAACAATCATCAATTTCCTTTATTTGAGCAAAAACTCATTACTGTAGAAAGCGTAAGTAATGTTTGTTTTGAAAATTTATGCAATCGTTGGGTTAGCCAAAGGGAATTATCTGATGTCTCAATAAACCACAATTTGGGAGAATCTTCTGTAGAAATGGATACCTCTAATAATAGCGTCTTGGTTAATTTGGAATTTGATGTATTCAACTCAGACAATACGATTCCTTTCTTTCGGTGTAAGGGAAAGGTGAAATTAGAAGTCAAGTCTATGGAAAAGTTTATTTTGGTTACAGAAAATAATGACACTACTAATATAGAAATGGATTGGACTTTCTATAAAAGTGTAGTCTTGAAAAGTGCAAAAGCCATAGAGGGAAAAATGAGAAAGCAAAGATTGGGTACTCCATTTGTAAATTGCTCATTTGAAGCCGCTTTTGACAATGAAAGGTTAATTCGTGCGATAAAGGTTTGGTATTTATAGTGCTTCTTATCCTATGCTTTTTATACATTCTGCAATATTAAATCATGCTTAAAATCTTAATCAATGCATACGCTTGCTCGCCAGGAATGGGGAGTGAGCCGGGGATGGCGTGGAACTGGGTGAGCAATCTCGCCAAGTTTTGTGAGTTGTATATCATTACCGAAGGGGAGTTTCGAGAGAAGATAGAGAGTGTTGTTCCGATATTGGAACAGGGAAAGAACATGCACTTCTATTACAACCCGGTGACGGAGGAGATACGCAAGATGTGCTGGAACCAGGGTGACTGGCGATTTTACAAATATTATCGGGAGTGGCAGTGGAAGACGTATCTCATGGCGAAGGACATTTGTAATGAGGCGAAGATAGACGTACTGCACCAACTCAATATGATTGGATTCCGAGAGCCGGGGTATCTGTGGAAGTTGTCAAAGGAAATGGATATTCCGTTTGTTTGGGGACCAATTGGAGGCTTGAAACAATTCCCAACTGCATATTTGGAAGGCGCAGGATTGAAAATGAAACTGTTCAATCGTTTGAAGAACTTCCTGAATATTTGGCAAATGAAACATGATAGGCGTGTGGATGAGGCGTTCAAGTCTGCAAAACTTTTGGTCAGTTCCATCCCAGATTCTTATCGTGCCATCAAAAAATATAAGGGATTGCAGTCTATCGTCATCCCAGAGACAGGTTGCTCCTTGTCGGAAGATATTCCTACGAAAAGATTCGATGAGAAATATCTTCACGTCATGTGGGTAGGAAAATTTGATTTCCGCAAACAGTTACCTTTGGCATTATGGACAATTGCCACTGTTGCCAATCCTCATATAATATTAGATATTTACGGAAGTGGTTCTGATGAGCAGGTTAGCAAGGCCAAGTTTCTTGCATCTGAATTGGGCATTGAAGACATGGTGGTTTGGCATGGCAATCAATCAAATGACGTTGTCATGGAGGCAATGAAAAAATCGCAGTTATTCTTCTTTACAAGCGTCAGTGAAGATACTTCCACTGTTGTATTGGAGGCCATCAGCAACCGTCTGCCTGTTATGTGTTTTGATGCTTGTGGCATGGCTGCTGTCATTGACGGCAAGGTGGGCAGAAAGATTCCTCTTTCCAAACCGATGCAATCCGTCCATGATTTTGCCCAGGTTTTGAAAGAATTGGAAAAGAATCGGGATTTGCTCAAGCAGATGTCGGAGAATTGTAAGCAGAGACAGATGGAGCTATCGTGGGAGGAGAAAGCGAAGACGATGGTGGAATGGTATGAGAAGGTAGCGAAATAAAAAAAATAAAATTAGATGTTTAGACTTAAAGATTTAAATATAGTAGGCAGCAAGGCGGAGCTTGCATCGCTGCCAAAGGGCAAATTGCTTATCAACACAATTAATGCCCATTCGTATAACACTGCCCGCAAAGACAGGCTCTTTGCTGAGGCGCTGACTAATGGCGATGCGCTCATTCCTGACGGGGTGAGCATCGTGAAGGCGTGCCGGTGGATTAAGGCGAAGTCGCAACCCAAGGAGCGAATCGCTGGATGGGATCTTTTTGCTTTCGAGATGGAGCATCTCGAAAAATTAGGAATTAGGAGTGAGGAATTAGGAATTAGGAATGAGGAGTTAGGAGTTAGGAGTGAGGAATTAGGAATTAGGAATGACGAGTTAGGAATTAGGAATGACGAGTTAGGAATTGGCGGCTTGCAGCCGTTTGAGAATTGTTCAGTTAGGAATTGCGAGGTTGATAACATCCTAACAGGCAGTTGCAAAACAGACGTTGCGAGCAATTCAAAATTGAATAATTCAAAATCGCAGCAAGAGGCTGCGACTAATTCAAAACTCAAAACTCAAAATTCAAAACTCTGTGAGCCGCAGCAGCGGCCCACAGTTATGTTTATGGGCAGTTCGCAGCGTGTGCTCGACCTGATAGTGAAGCGGGCGGCGGAGGTGTATCCGCACTTGAACGTGGTGACGTATTCGCCGCCTTACAAGCCTGAGTTCTCCGACGAGGATAATAAGGCAATCATTGATGCCATCAATGCCGCCAACCCCGACTTGTTGTGGATCGGCATGACGGCTCCGAAACAGGAGAAGTGGACTTACTCGCATTGGTCGGAGCTGAACATCCACTGCCATGTGGGCACCATCGGGGCTGTGTTCGATTTCTTTGCCGGTACCGTGGAGCGTGCGCCCGAGTGGTGGCAGCAGCATGGACTGGAGTGGCTCTATCGTCTGATTAAGGAGCCGAAGCGCATGTGGCGGCGCTATATCATCGGCAATGCCTTATTCCTTTGGAACATGCTGAAGGAGAAATGCTGAGCGCTAAGCGTTGTATGTGATAATTATTTTTTTGATGATGAATGACACTCAAATACAATTTCTGGAACTTTTAAGGTCTGCATTGTGGGGTACTACTCCAGATGCAGGCCTTTTTGGTAATGCCGACTGGAGTGGCATATACCGCATGGCATGTGAACAGACTGTTGCCGCGCTGCTCGTGGACGCCATTGCACGGCTGCCACATGGCATGATGCCTCCTCTCGGAGTGAAGATGCGTTTCATTGCCGACGCCACGATGACCGAACGGAGAAACCGTGCAGTGGGGGAGGATATGAAGCGCGTTTGGCGGTTGCTTGAGGATAATGGCATAAAGGTGGCGTTTTTCAAGGGGCAAATTGCTGCTGCACGCTATCCGCATCCTGAGCACCGTACGCCTGGCGATGTAGACTTCATCGCCGATTGTCCGGCTGGTGCGGAGATGCTGATGATGGCAGAGGGTGGCAAGGAGGGAGGCGTGGTGCCGAAGCATGCTGAGATAATGATGGATGACGTGCTCTTTGAATCGCATCGCATGGCTCTCGACATGGCTTTCCCGCCAAGCATGAGCTATTTCAACAGGCTGATAGCGAGAATGTTCGCCGAGAATAGGGGCAGCGAGAGCGTTGAGGGCTGTGCCTTGCCATGCCTGCCGCCGTTGTTGGAACTGTGTCATTGTACGGCACATATCAACCATCATTTTCTTGAAGTGGGTATCGGACTAAGGCAGCTTGCCGACTTCGCCTTGCTCTTGGCAAGGAAGCACGACTGCGTTAATCCTGAAGAATTGAAGATTCATCTTCGTGGCATTCACATGCTGCGCTTCTTCCGCGCTCTTGAAGCGCTGAGCGTAGACTATTTGGGCTTGCCGAAGGAGGCGCTCGTCATGCCCTTCAGCGATAGTGACAGGACAAATGCGCGTCTCATAATGTTTTCTGCCGTTAAGGGAGGTAATTTCGGTCGCTACGACGGCAAGGACAAGAGCAACGGCTATCGGCGTCTATTGCTTAGCATCGGTAATGCCTTGCGCTTTTTCCGCCTCTCGCCATTGGAGGCATTGTTCCGCCCGACGATGACGCTGAGGGTGTGGGTGCAAGTACACTTAGCAACTTTTTCTGAGCAAAAAGGTGCGTAATTTGCAATATTTTATGTAAGTTTGCATTATAGTTCAATAAAACCATATTGCAAATGAAGAAGCCAATAATCCTGTCATTGTTAATATCGTTGCTCCTTCCTGGGACGGCGATAGCAGATTCATATACTTCTCTTTGGAAGAAATACGACGCTGCCGTGCAGAAGGATCATCCGCAGACAGCTCTGAAAGTGCTCTACAACATAGCCGACAAGGCGGAGCGTGAGCGTGCCTATGGCCATCTGCTCAAGGCGCAGATGGCTACTGCCGATCAGATGTTGGCATTGTCGCCCGACTCGCTGCAGCCCACAGTGGAGCGTATGCAGCAATGTGAGAAGGCGGCGGAAGGTAGCGGCGACAAGGTTCTCGCGGCTGTCTATGAGTCGGTGCTCGGCGCTGTATATACCAACAACTCGTCGCTCCTTGAGGGAGGGGAGGAACTTGGCAAGGACTACTACCGCAAGTCGATGCGCTATCCAGACGCTCTCGCGGCAGCATTCTCCTCCAACTACGAGCCGTTTGTTGTCGACGGAGTAGACTCCAAGTACTACTACGATGACATGTTGCATATCATTGGAATGCGTGCCGGCGACTATCGCACGATGCACGACTACTACGCCTCGCACGGTAAGCGTGAGGGAGCGTGTCTGACGGCATTGCAACTTGCGCGTGACGAGCGCCGGGCTAATGATGTCGGCTATGTGCGCAAGTCGAAATACATCATGTCGCTCGACTCTCTTGCACGTGAGTATGGCGACCTCGTCGTGGCGGGTGAGGTGGCTATAGAGCGCTATTCTTACATGGAGAATGCCGACGACGTGACTGCCGACGACAAGATGAATTTCATCAATTACTCGCTCGTGAAGTGGGGAGCGTGGCCGCGCATGAATATTCTGCGCAATGCGCAGCGTCGCCTCACGCTGCCCTCGTTCCATGCCTCGCTTGGCGGAGGTCTTGCCCTGCCCGGTGTGACGCGCAAGGTGAAGGTCATGGCTCTCAACAATATCGGCGAGATAAGCGTCACGGCTACACGTCTCGATCTTGACGGCACCACGGAGCTTAATCCTGCCGACAGTAAGGACTACGCAGAACTGCGCCGCCATATCATCGCAGGCGAGCAGCCCGTCAGCGACTCCCGACGCTATGTCGGCTTGCCTGCTTTCCGCACGGTGAACGACACGCTTGAACTCAACGGGCTACGTTCGGGAGTGTACCTCGTGGAGTTTTCCACCGACAATGTCAGCGTCCCCGTAGAGCGTAGACTCTTGCATGTTTGCAACGTCTATCCCGTCGTGCAAGCATTGCCCGGCAAACGCTATCGCATCGTGGCTCTCGATGCCACGCTCGGCACACCAGTGGCTGGGGCGAAAGTGGATGTCGTGATGTCGGTGAACAAGGACGGCAAGGACATTGTGCAGACTTTCACCTGCGACAACAACGGAGAGACGTATGTCGAATATAAAGGTAACGAGCCTGTTGCCTATCGTGTGTATGCCGACGGCGAGACGGCTTTCCCGCGCACTCCCTTTACGTCGCGTTTCTCCTATTACGGACAGAAAGCTGACGTGAAGCTTGCCACAATATATACCGACCGCAGCATCTACCGCCCCGGTCAGACGGTTCATGCAGCTGCCATCGCCTACCATTATGACAACAAGGAATACAAGGGCGAGGTGGCGCAGCGACAGCAGATGACTATCACCCTTCGCGACGCCAACCGGAAGGAAGTGGCATCGAAGACGGTGACCACGGATGACTATGGTATGGCGTCGGCTGACTTCGTGTTGCCCGATGGCGGACTGACAGGTGTCTACACTCTCCGTAGTGATTATGGCAACAGTGCTTACGCCAACTTCTCCGTTGAGGAATACAAACGTCCAACCTTCCGTGTCGACTTCGACAAATGCGACACGAAGTATGCCGCTGGCGACACCGTGCGGCTGAAGGCTTCTGCACGCACCTTTGCCGACGTGCCCGTGCAGGGAGCGCGTGTGGCAGTGGAGGTGAAGCGCCGCCCCGCGATGTTCTGGTTGGGCGGAGGCGCTGACATGCGCGTTGAGACAGTGCTTCGCGACACGGTGCAGACCGCTTCCGACGGCTCTTTCTCCGTGGCAGTGCCAATAAAATTGCCCGAAACCTTTGAAGAGCATCCGCGCCGCTACTACAATTTTGTGGTGACGGCAGACGTCACTGACGTCGCCGGCGAGACACGCCATGGCGAGACTTCGCTGCCTTATGGCGACCAACCGACGGTTTTCTCATGCGACGTGCCGCAGACAGCGCTTCGCGACAGTCTTTCCTCCATTACTTTCTCCTATCGCAACACTGCGGGAGAGCCCATCGATGGCGACGTGACTTACAGCATCGACTCCCATTCCTTCACATGCAAGGCCAACAAGCCCGTGAAGCTCGACCCCTCGTTGCTCACTTCTGCACGCCATAGCCTTGTGGCAGTATGCGGAGGCGACACTATACGCAACTCCTTTGTCACCTTCACCCTCAACGACCGTCATGCTCCCGTTGAAACACACGACTGGTTTTATCAGTCGGCCGACCGCTTCCCTGCCGACGGCAAGCCTGTCTACATACAGCTTGGCTCTTCCGACAGCATACAGCATGTAGTATATACGCTTGTCTCCGGCAACCGCGTAATTGAAAACTCTCGTGCCGACCTAAATGCTGAGGTGCGCACGCGTGCCATTACATATAAGGAAGAGTGGGGCGACGGCGTCGTGCTTTCCGTGGCATGGGTGAAGAGCGGACATTCCTATCGCCATACGGCACGTATAGAGCGTCCGTTGCCCGACACGCGTCTCAACTTGAAATGGACTACCTTCCGCGATTGCCTCGTGCCCGGACAACGTGAGACCTGGACGCTCAACATCACGCGTCCTGACGGTAAGCCGGCAAGGGCACAATTGCTCGCCACTCTCTATGACCGCTCGCTCGACGACATACGCCGCCATACCATCAACTTCCGACTTCCTGTCTATGTCAACGTGCCGTGGCTCGGATGGACGGGTGTATACAATCCTGACGTCTTCGCCTATAGTGAGATGCCCGTGCGCTTTCTTGACGAGCGTGGCATTGACTTCAGTTATTTCGACATGCGTGGCATTGACTCCGACAAGTGGATATACATGCCCTCGATAGCCAATCCGGGCATGATGCGTGTACGTGGCGGATATCTCAATGCTATGGAGCTTTCGCGATTGGATGAATCGGAAGTGATGGCTGCCACGAAGAATCCTGACGCTTCCGACCGCGACGACGGTAGACGCTATAAGGACGCTGCGTCGACGTTCGACATGGATGGAGCATCGTCGACCGCTACAGGAAATGGCGACAAGGTATCTGCCGCCAACAATACGCCGACCTTGAGGGAAAATCTCAACGAAACGGCTTTCTTCTATCCCGGTCTGACTGCCGACGAAAAGGGTAATGTCTCTATGAAGTTCACGCTCCCGGAGAGCGTCACCACATGGCAACTGTATGCCCTTGCCCACGACCAGCAGCTGAACAACGGCACTATCGCTGCTACTGCTGTTGCAAAGAAGACGGTGATGGTGCAGCCTAATGTGCCGCGCTTCCTACGCTCCGCCGACCGTGGCGTGATTTCCGCCCGCATCGCCAACACCTCTGAGAAGCGTGCTGATGGTACGGCACGCCTGTCTCTTATCAATCCGCAGACGGGCAAGGAGGTGTATGCTAAGGAGTGTAAGTTTAGTGTGAAGGCTGGCGAAACTACTTCCGCCAACTTCGACTTCGACATGGCAAAGATAGCCAACGACGGACTGCTAATCTGTCGCGTTACGGCACAGGGGCGCAACTTCAGTGACGGCGAGCAGCACTATCTGCCTGTCTTGCCCGATAAAGAGATGGTCGTAAACACCATGGCTTTCTCACAGAACGCTCCAGGAACGTTGGATGTTGACATCTCGAAACTGTTCCCGGCAAAGAGCAGTGCCGGGAAGCTTACTGTGGAGTACACCAATTCTCCCGCATGGCTCATGGTGCAGGCTCTTCCGTCCATGACCAATGCCGATGGAGACAACGCTGTTTCTCTCGCCTCTGCATATTATGCGAATGTTCTCGGACAGCACATCATGCACTCTGTGCCTGCCATTAAGCAGGTCGTGGAGCTATGGCGCAACGAGAAGCCAGCTGCCGACGGCAGCTCGTCGCTTCAGAGTGCGTTGCAGAAGAACATGGAGCTAAAGCAGATTGTGCTTGCCGAGACTCCATGGCTTCTCGATGCCGACAAGGAGACTGAGCAGAAGCAGATGCTCGCCAACTATTTCGACGAGTCGCTTATGGACTATCGCCTTGCTGACAACATCAAGCGTCTTGCTTCCCTTCAGCGTGAGGACGGCTCGTTCGCATGGTGGAAAGGTATGGACGGCTCGTCGGAAATGACTATGTCTGTTCTGCAAACGCTCGTCCGACTCAATGCCATTGCCGGTAGGCAACAGGCGTCTGAGGGCATCATTGCCTCTGCGTTTGAATACATGGACAAGGCTATGGCACGCGAGGTGAAAGACCTCAAGCGTCTTCAGGATGAGGGTAAGGTGAAAATTCTGCGCCCGAGCGAGACGGCTGTACAATATCTCTATGCCACGACGCTTGCCTCACGCAAGATGTCGAAGGCGGCGAAAGACAATTTCGATTATCTCGTGGCGCTGCTTGCCAAGCAGCAGACGGAGTTCTCTATTTACGGCAAGGCTGTGTCGGCTGTTGTGCTCGCCAAAAACGGACATGGCAAGGAGGCTTCCGACTTGCTTGAGAGCTTGCGCCAATACACAGTCTACAAGGACGAAATGGGACGCTATTTCGACACGCCGAAGGCTCTCTATTCATGGTTTGACTATCGCATACCGTCGCAAGTGGCTGCCATAGAGGCTCTCAAGACCTTGTGTCCCGACGACACGCAGACCATCGGCGAGATGAAACGCTGGCTCCTGCAATCGAAGCGCACGCAGGCTTGGGATACTCCTATAAACTCTGTCAACGCTGTCTATGCCTTCCTTGGCGCCGACAGCAACGCTCTATCGCTTGGCGAGGCGCCTTCAGTGATGAGAGTGGACGGCAAGAGGCTTTCTTTGCCAAAGGCAACAGCCGCCTTGGGATATGTCAAGACGACATTGCCAGGCAATGATTTCCGCACGCTTTCCGTGGAGAAAACTTCCGAAGGCACATCATGGGGCGCTGTCTACGCGCAGTTTGTGCAGCCTACAGCTGATGTTGACAATGCCTCTACGGGACTTGCCGTTGAGCGTATCGTCATGAAGAACGGCAAGCGCGTAGCCGACGGGACGGTCAGCCTGAAGGTGGGCGACCGTGTGACGGTGCGCCTCGTGGTGAACGCCGACCGCGACTACGACTTCGTGCAGCTTTCCGATCGCCGTGCAGCTTGTATGGAGCCTGCGCAGCAACTCTCCGGCTACGGTTACGGCTACTATTGCCAGCCGAAGGATAACATGACCAACTACTTCTTCGACCGCTTATCCAAGGGACGCCACGTTGTGGAAACCATCTACTATGTGGATCGCGAAGGCTCCTATCAGACGGGCACGTGCTTCGTGCAGTGTGCCTATAGTCCGGAGTTCGGTGCACGTGCCAAGGCTGTAGAGCTGAACGTGGCAAAGTAGAAAAACATATTAAGTGAGTATTGGCAAAGTATTTGTGGAACAAAAATAACAATGTAAGAAATGAAAAGACTGTTTATTTCCGTCTCCCTCCTTGCCTTGTCGGCTGTGGCTGTCAACGCGCAGAAGATGGAGGCGGTGAACAAGATAATAGATTGCGGACAGGTGGCTTATCAGACGCCTGCAACCGTGGAGTTTGACGTGAAGAACAAGGGCAATCGCCCTTTGCGTATCGTCGACGTGCGCACAAGCTGTGGATGTACTGGCGTGGAATTCCCGAAGGAAGAGATTCCTGCTGACGGCACGTTCGCTGTGAAGGTTACTTACGACGCGCAGACAATGGGACATTTCGACAAACTTGTAGATGTCTATGCTGAAGGTGTCAAGCGTCCGCTCGTATTGCGCATTCGTGGACACGTGGTGCGCGAAATCGTTGACTTCGGCGGCAACTATGATTTCCTTCTTGGTAACATCAAGGCCGACTGCAATGACGTGGAGTTCGACGACGTGAACCGTGGTGAGCGCCCGCAGAAGAAGATTCACGTGCGCAATACGACGGAGGAAAGCATACAGCCTGTCGTGATGCACCTGCCAGACTATCTCACGGCTGACGTGTCACCGTCGAGGATTGCCCCTGGGCATGACGGCATCGTGACGCTGACGCTCGACTCCAAAAAACTTAAGGATATGGGTCTGACGCAGACTTCCGTATTCCTCGGTGCCTTCCCCGGCGACCGCGTAACACATTCCAAGGAGATAAGTGTGTCGGCTGTGCTACTTCCGAAATTTGACAACCTCACGGCGAAGCAGCTTGCCAATGCTCCGCGCCTGAGCCTCTCGACGACGACGCTTGACCTTGGCGACTTCAATGGAAAGAAAAAGCTGAAGGGTGAGGTGACGATTAAGAACGACGGCAAGTCGGTGCTGAAAATAAAGAGTCTGCAGATGTTCACCGTTGGTCTGCAGGTGTCGCTCAACAAGCAGCAACTGCAGCCAGGCGAGACTGCCCGACTGAAAATCTCTGCCGACCAGCGCCAACTGAAGATGGCGCGTTCCAAACCACGTGTGCTTATGATCACCAACGATCCCAACATGCCTAAAGTGACGATAAACATTTTGACAGGAAAATAAGCTACTTCACCAATGGATAGACAATTGACAATAGAAATCGATGAGGGGAGTGGCTTTTGCTTCGGTGTCACGACGGCGATAAGAAAGGCGGAAGAGGAGCTTGCCAAGGGCACGCGCCTCTATTGCCTTGGCGACATCGTGCACAACGGCATGGAAGTGGAGCGCCTGCATGAGAGCGGACTGACTACTATCAATCATGAGGATATGAAGCGCCTGCATGGCGTGAAGGTGTTGCTGCGTGCGCATGGTGAGCCACCAGAAACTTACGAGCTTGCACGGCGCAACGACATCGACATCATCGACGCCACATGCCCCGTGGTGCTTGCCTTGCAGCGCCGCATCAAACGGCAGTTTGACGGCAATCCCGAAGCGCAGATTGTAATCTTCGGCAAGCGTGGACATGCTGAGGTGCTCGGACTGGTGGGGCAGACGTCTGGGGCGGCGATTGTCGTGGAAAAGGTGGACGACGTGAAGCGACTCGACTTCTCCCGCGACATCTATCTCTATTCGCAAACGACAAAGTCGCTCGACGGTTTCCATCGCATCATCGACTACATACAGAATCACATTTCCAAGGAGGCTACGTTTAAGAGTTTCGACACCATTTGCCGACAGGTTGCCAACCGTATGCCGAACATTGCAGCGTTTGCCTCGCGCCACGACCTTATTCTTTTCGTGTCGGGGCGCAAGAGCAGCAATGGCAAGGTGCTCTTCAATGAGTGTCGCAGCGTCAATGGCAGGAGCTATCAGATAGAGAGCCCGGAGGAGATTGACATGGCGTGGCTAACGGAGGATATAAGGACCATAGGTATTTGTGGCGCTACAAGCACTCCAAAATGGCTCATGGAGCAATGCAAGGAAAGAATAGCGAAAGCGATAAGTCTGACTGCACAGCCTTAATTGGGCTGTAGATGGTTGGAAACAAAAAACTCGCTGCACAACATCTAAACAGTTGTGCAGCGAGTTTTTTTGTTTTATGAAATTGTGTCGTAAGTTCTCAGAATCCTTTGGCTTTAGAACTTAGCCATCTTTATGGCGTCAATGGCACATTCGTCACCCTTGTTGCCATATTTTCCACCACAGCGGTCGAGAGCCTGCTGCAGGTCGTTGGTGGTGAGCAAGCCGTAGATGATAGGTATCTCGCTTGTCGTGTTGAGGCGTGCAATGCCTGCCGTAACACCCTGACAGATGTAGTCGAAGTGTGGCGTCTCGCCACGGATGACGCTGCCGAGGATTATCACGGCGTCGTAGCCTCCATGCAACACCATTTGGTGGGCACCATAGATAAGCTCGAAACTTCCAGGTACGGTCTTGATGTGTATGTTCTCTGGCAATGCGCCATGCTTTTCAAGAGTCTTCACTGCTCCGTCGAGCAGTGCGCCTGTTATCTGTTCGTTCCATTCTGCCACCACGATGCCGAAGCACATGTTGCTTGCGTCGGGGATTGTCGTGATGTCGTATTCCGAAAGGTTGTGGAGTGATGTTGCCATATTCTTAGCTTGGTGAGTGTTTACTCTGAAACGCGTTCGATGTACTTGTCGATTTCTGAGTTCTGAACGATAGCTGCATTGACGTACTTTTTCTTTACGTCTTGATAGATTTTCAGAGCCTCGTCCTTCTTGTTCTGGCTCTCAAGAAGCTCGCCTGCCTGAATGAGGAATGTGGGTGAGAGGCTGTTGTTGGCGTCGCCGTCAGCCTTGCTGTCCGCCATTTCTGCAGCTTTCTTCAGAGTGCTGATTGCTTTGTCGACGTTGCCTGTCTGTGCGTAGGCGTTGCCGAGTGCAGCTGTTGCTGTCGGGCTAATCATAGCGTCGCTTTTTGCGGAGAACTTCTCAAGGTAAGTCACTGCCTCTGCGTACTTGCCGAGGTTGTAGTAGCTCAGTCCGGCGTAGAGATTGGCGAGGTTGGCAGCGTCAGTGCCGCTGTAGTCGCTTGCTATCTTTACAAATCCGGCGTAGCCTGCGCCGTCACCGTTGAGAGCTTTGTCAAATTGCTCTCCGTTGAAGTACTGCTGGCCTCTTGCTATAGCTGTGCTTGCCTTCTCCTCACGCGGACCTGCTACGTAAGCCTTGTAGAGGATGATGCCACCGATAACTACGATTACTGCAACAACAGCGATGAGAATCTGTTTCTTGAACTTGAGGAAGAATGCTTCTGAACTGCTGGAACTCTCAATGTGAGAATTTGCTCCAAAATCGATTTTGTTTGTCATTTATTTTTCTGTTTTTTTTATTCCGTTGATTGCGTCTCGCAAAATTACTTATTTTCTCCCATATAGTGAAATTTATTCTATCTTTTTTTCTTTTTTCAATAATAAATGGGGTAACTTTGCATTGCAACAGTGTCGGGCATCTGACCAAAAACTCTTCAATTCATGATATTACGCAACTTGTCAATACTCAATTTCAAGAACATACGTGAGGCGTCGCTCGACTTCTCGCCCAAGCTCAACGGCTTTCTCGGCAGCAATGGCGAGGGCAAGACCAATCTTCTCGACGCCATCTATTATCTGTCGTTCTGCCATAGCGCCTTCAACCCCGTCGACTCGCAAATAATCAACCATGATGCCGACTTCCTAATGCTCGATGCTTCTTATTCGACGGATGACGGCGACAATGTAGCTATTTATTGCGGAATGAAACGCGGACAGAAAAAACAACTCAAGCGCGACAAGAAAGCCTATAAGCGACTCTCGCAGCACATCGGGCTTATTCCGCTTATCTTTGTCTCGCCTGCCGACTCCACGCTCATTGCCGGTGGCAGTGAGGAGCGACGCCGACTGATGGATGTGGTGATTTCGCAGTACGACCATTCTTACATTGAGGCTCTCAACAGCTACTCTAAGGCTCTCCAGCAACGCAATGCCTTGCTGAAACTTGAGGATGAGCCCGACCCGCAGTTGCTCGACATCTGGGAGATGGAGATGGCGCGCCATGGCGAGACAATCTTTCATGCGCGTGAGGACTTTGTCAATAGGCTCGTGCCTGTGTTTCAGGAAATCTACAATCACGTCTCGGACGGCAAGGAGAAGGTTTCGTTGCGTTATGTGTCGCATGCGCAACGCGGTCCGTTGCTCGAGGTCATTCAGCGCGACCGCTTCCGCGACCGTGCTGTTGGCTATTCTCTCCATGGCGTACATCGCGACGATCTTGAGATGCTCATCGGCGACTACCAAATCAAGCGTGAAGGCTCGCAAGGACAGAACAAGACTTTTGTCATCGCACTGAAGCTCGCGCAGTTTGACTTCCTTCGTCGTACTGCTTCGCAGACGACACCACTCCTGTTGCTCGACGACATCTTCGACAAACTCGACGCCCACCGCGTGGAGCAGATCGTGAAACTCGTGTCGGGCGACGGCTTCGGACAGATATTCATCACTGACACCAATCGCGACCATCTCGACCGCATACTCAACAGCGTGAGCTACGACTACAAGCTCTTCAATGTGCAGGGCGGAGAGATTAGTGCCCACTGATTCTATTCACTTATTTACAATTGGAAAAATGTTCAGACGTGAAGTTCAGTCTATAAGCGAATTGCTTAACATGTACTTGAGGCGTGAGGGCCTTGAGACACCGCTGCTCCAGAAACGCGCCATTGACTCCTGGGACAAGGTAGTAGGAAGGACCGTGGCACGATATACTGGTGAGAAGTTTATAAAGAACCAGACGATGTTCGTTAAAATAACAAATCCCGCCCTTAGGCAGGATTTGTCAATGATGCGTACAAGGCTTGTTGCACTTGTCAACAACGCTGTCGGCTCGCAAGTGATTGCCGACTTGAAGATTTATTAAAGGCTGTCGCCCTTTACGGCAGCTTGGGAAATTTGCTGAAGTCGGGCTTGCGCTTCTCAAGGAAAGCACGTCCGCCTTCTTGTGCCTCATCGAGCATATAATAGAGCATGGTGGCGTCACCGGCAAGCTCCTGTATGCCTGCCTGTCCGTCAAGCTCGGCGTTGAGTCCTGCCTTTATCATGCGCAGGGCGAGCGGTGAACGCTCCATCATTGTCTCTGCCCATTCCACACACGTGTCCTCCAATTGGTCGAACGGCACTACCTTGTTGACCATTCCCATGCGCTCTGCCTCCACAGCCGAGTACTGACGACACATAAACCATATCTCGCGTGCCTTCTTCTGGCCGACGATGCGTGCCAGATAGCTTGCACCGAAGCCTGCATCGAACGAGCCTACCTTAGGACCGGTCTGCCCGAAAATGGCGTTGTCGCTGGCAATGGTGAGGTCGCACATGAGATGGAGCACATGACCGCCGCCGATGGCGTAGCCGTTGACCATAGCAATGACTGGCTTCGGTAAGGAGCGTATCTGCTTCTGCACGTCGAGCACGTTGAGACGGGGCACTCCGTCGTCGCCGACATAGCCGCCACGTCCCTTGACGTGCATGTCGCCGCCGGAACAGAATGCCTTGTCGCCTGCACCCGTGAGAATGACAACGCTGATGCGCTGCGCCTCACGACACCATGCGAACGCTTGTGACATCTCCCATGTGGTGCGCGGTGTGAAGGCATTGCGGTAGCGCGGACGGTTGATGGTTATCTTGGCAATGCCGTTGTACTCCTCAAAGAGAATTTCCTTGAAGTCGAATCCCTCAATTGGGGACCATTTTCTTTCTTCCATATTGGTTCGTTTAATTGTTATTTTAGATATAGAGACATGTTCTTTTAGACATGAAGACATGAA
>DLKG01000043.1:22397-22529 GCA_002490315.1 Prevotella sp. UBA7594 | reverse complement strand
TAATCCCAATTTGCGAGTTTTTTGACACACTCTCAGCAATTAGCAATGTCTTTTTACCCGTGGCGGAGGTCTCCGGCCTCCGCAGCATCCATTATTTACAATTATTCATCTCTCAATACATTAGTAGTGTTT
>DLKG01000043.1:14849-22345 GCA_002490315.1 Prevotella sp. UBA7594 | reverse complement strand
GGCCGGAGACCTCCGCCACGTCCATTATTTACAATTATTCATCTCTCAATACATTAGTAGTGTTTGTTTGCAGCGGAGGCCGGAGACCTCCGCCACGGATAATCCCAATTTGCGAGTTTTTTGACACACCCTAAGCAATTAGTAATATTTCCTTGTCTGCTCGTAACTTGTCTGCTTGTCTGCTTGTCAACTTGACAATATTTGCATGATTTGACGCTCAAAACTTGCAAATGAATCAGCAAGTCCAAGGCTCGTCTATTTTTCTTCAACGATTTGTGTGCGGCAATAAATAGCTTGTATATCAAGGCGTTAGCGCGTTGATGACAGGCAGTGTGCAACAACAACGCCCTTAAAACATAGGCGCACCATAGTTAAAGGGGCACTTTAGGCAGCAAAAAGTGCCACTTTTTATTTGCTCAAGCGGCGCATTGGTATGCGTAAAGCGTTGCATTGACAAGCGTGGAGAGTCGGTAGAAAGAGTGAAAACCGACATTTTCCACCTTTTTATATCTATTTTTGCTAAGACAACGCTCTGTTTTCGCGTTGCGTGATGCTTCGTCGCCGAAATTCAAAGCACAGAATTCTCCAGATTGAAAATTCTTTTTGTAATACTTTTTTACTCTCCCTGCACAATATTTGCATCCTCTCCCTCTATCCTCTCCCGCAGTCCCCCATACAAGTTTTTCGTGAATTTCTTTTGCGTTAATAAAAAAAACGTTAACTTTGCACCCAGTTTGCAGAATGTAGACTAAGGGGTGGCGGCATATTGCCGTCTGAGATCATACCCTCAGAGCTGATCCGGACAATACCGGCGTAGCGACAAGGTGCAGACATAAAAAGTGCCCCTTTTTGTGTTATTATTATTTCTGGATAAAATTCAGGTATAACAAAATTCAACAAATCATGAAGAAAATCATGGGTGTAGCCTTGGCTGCCGCATGTGTGGCCAATGTTCAGGCTGCCGACGAGCAGACAAAGCTCGACACTACTCGTGTGAACGACCTCAGCGAGGTAGTAGTGAAGGCTGTGAGAGCCCCGAAGAGTTCACCTTACGCAGTAGCTAACATCGACCGACAGGAACTTCAGCAGTTTAGCCGTACTGGCCGCGAGCTGCCGTTCCTCTTCTCCCGCACGCCGGGCGTAATCGCATGGGGCGAGAACGGAGTGGGTACGGGTTCTGTCTACATGCGTATGCGTGGTGCTGGCGACAGCCGCATCAACGTCACGGTTGACGGTGTGCCTCTCAACTCTCCCGAGGATCAGTGCGTATTCTGGGCAAACATGAACAGCTACGCCGCTCTCATGGGCAGCGCGCAGATACAGCGCGGCATCGGCTCCTCCACCAACGGCGACGGCGCTTTCGGCGGTAGCGTGTCGCTTGCCACGGCAGCCCCATCGCTCGTTCCTACACTTGAGCTCAACGGCTCTTACGGAACATTCAACACTTACACCTTCGGCGGAAAGTTCTCCACAGGCCTGCTCTGGAACAAGATTGTGCTCGACGGCGCCTATCACGAGACCAACACCGACGGCTTCATCCATGGCACTTCCGGCCGCTCCGGCTCTTACTATGGCGGACTGACATGGCTCGGCGACAACTTCAAGCTGAGCTACAAGAACATCGGCAACTTCGAGAAGACCGGTCAGGCATGGAACGGACTGCCTCTCTGCAACTACGACGGCGACACCGATCTCTCGCAGTATGGCATAAAGAGCTACAAGGATTTGTGGAACTACGGTCTTGGCAAGTACAATCCTCTCTATGAGGAACTCGTGTTCGGGGAAGACAAGCTCACGACAAAACGTTATCAGATGCGCGACGGCAGCTTCTGGAACCGCACTACCGACAATTTCCACCAGAACCACAACATACTCAACTTCACATGGCAGCCGTCAGCCCGCTGGAGCCACTCCATCACGGCACACTACACTTATGGCTACGGCTACTATGACGAGTTCAAGCAGAACGCGACTCTCGCCACGAAGTTCGGCATCAACGAAACTTACGAAGAGCACAAGGCAGACGGCTCTGTAAAGGTGAAGAACGTGAAGTCCGACGCTGTGCGCCAGAAGGGCCTTACGCAGAACAACTACGGTGCGCTCTACAATGTCAACTACAAGGATGCACTTTGGGACGTTACAGGAGGCTTCAGCATGCAGCTCTTCCGTTGCAACCACTGGGGCTACGTGACGTACATCGCCGACGAGGCAATAGAGAAAAAATACCTCAAGGGCGGCAAGTACAAGTACTACGACTCCGACGCCAACAAGAACGACTGGAGCTGGTTCTTCAAGGTCAACCGCAAGTTTGGCAAGGGATGGAATTGGTTTGCCGACATGCAGATGCGCTATGTCAACTACCACACGGACGGCATCAACGACCGCTTCGTGACAGGCGAGGACGGCAAGCAGACCAACCAGCGCCTCAACATCAAGGAGAACTACTTCTTCGTCAACCCGAAAGCTGGCATAAGCTATGAAGCCAACGGCCACAAGGTTTACGCTTCTCTCGCTTACGCCAACCGTGAGCCGGAGCGCAACAACTTCACCGACAACGGCAGCTACGGTGCTCCGACGCCCGAACGCCTGCTCGACCTTGAGTGGGGCTACCAGTATCAGGGCAGCAACTGGTTTGCCGGCGTCAACTTCTACTACATGAAGTACGTCAACCAGTTTGTGCAGACTGGCGAGAAGAGCGACATCGGCGAGTCGCTGACCACCAACGTAAAGGATTCCTATCGCCTTGGCGCAGAGATCTCGGCAGGATGGAGCCCGCTGTCTTGGCTCTCTCTTGAGGGCAACGCCGCACTCAGCCGCAACAAGATAAAGGACTTCAACGAGCGCGTGGAGAGCTGGGACGAAGAAGGCGGAGAGGTGTGGAACCACTACGACAACTCTACTCTGTCGTTCTCGCCGTCTGCCATCCTCAACGGATTCATCGACGTCCACTTTGCCGGCTTCCGTGCTACATGGCACACCAACTACGTCAGCAAGCAGTATCTCGACAACTCCGAGAGCGCAGACCGCCAGCTCCCGAGCTATTCGCAGACTGACATCAACGCCAGCTACACCTTCAACTTCAAGAAGCGTGCTCTTGGCTTGAAGCAGATTGTGCTCGGTGCCGATTTCAACAACATCTTCGACAGCCACTATGCTGCCAACGGCTATGTCTACTACGACTGGCGCTACGAGGGCAAACGCTGCTCAACCGTCGCTTACGTACCGATGGCAGGCTTCAACTGCATGGCACATCTGACGCTGAAGTTCTAAACGGCAGTCGGAAATTCTTGCAGACAAGATAATTTCTTATATATGAAATGGAAAATTATGACGGCCATTGCATTGCCGCGCATCGAGAGAGGCGCGCCGACATGGCTGTAATAATTTTCCATTTTTTTCTGTTTCCTAAATACAATGATAAAATGATGACATTCCTTTCCGCTCATTGGCTCGACATCTTCACCACCGTCCTTGGCGTTATTTACCTCATTCTTGAGTATCGCGCAAGCATCGCTCTATGGATAATAGGCATCATCATGCCCGCCTGCGACGTGTATCTCTATTGGGAATACGGACTCTACGGCGACGCCGGAATGGCTTGCTACTACACTCTGGCTGCTGTCTATGGCTATGCAGTATGGAAGTTTGGCAAGCGCCGTGCCGACAGCGAGCTGCCCATTACCCGCTTTCCACGCCGTCTGCTGCTCCGCGTTGTCGGCTGTTTCTTTCTGGCTTGGGCAGCCACGTATTATGTGCTCTGCGAGTACACCAGCAGTACCGTGCCGCTCCTCGATTCGTTCACTAATGCCATGAGCTTTGTCGGATTGTGGGCACTGGCACGTAAATACGCCGAGCAATGGATATTCTGGATTGCCGTGGACGTCATAAGCTGCTACCTCTATGTGGTGAAAGGCATTCCGTTCAAGGCAGGACTGTATGGATTGTATGTCGTGATAGCTGTAATGGGCTACAGGAAATGGAGAAGAGAGGCAGAACGGAATTCGATTTAATATAAAAGGGAAAAAAGCTAAGATATGGCAGAATTGTTTGTAAACGGTGTTTCCGTATCAGATTTCGACGCAGTGATTGTGGCAGGCGGCGACTTTCCGTCATGCGCCATCCCCCTTGACGCCATAAGGAAGGCGCGGCTGCTCGTCGCTTGCGACTCCGCGGGCGAAGCCTTGATGCGCCATGGCTTCATGCCCGACGCCATCGTGGGCGACTGCGATTCCATGTCGGCAGAATTCATAAAGGCACATGCCGACATAATATATAAGGTGGAGGAGCAGGACTACAACGACCTCACGAAGGCGACGCGCTTTTGCATCGCACGGGGCTGCCGCCGCATTGCCTACGTCGGGGCTACAGGCAAGCGTGAGGATCATACCCTCTGCAACATCTCGCTGCTTGCGTTCTATCGCCGCGAGCTTGGCGTGGAGCCGGTAATGCTAACCGACTACGGCACGTTTCTCGCCCTTTCAGACTCATCTGCCATCAAGACATTCGCGCGCCAGCAGGTGAGCATCTTCAACATTTCCTGCACGCGCCTCTCCGGGGCAGGCTTCGGCTGGCAGCCCTATTGCTACAAGGAGCTGTGGCAAGGCACGCTCAACGAGGCGAAGGGCGACGAAGTGGTGTTGCAAGGCGACGGCGACTACATCGTCTATCTCACACATGAGGCGAAAGAAAAACCGGAATGAGCCTCATGGTTAAGCCGATTTTTTGTAACTTTGCCGCTTCTTAATTTATTATATTAAAAAAATCATTTATGTACAAACACAGATTCCAGGCACGCCCACAGGCATTGCGCTTCAAGCATTTCACGCGCAGAAGCTACGCCCTGTTCAGCTGCATTGGTCGCGAAGTGCTCATCTGCACCCTCAGCGTAGCCACACTGACCTACGCCAAGGCAGACGGCATCAGTGTCCAGTCGGCTCCGAAGGCTGCCGCCACCGACTCGCTCGGCAGGGAGGAAGTGAAGCTCGACGAGGTGCTCGTCACGGGCTCGCGTGCTCCGCTCACGGCGTTGCAGTCGGCAAAGATTGTGGCTGTCATCTCGCGCGACGACATTCAGCGTGCGGAGGCAGCGAGTGTAAACGACATTTTGAAGTTAGTCCCGGGCGTGGATGTCCGTCAGCGCGGGGGCTTTGGAGTACAGACGGACATCTCCATCAATGGCGGCACGTTCGACCAGATCACCATTCTATTGAATGGCATGAACATCTCCAGTGCGCAGACAGGCCACAACGCCGCCGATTTCCCAGTTTCACTTTCCGACATTGAGCGCATAGAGGTACTCGAAGGCGCCTCGGCACGTGTGTTCGGCTCGTCAGCCTTCAGCGGAGCCATCAACATCGTGACGCGCAGTGATGCCGACAGCAACGTGAGCCTTACAGCCGAAGGCGGCTCGTTTGGCTCGTTTGGTGCTTCGGCAAGCGCCAATGTCTGCACGGGCTCTGTGCGCCAGAAGCTCAGCGGTGGCTACACGCAGAGCGACGGCGGCACGACGAACAGCGACTTCCGTCGCCGCAAGGCGTACTATCAGGGGCAGTGGTCGTCGCGCATTGTCGACATGGAATGGCAAGGCGGATTCTCCTCGCAAGATTTCGGGGCGTCCACGTTCTACAGCGCGAAGTTCAGCGACCAGTATGAGACAACCCGCCGCTTCCTCGCCTCCGCCAAGGCAGACATCCGTCCTTGGGGCGACGAGCGCTTAGTGGTGGTGCCGATGCTGTATTGGCACAAGGACGTCGACCACTATCAGCTCATAAAAGGAAAGGAAGGCGCCGCAGCAGGCGAGAACTACCATCGCCTCGACACCTACGGAGCCTCTCTCAACGCCCATGCCTCGTGGCTGCTGGGCAAGACCGCCATCGGAATGGACCTACGCAAGGAGCACATCCTCAGCACGGCATACGGCGACCTGCAGAGCGAAGCCGACTGGGTCGGCATACACGGCACAACACGTAAGTACGACCACCGTGGCGACCGCACCAACACGAGCCTTTTCCTTGAGCACAACATTATTGTCGGCGGCTTCACGCTTTCGGCAGGCGTGCTTGCCAACCGCAACACGGCACTCGACGGCAAGTTCCGTTTCTATCCGGGTGTAGACGTGGCTTACCGCCCGAACGACACATGGAAATTCTATGCCTCGTGGAACAAGGCGCTGCGTGTGCCCACCTACACCGACCTCTACACGAGCAACTCCGTGCAGCAGGGCGACGTTGCACTGCGTCCGGAGAAGAACTCCACGTTCAAGATTGGCACGCGCTTCCGCAGGCATGGCGTTGAGGCTGTAGTGAGCGGCTTCTATTCCAAGGGCACCGACATCATCGACTGGGTGTACGCCACAGCCGACAGCAAGAAATACCATGCCATGAACATTGGCAAGCTCGACAACATGGGCTACAATGTGGATGCCGTGCTCAACGTGGGCGAACTTCTGCCTGGCTGCTTCCTCACGCGCGTCAGCGCCGGATATGCCTTCATCCATCAGAAACATTCCACCGACCGCGACATCTACGGTTCGCTCTACGCTCTCGAGTATCTGCGCCATAAAGCCACCTTCCAGCTCGACCACCGCATCTGGAGCCGCTTGTCGGCTTCATGGGCAGTGCGCTGGCAGGAACGAATGAACGGCTATGAGCCTTACACTAAGATTGACGTGAAGCTTCAATGGATGGCGCCTACATATAATATATATGTAAAGGCGGACAACATCACCAACCACCATTACTATGACCTTGGAGGCGTGCGCCAGCCGGGAATATGGGTAATGGCAGGAGGAAGCTTAAGGATAAAAATCTAAAACCTTTGAGGGTGTGTCAAAATGGCTATTTTGACACACCTCCATTTTTCATTCACAAAAGAAATTACTTCAGGTCTCCCACCTCATGCAGATATTCAGCTATCTGCACGGCGTTAAGCGCGGCACCCTTGCGAATCTGGTCGCCTGAGAGCCAGAAGGTGAGTCCGCAGTCGTCGGCGAGATCCTTGCGGATGCGTCCTACGTACACGTCGTCCTTGCCTGCCGTCTCAAGCGGCATAGGATAGACGAGATGGGCGGGATCGTCCTTCAGAGTGCAGCCGGGAGCAGCAGCGATGGCCTTCTGTGCCTCTTCCACGCTGATGGGGCGCTCTGTCTCAATCCACACCGACTCCGAATGGGAGCGCAGGGAGCTAACGCGCACGCACATTGCGGAGCAGCGCACGTCGCTGTGCATAATCTTGCGCGTCTCGTTGAACATCTTCATCTCCTCCTTCGTGTAGCCGTTGTCCGTGAAGACGTCAATCTGCGGAATCACGTTGTAGGCAAGCTGATGGGGGAACTTCTCCACCTTCACCGGCTCGTTGTTGACCAGCTCGCGATACTGCTCCTGCAGTTCTGCCATGGCGGCAGCACCTGCGCCCGACGCGCTTTGGTAGCTGGCGATGTGTATGCGCTTGATGTGGCTGAGCTGCTCAAGCGGCTTGAGCACCACGACCATCATGAT
>DLKG01000043.1:6783-14802 GCA_002490315.1 Prevotella sp. UBA7594 | reverse complement strand
GGGTTGGCGATGATGCCGCGCGGACGGTTGAGCGCGTCCTCGGCGTTGCACTCAGGCACTACGAGAGGCACGTCGTCGCACATGCGGAAAGCCGACGAGTTGTCGATCATCACGGCGCCATACTTCGTGATGGTCTCCGCAAACTCCTTTGACGTGCCGCCGCCGGCAGAGGTGAACGCCACGTCGATGTCCTTGAAGTCGTCGTTGTGCTGGAGGAGTTTCACTTCATACTCCTTGCCCTTGAACGTATATTTTGTGCCTGCCGAGCGGTGTGAACCGAACAGCACGAGATTGTCGATGGGGAAATTTCTTTCGGCGAGAATACGGAGGAACTCCTGTCCTACAGCTCCGCTTGCGCCAACAATAGCTACATTCATTTCTTATTTGTTTTTAATTTGTTGTTATTTTCTTACTTTATGTTTGCAAAGTTACTATTTTTCCATCAACTATAATCTTTTTATCGCGGTTTTCTACGACATTATTAAATATTCTCAAGTGGAAGAATGAGGCAAAAAAGGTCAATTTTGTCACATTAATGACAATGATATGGCTTATGGGACATAAAAAAAGAAATTACGACCAATCTTATTTAGGAAATAATGGCTAACTTTGCAAAGATAAATCAATTGGATATTGATAGGGAAAAGTTTTTTGGGAGGCAAGTGTATGGCAAACGAAAACAAAGAGAGGAAGATAGACATAAACTACATTTCGGAGAGCGTCAGTGCAAACTACACTGACGGCGACATCATTGTGCTCGACAATATCGGCAAGAGTTTCGTGAAGGGTAGCTTCAAGTTTGAGATGATAATGATGGTTTATTGTACGCGAGGCCGTTTGCAGTGCGACTTCAATGGCAGGAGCCTGACGATGGGGGTAGGCGACGTGCTTGTCTGTCTTCCCAACGCGACGCTTGACAATTTCATGATCTCGCCCGACTTTGAATCGAAGATTGTAGGCATTTCCTACAAGAGCGTGCAGCGCAGCACGCAGATCAACAGCGACCTCTTCGACCTTATGGGCTACATCCATGTGAACCCCGTGATTCACCTTGACTTGGAGCGCCAGGAACTTTTCATACAATACTACGCCATAATCCGCCACAAGATAAACAATCCTCATGGCTATTTCCATAAGGAGATAATGCACAGCATACTGCAATGTACGATGTATGAGCTTTTCGCCATCATCTCGCCCTACGTGGAGTATGGTAAGGACGGCGGAAGCCTCAAGCAGGCCAATCTTATCTTCAAGCGCTTCGTGGAGTTGCTTGCGAAGAACAATGGCAAGATGCGCTCCGTGAAGAGCTACGCCGAAGAGCTTTGCATTACGCCGAAATATCTTTCCTCCATCTCCAAATCGGTCAGCGGACACACCGCCCTTGAATGGATTCACGACTACACGGTGAAGACCATAGAGCAGTGTCTGCGCCGCTCCAACCTCTCCGTTAAGGAGATTTCCGAGATGCTCGGCTTCCCGAATCTCTCTTTCTTCGGCAAGTTCACGAAGAGCCACTTGGGCGTCTCGCCGACGAAATACCGCAAGAACCAGAGTCTCAGCGAGCGCCACTGACGAGCAGCTGCCGTGCGCGTTCGATGATGGAGTCCTTGCCACGCAGCAAGTCGGCTTGTGAGAGGCCGACGCTGTAGTCGGGCTCTATGCCAAACTCCGTAGGGTTGCCCTCGCGGTCGTACATGGGGCAGGCAGAAAAGCGCACGCTCCATCCAACGGGTATTTCCGAGGAGTAGGGCATACCGGCTCCGCCTCCGGTGCGGTCGCCGACGGTGATGACGTTGGGGCAGCATTTCATGTACTTCACAAATTCGTTGGCAGCGCTGTACACGGCGCGGTTGGTCAGCACTGCTACGCGCTTCTGCCATCTGATGCGGTTGGAAGGTTTCAGCTTCTGCTGCTGCATGGCGGAGAAGGCGTTGTGGTCCTTGCCCGTCTTGTGTTGCATGTAGCCCACGAGCAGCGTCTCGTTGGTGAAGCGTGCCGCGAGTTGTTCGGCAGCTGTCAGCTGTCCGCCGCCATTGTCGCGGATGTCGATGATGAGCGCGTTGCAGGGAGCGAGCGTGTAGAGAATGTCGTCGAGATTGCCCTCGCCGAATCCGTTGGCGAAGGAGGCGCAGCGTATGTAGCCGATGTTGTCGTTGAGCACACGGTAGCGAAGACTGGAGGCTATGTGGTAGTCGGTGCCGAGATAAAGGTTGAGCAGCGTGTCGCTGACGTTGGAGGGATAGTCCTCATGCCACGACCAGTTGCGCGCCACGTCCCACGACGAGTACATGTTGACATGTCCGTCGCGCAGTTCGGAAAGCATGTTGCCGAGCACCTCGAAGAGTTGTGTGTCGGTCATGTCGTCGGCGATTTGCCGGCTGTACTTCTCGTACACTTCATTCCAGTCGAGTCCGTACTCCTTCTGCTTGTAGTCGAAGAAGCAGTAGTGTTCGTCGATGATGTGCCAGAGGGCTTCGAAATTGCCGCGCGGATTGTCGGCATATTCTTCCTCGTCGACGCACGACGTCAGCGAGAGCATCACAGCCATCAGAGCCAGAAGGCTTCGGAATATTTTTCTTTTCATCTCTTTTCCTTTTTTTCTAAAAACTCCTCACTACGCCGACCACAACGGAGTGGGCGAACAGGTGTTGCTTCAGATTGTTGACACTTGCCTGGCGCCATTCGCCGAGGTAGCCTATGCGCCATGTGGTGTGCAGGGCACGGAAGTCGAGCGTGAGCATTTGGCGGAACGACGGCGTGGCGGCTATGGTGGTAGGCACGCAGTTGTGGTCGTAGTTGCCGCGTGAGAAAATCTCGTAGTAGGACTGTCCGTAGTTGGGGGAGAACATCAGGCCGATGAGCGGTATCGTTGCCTCGTAGTGCACGACGACGGGATAGGCAGCGCACGCCGATGGGCTGAATCTCACGCCGCGTGTGTGGCGTGGGGCACCTATGGGGACGTCGGCGGCGACGGTTGGCTCGATGTGGAGCGAGAGGCGTGCATTGGCGGGGTTGTTGCCGTTGCGCGTGTTGTAGAGCATTCCGATGTTGAGCGCCGCCGTGCCACCAGCGAGGATGTTGACGGGGCGTTGCCCAATGGTCAGCCGCCATTGTTTCAGGAGTGCGTAGCGGAAAGTGTAGCCGAGGGCTATCTCTCCGCCGTTGCCGGAGCGGTTGTCGGCAAATGCCAGCTCGCCTTCGTGTGTGAGCTGGCGCACAAGAGAGGTGGATGGCTTGCCGCGCCGCGTGTGGGAGAGGAAGCGCAGCGTGGTGCCGCGGTATTTCTCCGGCGAGAGATAGGTGTCGAGAATGTTGGCGTGGCCGACGCCTATCATGAGGGCATTTGATTTCCACTGTCGGCATTGGGCGGTGCGTCCACTGTAGAGAGTGGAGTCAATACTGTGGGCGGTGCGCTCACAATAAATAGATGAGTCAATACGGTGGGCGAGGTGCCCATCGTTCCCAGTTATGTCAGACGTGCGCCCGCTGCTCCATGCGTTGGCAGAGGCAAGGAGGAGAAGGAATAAAAGGCTAAAGGTCTTCATGTTCGCTGAAGAGATTAAGTTGTCCGGTCATCTCGTCGATCACTTGCTGCTGGCTCTTTCCGGCGTCCGGGTCGAGGTTTTCCGACTCGTCGCTGTCAGCGTCCTTGTCGTCGTCGTCGCTGTTGTCCTCCGGTTCGGGGAAGCGCAGCGGCTCCAGTTCCTTCACTCCCGTCACGTCAAGCGTCGTCACACGTTTGCCTTTCGCCTTGAATCCCTTGACACCGATGAACTCGTCGGCGTCAATCTCCAAGGGTTGTCTTGGCGCTTCGCTGCCGTCGGGGGCGACGGCAGGGGCGAGGCTCACCTCGAAACGAGGGTAGGGCGTGTCCGTGAGCAGTACGAGGCGGCTCTGCGGATTGTCGCCGATGTAGTTTTGCCAGCGTTTCGTTGCCTCCATGCGGAAGCGTTTTACGTAGAGACAATTGGCGTTGTCGGCATCGAAGAGCACGGCAGTCCATATCTTGTCGGGATTCCATTTCTCTATGATTTTGATGTTGTCCTCATAGTGGTTGTTGGCGTCGAACGACGAGATATAGAAATTGCCGTCGTTGAGTACCACGAGAATGGCATCTTCGTCGAAGAACTCTCCGAGCAGGCGTCCGTGCTCGTCGTAGTTGAGGCGGTTGACATCGGGGTCGTACCACACCTTTCTGCCGCCCAGCGTCGAGTGGCCGTGGCTCTTGAGACCGATGCGGTGGATGGGGTTGCGCGTTACGAGGTTGCCCTTCGACGCCCTTCCCTTGATGGCAATCTCGGAGAAATCCTTCTCGATGAATATCTTCTTCAGCTTCGGATTGGCCTCCAGCGTCACCTTTATCACCTCTGCCTCGCCGTTGGGATTGGCAGTGAAGTAGAGGATGCGCGAGCCGGGCGTGCCCTGCGTGCAGTCGTATTCCTTGCCGACGGTCATTGTCGGCACGAAGAAGCGCTTGATGTAGGCGGCGCCAGCCTTGCCGTCGCGGTAGACAACGTTGTATATTGTGCGCTTGTCGTTCTTCTTGAACACCTGCACGTGGAGGATGTTCTTGCCGACGAAAATCTTGTCGGCAGCGCGCACCATCTTGTACTTGCCGTCCTTGAAGAAGACGATGATGTCGTCGATGTCGGAGCAGTTGCATACGAATTCGTCCTTCTTCAGCCCCGTACCGATAAATCCTTCCTGCCGGTTGATGTAGAGCTTCTGGTTGGCTTCCACCACTTTCGATGCCTCGATGGTGTCGAAGGAGCGTATCTCCGTGCGCCGGGGGTGGTCTTTGCCGTATTTGTCGCGTATGAACTCAAACCAGTGTATCGTCACGTCGGTCATGTGTGCCAGGTCGTGCTCGATGTCGGCAAGTTCCGCCTTGATGCGTGCAATGAGTTCGTCGGCCTTGTCCTTGTTGTATTTCAGGATGCGCTGCATCTTTATCTCAAGCAGGCGCAGGATGTCGTCGCGTGTGATGTCGCGGTGGAAGGAGTATTCGTACATTTCCTTTTCCGCCAAGGTCTTCGCATCGTCCGCCTTGCCGCCGGCGGGACGCTCCACGCGGAATATCTGATTCTTGAACGGCTCCAGTTTCGAGTCGATGAACTTCACCACCTCGTCTTGCGACTTCGACTGCTCAAACTTCTTCTCTTTGTAGATGCGTTCCTCGATGAAGATGCGCTCCAGGGAGGAGAAGAAGAGCTGCTCCTCCAGTTCCGCCTTGCGTATCTGCAATTCCTTGCGCAGCAGTCCCATGGTGGTGTCGGTGGAGTGGCGGAGCACGTCGCTGACGGTGAGGAAGCACGGCTTGTTGTCCTCGATGACGCAGCAGTTGGGCGAGATGTTTATCTCGCAGTCGGAGAAGGCGTAGAGAGCGTCGATGGTTTTGTCGGAGGAGACGCCCGGTGCCAAGTGTACCTGTATCTCCACCTCGGCTGCCGTGTTGTCGTCCACCTTCTTCGCCTTTATCTTTCCCTTGTCGATGGCCTTGAGGATGGAGTCGATGAGCGTCGTGGTGGTCTTGGAGAAGGGTATCTCGCGTATGACGATGGTCTTCGAGTCGAGCTTCTCTATCTTCGCCCTGACCTTCACCACTCCGCCTCGCTGTCCGTCGTTGTATTTCGCGACGTCTATGGAGCCGCCTGTCGGGAAGTCGGGGTAGAGATGGAATTCCTCGCCGCGCAGGTAATGGATGGCGGCGTCGCATATTTCGACGAGGTTGTGGGGCAGGATTTTCGAGCTGAGTCCTACGGCGATGCCCTCCGCACCTTGCGCGAGGAGCAATGGAAACTTGGCAGGGAGCGTGATAGGCTCCTTGTTGCGTCCGTCGTAGGATAGCTGCCAGTCGGTTGTCTTAGGGTTGAACACCACGTCGAGGGCGAATTTCGACAGCCTTGCCTCAATGTATCGCGGCGCGGCGGCGCGGTCGCCCGTGAGAATGTTACCCCAGTTGCCTTGGCAGTCGACAAGCAGATCTTTTTGTCCCATCTGCACGAGAGCGTCGCCGATGGAGGCATCGCCGTGGGGGTGGAACTGCATCGTGTGTCCCACGATGTTAGCCACCTTGTTGAAGCGTCCGTCGTCCATGCGCTTCATCGAGTGGAGGATGCGTCGCTGCACGGGTTTCAGTCCGTCCTCTATGTGGGGGACGGCACGCTCGAGTATCACGTAGGAGGCGTAGTCGAGAAACCAGTTCTGGTACATTCCGCTAAGATGATGCACGGCGGAGGCGTCGAAACGGTTGGCTGGCTTGTAGTCGGAGTGTTCCTCCTTTTTCGCCGTGTCGTCGCCCGTCGTTTCCGTGTCTTCGCCCGTCGTTTCCGTGTCGTCAGCAGATGTATTTTCTGTTTCTCCATTAAGAATCTGCTCTTCGTTGTCTTTAATCTCGTCGTCCATATTTTGGTGCTTGGTTTGATTTTTTTGCTTTTAGCGTCTTGACAGGCAAAAGTACAAAAAAAAGTTGGATTTCAAGCCTGCCGAGCCATGCAAATATCGTGCGTATGGTAAGAAAATATTACAAAATGAAATTCCAATACGGAGCTTTATGTACTCTGTTGTATGGGATGTTGCTTCTACGTTTGTAGATGTAAGACGTTTTTTTATTGTTTTTTTCGCGCTTGTCCCATAATGACGAATTTTGGCTTTATTTGTCATCCTTTACGGATTATATGTTTCCAATGTGTGTATATTCTGTTCGCGGACACGGCAAAAGGCTGATTTTTAGCCTCTTTTTTACCCCCCCCATTTGTAAAATTTATGTGAAAAATGTTTGCTTAAATGTAATAATTGAGCTATCTTTGCAATCAAAATCATTTTATATAAACGTGGCAACAACGAAAATTAGGCTTTATGCTTTAATCTTATTTCTTGCGGTGCTATTGCCGCAGAAGACTGAAGCACAGGTATTTGATAACAAAGTGGGAGTAGATACGCTGTCGTTGGCAGAACGCATCTCGCTCCGCACGAACGTTGTCGACTGGGCTTTAGTAACCCCAAATATAGGAGTGGAGTTTGACGTCAAGAACACCAACTGGAACCGTTGGGCAGTGGGACTCACGCTGAAATCGCGCTGGAAGACATCGTCCACTTTCAAGCAGGGCATATTCTACAGCGTTACGGAGGCACGCCTTGACTTCCGCAACTATTGGCGCACGCGTCAAATTGACAACTCCAACGAAAACCTAAAGGCGCACACTAACTTCATTGACAAACTCTTCTCGCAGCGCCGCCGCGTAGTGAAGCATCCTAAAACTATATATTATAGAGGTGTGTACGCATCCTACACCGACTTCTCGCTTCTTCTCGGCCGTCATACTACGGGCAGACAGGGCAAGGTTCTTTCCGCCGGCGTCACCTATGGCATCATCAAGCCGCTCTACACCTTCCGCTCAGGCAACTCGCTCGACCTCGACCTCGGCTTCGACGCAGGCTTGGTTTTCTCCAAGGTGGAGCAGTACAAGCTCGAAGAGAATGACGACTGCTTCGTGCGCACAAAGGAAGGTAAGTGGAAGATTACACCATTCCCCTTGCCTACTAACGCCCGCGTAGGCCTCGTCTACCGCTTCGGCAAGTATCCGTCAATAAAGAAATACCGCTGGCGCTACGACTGCGATGCAGAGTATCAGTATCGTCTTGACACTATCGCAAGCAACCGCCGGAACGCTCTCTACAACAAGCATATCCAGGATTCTATCCAGGGCGACATCCTTCGCGAGTTCTGGAGTGTCTACGACTCCGTTTCGTCTGTCAACGCCAAGCAGGCAGAGGTCAACCGGATAGAAGCTGCTAAGCAAAAGGCAGAGGCTGACCGTCAGGCTGCCATCAAGGCGCAACAGGAAAAGGAACGCCAGAAAGCAGAGAAAGAAGCTGCCAAGAAAGAGGCAGAAGAACAAAAGACTAAAGAAAAAGCTGCCGAGGAGCAGAAACCTGCAGAGCCGCAGGCTTCTTCTGAGGAGGGTCAGCAGACTTCTTCTGAGGAGGGTCAGCAGACAGCAGAGCCGCAGACTTCTT
>DLKG01000043.1:0-6688 GCA_002490315.1 Prevotella sp. UBA7594 | reverse complement strand
GCAGACTTCTTCTGAGGAGGGTCAGCAGTCAGCAGAGCCGCAGACTTCTTCTGAGGATGGTCAGCAGGCTGCAGAGCCGCAGACTTCTTCTGAGGAGGGTCAGCAGTCAGCAGAGCCGCAGACTTCTTCTGAGGAGAATCAGCAGACAGCTGAACCGCAGGCTTCTTCTGATGATGGTCAGCAGTCAGCAGAGCCGCAGACTTCTTCTGAGGAGGGTCAGCAGACTTCCTCCGACGAGCAGCAATCTGCTTCCACCACTAACAACACAAACGTGAACAATTCAGAGTCAGATAATGAAACAGAAGGAAAGGAGGCGACCAATGAGCAGTAAGCATATCCTCTGCGCCCTGCTTTTGGGCGCGTCGCTCACAGCCTGTTCAGAAGTAGACCTTTGCGAGCAGTCCCATCCTCACCAGGCAGGATTGAATTTTAGCTATGACTGGAACGGGCGTACCGACGTGCCCGACACTATGGGTGTGCTTGTATATAAGGTGGTGGGGCAGCAGAAGCAGATTGCTGCTGTCAGGACATCCGACAACTGGCTGTGCATCTTTGAAGGTACGGATATTCCTGACGATCTCAAGCAACACACGCCTGCCACTCCCGACGAATCGACAGATGGAAACGAATCTGCAAACGCTCTTCGCCGACTCTCCGCTGCATACGCAGATGAAACCGACGGCGACGACACTCCTGTCGTAGATCCATCTGACCCGGAGGAACCGACTGATCCTGACAATCCGGATGAACCGACTGATCCTGACAATCCAGCCAATCCAGAGGAGCCGACAACGCCCGATGATCCGTCCACGAATAATCCTGATGAGCGCTACGAGTGGAAATCCGTAGAACATGTGCAGCTTGGCGAATACAAGTTCGTCACGTTCCCTCTCGGCAACGACCAACTCGACTACTCAGAGCTCAATCATTTCCTTAACTCTCCGGCTGCCGAGTCGCCACTGCAGAACGTAGGCTTCACCTATAAGCAGTACAACGTTGACGACCCCAACCTCAACAAACCTACGCTTGGATGGAACGACTTCAATCCCTACGCGAAGTACATCCGCCCGGACGTCAGCACGCTCTACTACGACTCTACGCAAATCGTCAGCATCTCCTCCGACCAGCTCACGACGCAACGCTTCAAGCCGCGCACGCTCTCGCAGGACATCGACATCAACTTCAATATCGTCAAGGACACGAAGAACGTGAAGTTTACCATCGACGAGGTGTGGGCGGAGATAAGCGGCGTGCCCAACCATATCATGCTCAACACGGGCTACCTCGATATCTCGAAGACGAGCAAGATAATGTTCCCCGTCACCATCACGCCTTCGCTGGCAGACGCTAACGGCAAAGACACCAACACAAACTCACGCATACGTTGCCAAGGCAACATCAATGTCACGGGCATCGTCAATGTGCAGCGCGGCTACGGAGAGTCGATAGAAGACGTGCGCAAGAAAATCTACGGACCTGGCATCATGCAGGTAATCATCTACAGCCACGTCACGGAGCCCGGCACAGGACGCGTCTACCCGAAGAAATGGCAGGGCATAATCAATCTCTACCACACGCTCAACAAGGCGAAACTCATTACTGTCACGCCCGACGGTCGCTACGTGCGAAAGAATGGTGACCACGGCACTATCAACATATCCGCCGAAATCATTCTCGACGGCAACACCATCGGCAGCGATGACAGCCAGGGCGATGCCCTCGACCGCTGGATATCCACCGATGACATACATGTCGATATCTAAAGGAGCGGTGGACTCCCGTTCGCCGATACAAACATTATAAGGACTCTCGTCCGCCGATAAAAACAAGCAAAACAACAATACAGCACATATGAAACGAACAATGAGAATAACGGGCATTCTAAGCACAGTTGTCGCCGCACTGTTGCTCACCACTTCGTGCAACGATTCCTATCCTGGACTCAACTACGAACCCAACCCCGACGACCTGCCGAAGAATGACGAGGAGATAAATATAGACAAGACTCCTATAAAGCTCTACACTAACAATCCGGCCTACTTCTCCATCGTGTCCGACACAAGAGGAACACGAGGTACGGGCGCGTTCGAGGCTGTGGAGGCTGACGACATATCCAAAGCCAAGTACTATGGATCCACATTCAATGTATTCGCTTTCCGCGCTTACAACTTCAACGACCCGAAGGGCGGACAGGGCGTGCTGACTGAGGCTCCATCCATGCGCCGCTATTCGTACGCCACTAACGGCAACTCTGACTTCGCAGATTCTGAGCATACATCGTGCCTGCTTGATGGTGCCGACTATAAGCTTGGCATGGGATTCCGCTTTGAGGAGGACACTTATATCGGCACTACAGGATCGCTCGTGAAAGATTGGAATGACGAACTCTACTACAGCGACCGCTATCAAGACGTTGGCTATAACTTCTTCGGATATTATGTCGACGACCTTGACGTGAACAGCTATCAGCGTGAGTCTGACGCTATTTCATACGACATTAACATCGACGGCTACCAGGACATTCTTGCTGGCTATGCTAAACCGCTCACGGATGACGACTTCAAGGAAGATGGCGTTTACGCAAACGCATCTAACATCCAGGAAGAGGAACGCCAGAAGATTCTCTCCATCCCCGGCAACTACAGCACTTACGCCGCACACCGCAACATTAATCCCGTGCTCGACATGAAGCACCAACTTACGCTTCTGAAATTCCAGGCTTACGCCGGCTCAAGTTCCGCAAAGAAGGTGACTATCACGGGTATCTCCGTGCAGTCGCTCACTCACGGCAAACTGACTGTGGCAAGCCGCAAACTTGAAGACTGCGGACTCGTGTTCTATCCTGAGGATGGCGTTTCCAACATCCAAAAGCCACTTGCCGTCGGAGAGGTGGGAAATATCACTACGGACGCTTCGGGCAGAAAGATTGTTGGTCCTTACACTCCACATCTGCGGAATGGCGGCTATAATGTCGTGTGGAAGGATGAGTGGATTGACAATCCTAACCCGGAGGCTACCGACAAGTACGTGCCTACCAACGAGGAAAAGATGGCTGAGGCTGTGAAAGTCGGTGCCGGACTGCTCGTTGCTCCGCAGGAGTCTTATGTCGTTACGCTCACATACACTTTCCCTGATGGGGCCAACGGTGCGCTCAATGAACATAAAACAACGTACAAGATTACTCCTGTGAAGATGGCTGGCGAAGGAACAGCTTCTTTCAAGAAGGGCTATATGTACAACATCAAGATTGGTGTGTATGGTCTGGAGAAGATAGAGATGGGCGGTAGCGTTCAAGGATGGGAAGAGGTGGAACTGCCGCCGATTGATCCCGATGAGAATCCGAACAACCCGGACATCACTCCCAATTATTAACACAAGAGCAAACAACATAGAAAGTATTTTATTTATTTATTAATTAAATTTTTCGTAACTATGAAAAAAATGTTATTCCTTGCATTGGCTGCAGCTGGTATGCTGACAGCATGCTCGAACGAAGACAACCTCGGCGGCAACGGCGAGGAGCTCGCAGGACAGCCGAAAATTCAGCTCGGCGTTTCTTCTAACGTAGGCGTTAGCACTCGTGGTACGGGTACTGTCGGTGACCTCACTGGCGAGAACAACGTGTGGGCAGGACAGGATCTTTGGGTTTACATGCTTCAGAAGGGTAGCATGGAGCTCGGCTACTACAAGACTCCGGAAGAAATCAACGGTAATCAGGCTGGTACCGCTGTGTTCGACAACGAGAAGTTCACTGCTCCTAAGATGACTGTTAATGACGAGACTGGTAATGAAGAGGGCGTGTCAAGTGGCATCGCTTCTACAGTTTCAGGCAAGATCGCCTACTATCCTGTTTCCGGTAACTATGACTTCTGGGGCTATCGCGTGGATGACGCCATCGCTGGCGCAACTCCTGACGTTAAGCTTCTCGATGCTGAAGGCAATGAGACTCAGGACGCTGCCAACGCCGTTAAGCGTGTTGTTGACATCAACATCAACGGTTCACAGGACATTATGGCTGGCAAGGCAGAGCCTTCTCAGGAGGAAATACAGAAGCTCGGTCAGTATAAAGACAACTTCTATTCTGCATTCGCTGCCCGTAAGGACGTTCAGCCTAACATCAACTTCAAGCACCTCCTCTCGCGTTTCACATTCGAGGTACGTGCAGGTTCTAAGGCTGCTGCAGGCAAGGGCGCTGGCGTAAACACTGAGGCTGTTCGCGTAACTGGCATCTCTGTTAACTCTAAGACTGCTGGTCAGCTGACCGTTGCTCACACAGACGCTGTAGCTTCCGATCCTGTCCTCACATTCGCTGGCAACTTTGAAGACGTTGCCACTCCGCTCGCTCTCATGCAGCGCGACCAGGCTAACTCAAGCCACAACGAAAAACTCGTTCCTCTTCGTGAGGTTGAACTAACTTGGCCTCTTGACGACCAGGATCAGCCTAAGGATACCGATGATGAGGGTCAGCCCATCACAACTGGTGATGTTATCTCTGTAGGTGAGGCTCTTCTCGTAGCTCCTGGTGAGGCTTCTTATCCTCTCACTATCGATCTCGCTCAGAAGATTGTTAAGAACATCGACGGCACTGTTGAGGAGCAGAAACTCCAGCAGAAGTCAAACATCAAGATTGACGGCGTGAAGACCTTCGAGGCTGGCAAGTCTTACAAGGTTACTATCACTGTTTATGGTCTTGAGGAAATCGTTGTTACTGCAACTCTCCAGCCGTGGGAGAACGGTGGCTCTATCGACATCGATGACGACCGCGACCCGAACAACGGCATCTTCACTGAGCCTACAGAATAATGTAGCGTAAGTTACAATTATGAGGGAATAACAACTCTGCAACGAGCCAATAGGAGCGGCGGATTTCCGTCCGCCGCTCCACAAAATGGCTTTGTGTACGAAAGGACAAATCCCTCAAGCCCAGTAACGCTCGGCTTTATCGCTAACGCCCTGGGCAGTAATGGCGGACAGAGCTTAACGCCGTTAAAGGGCAAAATAGTTCCAATGCCATCATACATTTCAGTTTTAATCAAAAATTAATCGATTTACAAATGAATAAGCATTTATTCCTTATGGGAATGGCTGCGGCAGTGCTCATGACGAGCTGTGCCAACGACGACGACCTCGCAGGCGCCAACAACAACAGCACTATTGAGCGCGATGCCAATAGCGACATTCCCGTAATGCTATCTGTGGGTCAGAAGGCCAACTTGACGCGTGCCGCTCTTGGCAACCGCGATGAGGAAGGTAATTACGACGGCACGTTCGATGCCAAGGGCCTTGGCATCTACTGCCTCGCCACTGGCAAAATCTACGGTACGCAGGACATTACATGGAAGACAGGTTTCGACAACCCAAACTTCCTTTGGATGGAGAACATCAAGGCTGACGCTACAACAGCCGTTGACCCCACTCTCGGTGAGCTTGGTGAGGACGGACAGCCCAAGGGCAAGAAGGTGACAAGCCTCAGCTTCTACGACAAGACTGGCAACAAGGCTGGCGAGAAGTACTACTACCCGATGGGTAGCCAGTATAGCTACTCTTTCTATGGCTATTATCCTTATAACGAGACTGTCAACCACGATCAGGCTGGCGAGAAGTACAGTGTTAACATTACTGGAATTGACGGCACGAAGGATATTATCTGGGGTAAGTCTGTAGTTCCTGCTGACGACAAGCACGCTGACGAGGCTTTCAGTGCAAAGTACTTCCGCAGTCACAAGGCTGACGACATTGAGGCTGGCACAGAGTACAACTACAAGAACTACTTGCCAAACGTGACCTTCAAGCACAAGCTCATGAAGCTCAACATCATCCTTCAGAAGGGTAACGGCGGCAACACCCGCATCGAGCATCTCGGCATCAAGAGCGTGAAGCTCCTCAACGTTGCTGATGCTGGTACGCTTGTCATCGCCAACCTCAAGACTGATGCGGCTGCGTCTACCGACAAGGAGGGCTCTTTCAATGTTGATTGGACAACTGCCAACAACCACAATACGGAGGCCACCGCTCTCTCATTGTGCGACTACAAGGGCGACGTAATCGACAACAGCACCATCGTGCTCGGCGCGAAAGACACAGTTTCTTATGGCGACGGTTTCCTCATTCCTGTGCCAACGAAGAACCAGGATGGCTCTTATGTTGACAACGGCTATCTCAACACTGAGAACGAGCAGCTCGCCAACAAGGGCGTCTTCCGTCTGCGTGTTGACTACTTCATGGACGACGACAATCCTCAGGTAGTATACAAGTCGGCACAGTACGAAGTGTACCCGTCATTCAAGAATCACGCCGACGAGGCTTGGCAGGAAGGCTACGAGTACGACATCGTAATTTCTGTTTCCGATCCTGAAGAAATCAAGGCTAACGCTACCCTCACTCCGTGGGAGAAGCGCATCATCGAACTTGAATAATATTGGAGCGGCTGATTCCCGTCAGCCGACAATTCACATCACATGGAGTGGCAGACTCCCGTCCGCCAACAATCCACATCACATTTAGCGGCAGTCTTCCGTCCGCCGACAATCCTCGTCTATAATCCGACGTAATAAATCGTCGGCGGACAGGAGACAACCGCTTCATTCTCTAATCACACCCCTACTATATCACACCCCTCATCACAAGCCATCACACCCCACCACCCCAATAATATAGGAATGTATACTACAATAGTTCGTTAAAATTT
>DLKG01000037.1:380-70180 GCA_002490315.1 Prevotella sp. UBA7594 | reverse complement strand
ATTTGGAATTTTGAATTATTCTTGGCAGCGCCCTGCGATTAAGAATTTGGAATTTTGAATTATTCTTGGCAGCGCCCTGCGATTAGGAATTTTGAATTTGGAATTATTCGGGGTAGCGCCCCGTGATTGGGAATTATGAATTAGGAATTTAAATATTTTAAATATGGATTTGTCTACATCGAGTACAACAATACGCCCCGCTTCGCGCCTCTCTCTTGTGCAGGAATACTATTTCTCACGGAAGCTTAAGGAGGTTGCGCAACTTAATGCCGAGGGAAAGGACATCATCTCTCTCGCTATTGGCTCACCGGATATGCCACCGTCAAAGCAAACCATTGATCGCCTTTGCGACGTGGCGGCAAGCTCTGAGGCGCATGGTTATCAGCCAACAATGGGCACGCCGGAACTCCGCCAGGCTATGGCGGAGTTTTACAAGCGTTGGTATGGAGTGGATGTTGACGCCGCCAAAGAGGTGCTTCCGCTCATTGGCTCGAAGGAGGGCATCCTTCATGTCACGCTGGCGTTCGTCAATCCTGGCGACCAGGTGCTTGTGCCCAACCCTGGCTATCCAACCTATACGTCGCTGAGCAAAATCCTCGGTGCGGAAGTTGTCAACTACAACCTTAGGGAGGAAAGCGGATGGCAGCCCGACTTTGATGAGCTGGAGAGCATGGATCTCTCCCGTGTGCGGCTGATGTGGACGAACTATCCCAACATGCCGACTGGTGGCAACGCGCGGCGCGAGACTTATGAACGTCTTGTTGCCTTCGCCAAGAAGCACAACATAGTAGTAGTCAATGACAATCCCTACTCATTCATCCTCAACGACAATCCGATGTCGCTGCTCCAAGTGCCAGGAGCGAAGGATTGCTGCATAGAGTTCAACTCCATGTCGAAGAGCCATAACATGCCGGGATGGCGCGTTGGAATGTGTATCAGTAATCCTACCTTTATCTCATGGATACTGAAGATAAAGAGCAACATCGACTCCGGCACATTCCGTGGCATACAGCTTGCCGCTGCTGAGGCACTTACGACCAACTCCCCTGAGTGGCATCATGAGGCCAACGTCACGACCTACCGCCGACGCCGCGACATTGCGGAGAATATAATGAAGACACTTGGTTGCACCTACGATCCGCAGCAGGTTGGAATGTTCCTATGGGGACGCATCCCCGACAAATACAGCGACTGTGAGCAACTGACGGAGCGTGTGCTGCATGAGGCACGTGTGTTCATCACGCCTGGCTTCATCTTCGGCTCGAACGGGCAACGCTACATCCGCATAAGCCTTTGCGCAAAGGACGACAAAATTCGGGAGGCGCAGAAGAGAATAGAGGCTCTCGAATGGTAAGGTTCGACTTCGACTGCATTGGCGAAAAATAGATTTATGACAGAATAAAGAATAAAAAAATATATTGATATGAGCTTAGAATTGCAATCATTGAATATTCCGGGTGAGGACAACCGCCCGTTTGTGATAGCCGGACCGTGTTCGGCTGAAACTGAAGAACAGGTGATGACCACCGCTTTGCAACTTGCTTCACGCGGTTGCCACATGTTCCGTGCCGGTGTTTGGAAACCGCGTACCAAACCGGGTGGTTTCGAGGGCAACGGCGAGACGGCGCTGCCGTGGATGAAGCGTGTGAAGGAGGAGACAGGAATGCTCGTGGCTACAGAAGTGGCAACTCCGGAGCACGTGGAGTTGGCGTTGAAGTATGGCATCGACATTCTGTGGATTGGTGCGCGCACGTCTGCCAATCCGTTTGCCATGCAGGCCATTGCCGACAGTCTCAAGGGCGTCGACGTGCCGGTGTTTGTCAAGAACCCTGTCAATCCCGACCTCGAACTGTGGATTGGCGCTATGGAGCGTATCAACCAGGCAGGCGTGAAACGCCTTGCTGCCATACACCGTGGCTTCTCAAGCTACGACAAGAAAATCTACCGCAACTCGCCGATGTGGCAGATTCCTATCGAGCTGCGCCGCCGCATCCCTGAACTGCCGATAATCTGCGACCCAAGCCACATCGGTGGACGCCGTGAACTTGTTGCTCCCTTGTGTCAGCAGGCAATGGATTTGGGCTTCGACGGACTCATTGTCGAGAGTCATTGCGCTCCCGACGAGGCATGGAGCGACGCCAAGCAGCAGGTGACTCCCGACGTGCTCGACTACATTCTCAGTCTTCTCGTCATTCGCGACGAGAAACTCTCAACGGAGGGCATCCACGCCTTGCGCAAGCAGATTGACGACCTCGACAACCAGTTGATGGAAGTGCTCGCCAACCGTATGCGCGTTTGCCGCGAGATTGGCAACTATAAGAAGGAGCACAACATGACTGTCTTGCAGACAGGACGCTACAACGAAATCCTTGACAAGCGCGGAGCGCAAGGTTCGCTTTGCGGCATGGACTCCGACTTCGTGAAGGAGATATTCGAGCATATACATGAGGAGTCGGTACGTCAGCAAATGGAGATTATCAACCAAAAGTGAGTTCTTGAGTTTTGAGAATTCCTAACTCCAAACTCGTAATTCCAAATTCGTAACTCCAAACTCGTAATTCGTAATTCTTAATTCGTAATTCTTATGAAAATATTAGTTCTTGGCGCAGGTAAGATGGGAAGTTTCTTTCTTGACGTGCTCAGTTTCGACCATGAGACAGCCGTATACGAGAAAGACCCACGCAGGATGCGCTTCACGTACAATTGTCAACGGTTCACTACGCTTGACGAGATACGCGACTTTCAGCCACAGCTCGTCATCAATGCCGTCACGCTGAAGTACACCGTCTCAGCCTTTAAGGAAGTGTTGCCAGTGTTGCCAGACGACTGTATCATAAGCGACATCTCATCCGTGAAGACAAATCTGAAAGCATTCTATGAGCAGAGTGGACATCCTTACGTGTCCACCCACCCGATGTTTGGTCCGACGTTTGCCAATCTCGGACAGCTATCAGAGGAGAATGCCATCATCATCAGTGAGGGCGACTATATGGGACGCATATTCTTCAAGGACCTCTATCAGCGACTTGGACTTAATATTTATGAATATACGTTTGAGGAACATGACAAGACTGTTGCCTACTCACTGAGTACGCCATTCGTCAGCACGTTTGTCTTCTCTGCCGTCATGAAGCATCAGGACGCACCGGGCACGACCTTCAAGCGTCATCTGCGCATAGCAAAGGGAGTGCTTAACGAGGACGACTATCTGCTTCAGGAAATACTTTTCAATCCATACACGACGGCACAGGTTGAGCAGATACGCGACGAGCTCGGTGCTCTTCTCAACATTATAGAAAAGAAAGACGCGGCTGGCATGAAGGCTTATCTGGCAAAAATACGCAGTAACGTGAAGCAGGACATAGAGAACATATAAACAATCGGCAATGAGGGTGTGTCAAAACTCGCTACGGATGAAGTTGCGATCTTGCATTTTGACACATCCTCATGCTGTTGTTTGATTCATACTACAGTTTTTTGGGAATGTCTTTCGGGTGTTGGAAAAACAAAAAAAGCAAGTCAAAAGAATGACTTGCTTTTATGTAGTGGATAGGGGAATCGAACCCCTATGCCAAGATTGAGAATCTTGTATCCTAACCATTAGATGAATCCACCATCATTAAATTGTCTCAACTTGTTTTCCATAAAAAAGGCAAGCTTTGCTAAAGGCTTGTCGTTTTTACGTAGTGGATAGGGGAATCGAACCCCTATGCCAAGATTGAGAATCTTGTATCCTAACCATTAGATGAATCCACCATCAAATTGATGCTTTCAAGAAAACAGCGGAAGCTGGGGGATTCGAACCCCCGGTACGGTTACCCGTACGGCAGTTTAGCAAACTACTGGTTTCAGCCACTCACCCAAACTTCCATACGATTAAAGTTTAACCGGAGCACTGTTTCTTAATTGCGAGTGCAAAGGTAGCCATAATTTTCCATACTGCCAAATCTTTTCCGACTTTTTTCTTGAAAAACTTTCAAATGTTTTATTTTTGTTCGTTTTCTTTGAAGTAGTAGAGTCTTTTATGTGCATTGAAGATGTCGGGATGGAAGATAGCGGCAAGTTCAGCGAGGAGTAGGTCGGGGCGGAAGGATATTTCTTCAAAGTAAGGCGTCAATTTGCCGTTACATTCATATATGTTGCCGTCCTTGAACGCCTTCATAAGTCCATAGCCTTTGTATTCCGTCAGCAGTTGATCGCGTGTGAGCGGCGTGGCGCCATAGTAGACGAACAGCCAAAAGTCGGCCGCAGCTGCACGTTCTATAGCTTTTTCCGGCGACAGATTGAGCGAGCCGCTATGTTTGTCGTCGTCAAAGGCGTATCTGCCTCCTGCGTCGGCTATGAGGCGAGCCATGGAGCTTTTGCCTCCGGGGCAGTACCAGACGCCACTCGTGACGCGTTCCGTCATCACTTTCGGTTGAGGCTTCAAGCGTTTTGCCGTTGAGGCGATGGAGCAGTAAGCGCTGTCCACCATGGCAAAAATGGAGTCGGCTGCAGCTTCCTTGCCGACAAGCATTCCGTAGAAGCGCATCCATTCGGCGCGTCCGAGGGCTGACGTCTCCATATAGTCGGCACACTCAATAACAGGCGTGCCCATATTCTCAAGCTGGCTGTAGCTGCTGCCTTCAAACGGCGATACAAGAATGGCCTGTGGTTGGCAGGCGGCGATTTTCTCTATCGACAGATTCATGCTGCTACCGCAGTCGGCAACAGCATTGTTTTTTGCCAGCTGTTTGAGCTGTGGCGACGTGATGTACTGCATGTCACACATGCCCTTTACGCTTGCTCCTGCGCCGAGCGTAAGCAGTAAGCGGCAATGGGGCGACGTAGCTACGACGGTTCTGTTTACTGGTGTGTAGACTATCGTACCTTCAGGAAGGTTATGTTGTGACGCAGAGTCGGCGCGTGCGACGAGAATGTAAGTGTGGAGCGTTGTGCCCGGTTTCCATGGGTTGTCGAGTGTGACGGTGGTGTAGCCGTCGTGCTTCACGATGTTGATATGTTCGGCATATTTAAATTTTATTGTGTCGCCGGCGGAGTCACTGTCATGGCGTGGCGTGGCTCCCGTGCAAGCGCAGAGTAGGGAAGAGGCTGCGATGGCGGCAGAAAGGAAAAGTTTGTGTAGCTTCATTTTCTTGCTGTTGTTCTTGTTGTGTGTATATGCGGCACGTTTATATATATGGTATATATATTGCCGTGAATATAGAATGTGTATATGGAATGAGCATAAACGAAAAAAGTGAAACACTCGGATGAATGTTTCACTTTCTTGAGGTACCTAGCAGAGTCGAACTGCTCTACACGGTTTTGCAGACCGTTACCTAACCGATCGGCCAAGGTACCAACTCGTTGTTTGCTTATTTGCGAGTGCAAAGGTAGACATAATCTGCGAAAGTACCAAATGTTTTTCCAACTTTTTTTAGTTTTTATTCTATTTATCCTATTCTTTTTGATAATTGCTGCAATTGTGGATGTTTTCTTCTTGTGTTGAAATTTTCTTTCGTAACCTATTTTTTTGTATTTGCTCCTTCAAGGCGCAACCCTTGCAGCCGTAACATCCGCTTTGTGCATCGTTGACTGCGTTGCGTATGCGTAATATAGCGTAGCCAACCGACAACAATAGTATCAGTGCCACTAATATAATCTGTATCATAGGCTTTGTAGTGTGTTAGGCATGGCGTGGCTCTCGCCACGCCATGCTGTTGCTTTTTTATAGGCTGTTGTCTTCCGTCGCTTGTGTTTAATAAGCGAAAAGGGGATAGTCTTTCATTGTGTCGTTGACCTTGGCGCGTACGTGTGCGATGGTTTCTTCGTTTTCCGGATTGTCGAGCACTTCCTCAATGAGTTGCGCTATGAGCACCATGAGGTCTTCCTTAGCTCCGCGCGTCGTGATGGCAGGAGTGCCGAGTCGGATTCCGGAGGTTTGGAATGCGCTGCGTGTGTCGTAGGGCACCATATTCTTGTTTACCGTGATGTCGGCGGCAACAAGTGCGTTCTCTGCCACCTTTCCCGTGAGGTCAGGGTATTTTGAGCGCAGGTCGACGAGCATGGAGTGGTTGTCGGTGCCACCGCTTACGATGGTGAAGCCACGCTTCATAAGTTCGTCGGCAAGTACGCGTGCATTCTTCTGCACCTGCTTTGCCCATTCCTTGAACTCAGGCTGCAACGCCTCTCCGAATGCCACGGCCTTGGCAGCAATGACGTGTTCCAACGGTCCGCCCTGCTGTCCGGGGAAGACAGCGGAGTTGAGCAGTTGGCTCATCATCTTCGTGACGCCCTTCGGTGTTTTCAGTCCCCAAGGATTCTCGAAGTCCTTGCCCATGAGAATAAGTCCGCCTCTCGGTCCGCGCAGAGTCTTGTGAGTTGTAGAGGTTACGATGTGTGCATATTTCACGGGGTTGTCGAGCAGTCCGGCAGCGATAAGTCCGGCAGGATGTGCCATGTCAATCATAAGCAATGCGCCCACCTTGTCGGCAATCTCGCGCATGCGTTTGTAGTCCCATTCGCGGCTATAGGCAGAGCCGCCGCCGATGATTAGCTTTGGCTTGTTCTCAATGGCGAGCTGCTCCATTTGGTCGTAGTTGACGCGTCCCGTCTCCTTGTCGAGGTCATAGCCGATGGCATGGTAGAGAATGCCCGACGTGTTGACGGCAGATCCGTGTGAGAGATGGCCGCCATGGGCGAGGTTGAGTCCGAGGAACGTGTCGCCTGGTTTCAGCACGGCAAGCAGCACGGCGGCATTGGCCTGCGCTCCCGAGTGGGGCTGTACGTTTGCGTATTCAGCGCCGAAGAGTTTCTTTGCTCTCTCGATGGCGAGTGTCTCCACTTCGTCCACCACCTGGCAACCGCCGTAGTAGCGTTTGCCGGGGTAGCCCTCGGCATACTTGTTGGTAAGGTAGGAGCCCATAGCCTCCATCACCTCGTCGCTGACGAAGTTCTCCGAGGCAATCAGCTCAATGCCTTTCAACTGTCTTTGGTGTTCTTTCTCAATGAGATCGAAAATGGCTTGGTCTCTTTTCATAAGCTTATCTGGTTAGAGATTGTTCTTTTTTTTGTTCTTGCGCTGAAATTTTTTCAAACCAGCTCCACGTTGTTGATGTTCTGCTCCTTGTCGCAGTAGTGGCATTTGAGGATGCCGTGCACCTTGTCGACAACGTTGAAGACGGTCTGCATCGGTTCGTTGTTGGTGATGCACTTCGGGTTGTTGCATTTCACGATGCCGCGCAGTTCGTCGGGCGTAACGACGGGTTTCTTCTCCACAACCTCGTAGTCGTGAATGACGTTTAGCACGACGTTGGGCGCAACGACGGAGAGGCGTGAGATTTCCTCATCGGTGAAGAACTTGTCCGACACCTTGATGATGCCCTTGCGTCCGATCTTCTTCGACGGGTAGTTGTAGCCGATTGTTACTGGTGTGTTGAGGTTTTGGAGTTGGAGCAGGCTAACGACCTGGTAGGTCTTCTCAGCCGGTATATGGTCGATGACAGTACCGTTCTTAATGGCAGCCACCTGACGTTCTGTCTTATTGTTGTTCATTGTTTTGTTTGGATGTTTAGTGTGAAGTGTGAAATGTTAAGACGTGGCGTGTAGCCACGTTCAGCCTTAACAATTGTCGTCATTCTATGATAGTCTTGTCGGCGCGCACGTCATCGAGCGTTATGCCGAGCACGTCGCAGAAGATGGCCTCGCGTGCGAAGAGTCCGTTGCCGGCCTGCTGTATGTAGTAGGCGTGTGAGCTTTCGTCCACGTCGTAGGCGATTTCGTTGACGCGTGGCAGCGGGTGCATGATTTTCATGTTGGGCTTAGCCTTGGAGAGCATGGAGCGTTTGAGAATGTAGACGTTCTTCACGCGCTCGTATTCCATGAGGTCGGAGAAGCGTTCCTTCTGCACTCGCGTCATGTAGAGGATGTCGGCGTTGGCTATGACGTCCTCGTTGAACTCCGTGTGCTCCTCAAACTTTATGCCGTGGTTGCGGCAATAGAGTTTGTACTCTTCCGGCATGGCGAGCTCCTTCGGCGCGATGAAGTGGAAGGTGGGGTTGAAGTGGCGCATTGCTGTGATGAGCGAATGTACGGTGCGACCATATTTGAGGTCGCCGACAAGATAGATGTTGAGATTGTCGAGCGTGCCCTGGGTCTTGTAGATGGAGTAGAGGTCGAGGAGACACTGGGAAGGGTGCATGTGTGCACCGTCGCCAGCGTTGACGATAGGCACCGGGGCCACCTCGCTGGCATATTGGGCTGCACCCTCCACGTAGTGGCGCATGACGATGACATCGGCGTAGTTGCTCACCATGAGCACCGTGTCCTTTAGTGTTTCGCCCTTAGAAACACTCGTTGCCTTGGCGTCCGAGAATCCGATGACGCGTGCGCCGAGACGGTTGGCTGCTGTCTCGAAGCTCAGGCGTGTGCGTGTGGACGGCTCGAAAAAGAGTGTTGCTACCACTTTGCCTTTCAGGAGTTCCCTGTTAGGGTGCTTTTCCATTTCCTTCGCCATTTCGAGGAGATACATTATTTTCTCCTTCGAAAGGTCGGCGATTGTTACAAAATCGTGTCTCATTTGTTTTTTAGAATTTATGGTTATTCCTTATTCGTCGCTAAGGTAAGCATATTTTTTGATATAGACATTCGTTTGGAGTGGAAATTTTAGGCTTTTGTTGCGTCTTTTTCTTCAATTTCAATTTTTTGCTTTACCTTTGTAGCTGTTTGCCAATTGGAACCACTATTTCCTTGCGGCAACTTATGTATATATTATATAAATAGGTGTAAAATAAGCAAAGCAAAGTACTCAAGTCAATGAGAAGAACATTCATACATTTCTTGTGGACAGCACTTGTCGGCGTGTTGCTGTTGTCGGTCGTGGCGTTCACTGCCATTTGGAACGGATGGATTGGCTATATGCCCCCCGTGGAAGACCTACAAAATCCCATCAACCGCTTCGCCACACAGATTTACAGTGCCGACGGAAAGGTCATCGGCACGTGGAACTTCAACCGTGAGAATCGCATCTGCGTGCCTTACAGCAACATGTCGCCCTATCTCGTGCAGGCGCTTGTCGCCACGGAGGACGCCCGCTTCTACGACCATTCCGGCGTGGACTTCATTGCCCTCGGGCGTGCCATCATAAAGCGAGGACTGCTCGGACAGGCATCGGCAGGCGGCGGCTCCACCATCACGCAGCAGCTCGCCAAGCAGCTCTATTCGGAGACGGCAAAGAGCACCGTGCAGCGCTTGCTTCAGAAGCCGATAGAATGGGTGATTGCCGTAAAGCTTGAGCGCAACTACACCAAGGAGGAGATAATAGCCCTCTATCTCAACTACTTCGACTTCCTCCACAATGCAGTAGGCATAAAGACCGCCTCCAACACCTATTTCAACAAGGAGCCGCGCGACCTCACCATTGAGGAGGCGGCGACTCTTGTCGGACTCTGTAAAAATCCCTCACTCTTCAATCCGGTGCGCTATCCCGACCGCTGCCGCGAACGCCGCAACGTAGTGCTCGATCAGATGCGCAAGGCGGGCTACATCACTGACTCTGAATACGCCAGCCACGCCAGCTCACCCCTGACGCTCAATTTCCATCGCACCGACCACAAGGACGGCACGGCGCCCTACCTGCGCGAGTTCCTCCGTATGTATATGTCGGCGGAGCGTCCGGAAGAGTCGAAATATCCGTCATGGAACCATCGTCAATACGTGCTCGACTCCATAGCATGGGTGAGCGATCCGCTCTACGGATGGTGCAACAAGAACTTCAAGAAGGACGGCTCGCCCTACAACCTCAACGCCGACGGACTGAAGGTGTACACGACAATCGACTCTCGTATGCAGCGCTACGCCGAGGAAGCCGTCTACGGCCACGTGGCACGCTATCTGCAGCCTGAGTTCTTCAAGGAGAAGAAGGGCAAGCCCAACGCCCCCTTCACCTCCGACCTCACGAAGAAGCAGGTAGACCAGATTATGAGCCGCGCCGTAATGCAGAGCGAGCGCTATCGCGTTCTGAAGGCATCCGGCGCCTCCGACGAGGAGATACACCGCTCCTTCCACACGCCCACCGACATGACGCTCTTCACCTACCACGGCGACCTCGACACGACGATGACACCGCTCGACAGCATACGCTACGTCAAGTCGTTCCTGCGTGCCGGATTCATGAGCATGGACCCGAAGACCGGTGCCGTCAAGGCATACGTCGGAGGACTCGACTACTCACACTTCATGTACGACATGGTGACGGGTGGACGCCGCCAGGTCGGCTCCACGATAAAGCCCTTCCTCTACTCCCTCGCCATGGAGAACGGATTCTCGCCGTGCGACATGGCGCCCAATGTGCAGCGTACGTACATGGTGGCAGGACAGCCATGGACGCCGCGCAATGCCAATCATAGCCGTGCCGGACAGATGGTGACGCTGAAGTGGGGACTGGCGCAGTCGAGCAACTGGGTGTCGGCTTATCTTATGAGCAAGCTCAACCCGCAGCAGTTCGTGCAGCTGCTCCACGACTACGGCATCAACAACCCCGACATACATGCCTCCATGGCACTCTGTCTGGGTCCGTGTGAGGTGTCGGTGGCAGAGATGGTCAGCGCCTACACGACGTTTGCCAACCACGGCATACGCACAGCGCCGCTTTTCGTCAGTCGCATAGAGGACAATGAAGGCAACGTCATCGCCACTTTCCAGCCGCGAATGAACGAGGTGATAAGTTCGGAGAGCGCCTACAAGATGCTCGTGGAACTCATGGGCGTCGTTGACGGCGGCACGGCTGGACGCCTGCGCTACAAATACAACTTTACGGGCGAGATTGGCGCCAAGACCGGTACTACCAACCGCAACAGCGACGCATGGTTCATGGGCTTCACGCCACAGCTCGTCAGCGGATGCTGGGTGGGCGGCGAGGACCGCGACATCCACTTCGACACGATGCGCATGGGTCAGGGTGCAACCATGGCTCTCCCCATCTGGGCCTACTTCATGAAGAAGGTCTATCGCGACCGCAGCCTTCCCTACGACCCCAACGCGAAGTTTGACCTGCCGGAGGGCTACAATCCGTGTGCAGGAGAAAGCGGCGACGGCGGCGACGACGGGTTAAGCATCGACGAGGTGTACGAATAATGCTGATTAGGAACAAACAGACAATAGAATAAAAAGAATGAAATACTTTGTTGCAAAATTCAAGCTCGCGTGTGAAGCCGACCTCCTTCAGACCTCGCGCGAGCTTCTTTCCGCAGCCGCCTGCGAGGCTGGCTTTGAGGCGTTTGAGGACACCGACGACGGACTGCTTGGCTACGTGCAGCGCCCGCTCTTCGACAAGCCAGCGCTCGACGCCGCCATCGCCGACTATTTGCCCGATGGCGTGAGCGTGGAGTACGACGTGGAGGAAGTGCCCGACCAGGACTGGAATCAAGGCTGGGAAGAGGAAGGCTTTGAGCCGATAGGCGTCGGCGACCGGCTTGTCGTCTACGACGCCAAGCACACCGACCGCTCTGCCTTTGCTGGCGACGACGGCGTGACGCGCATCTTCATCGAGGCACGCAACGCTTTCGGCACGGGCACCCATCAGACAACGCGCATGATACTCCGCCGCCTTCTCGCCATGAATCTTCATGGCAAGAAGGTGCTCGACTGCGGTTGCGGCACTGGCATCCTCGGCATCGCCGCCTCGCTGTTCGGCGCGGAGCAAGTGCTCGGCTACGACATCGACGAATGGAGCGCCGACAACGCCCGCCACAACGCCACGCTCAACGGCGTCGGCAACATGAGCGTGCTGCTCGGTGACGCCACAGTACTCTCTTCCGTAGGCGACAGGTTTGATGTCGTGATAGCCAATATCAACCGCAACATCCTCGTCGCCGACATGGGAGCCTTCGCAAGCCACATGGCGCCTGGCGCGCGCCTCATCCTCAGCGGATTCTACGAGAGCGATGTGCCCGTGATAGAGCAAGCCGCGTCGCAGTATGGCTTGCATGTCGTTGACGTCGTGACGGACGAGGAATGGGCGTCAGTGGCGCTTGGGTAATTGCTTGAAAATCAATTAGAAAGGTAAAAGCCGAATAGAGAAAAGATAAAGCGGCACTTTAGTCATGCTAAAGTGCCGCTTTTGTGTGTCTGAAGTGCCGCTTTAGCATGTCTAAAGTGCCGCTTTACGAGAAGCCCCCTTATTCCTGATTGCCAATCGTCATTTTCTTCATGGCGTAGAAGGAGCCGTTGAAGACGTTGAAGTCGACGTAGCCGTGTATGCCGGGCAGTTGTCCGACGTCGGTGTGCTGCCAGAACATCCATGCCCCCTTGTATTCCACTTTCTCCACGTAGTAGTGGGCTATCCAGTAGGGATAGTCGTCGAAGACGGGAGCGTTCAGATATTTTTCCTTGAATTTGTAATAAGTGTAGATGATAGGCTTCACGTGGTACTTGTCTTCCACGATGTGAAGCCATGTCAGCACGTCGCGCTGGAAGTCCTCCACGGAGCGATCCTTCGGCTTGTGCTCCACGTCGAGCACCGGCGGGAGGTCGCCGTCCTCAAGATGCACCTGCTTGAGGAAGTAGTAGGCTTGGTCGCGTGCCGACGACTTGTTGCTCCAGAAATGGTAGGCACCGCGCAGCAGTCCGTGCTCGCGAGCCTGATGGAAATTGTCGCGGAACTTGTCGTCCATTCGCGACGAGCCTTCCGTCGACTTTATCATGACAAAGCGTAGGGGATAGCCCTCAATCTCGCTGTCGCGCAACTTGTCCCAGTCGATGTCGCCCTGATAGTGGGAGATGTCGATGCCATGAATCTCGTAGCCGGCAGGGTAGTTGGCGTCGCCGAAGAGCGCGCGCCATCTGAATCCCGTAGGGCTGACGAAGAACGTGTAGAAAAGCCATACGTACAGGCACACAGCCACGGCGGCACTCGTCCACCATACTGCACGCGGATTGCGCGAGCAGAAAGCTACGAAGGCCGACTGTCGGTTTTTCTTGCTTGATGTGCGGCGTTTGCGGGTTGTTTTGCGGGTTGTCATGTGTTGTGCGTTAAAAAAAAGAAGAGGGTGTGTCAAAAGGAAGTTAAAAAGGAAACTCCATTTTGACACATCCTCTTCCGTGAAGCGTCATTTAGACGTTATGCCATTATTTGCTCTGCTCGAGCTTCAGAGTCTTTGTGGTCTGGTCGCAAACCTCGCTCGGACCCCAGTACTGGATAGGACCAGGATAAACGTAGCAAGTGTTCTTTGCCCATTCCTCGCGGTGAGCAGCGAAGAACTTGAACGGAGCACCGTCGAGCTCTACGAGAGCCTTGCGGATAACCGGCTTGTTGGCACCGTTACGGCGCTCGATGTTCATCATCATTGTGATAGGCACACCACCTGCGATCCACTCTGCGGCAGGAGCTGTAGTGTTCTTGATGATAGACATGTAGCCAGTCTTGCCGTTGGCGATGAGGCGAGAAGCGTTGTAGCCGAGAGAGTAGCAGTAGTCAGCGTCGTAGTTGGACGGAGCTGCGCAGCGGCCCTCGTAGCCGAAGAAGTGGTGCTGAGCGGCGAACTTGCCGTTGTACTTGCCCTCTGCCTTCCAAGCGGCGAGCTTCTTTGCAACCATGCGGGAGAGAAGCTTCTCAGTCTCGATGAGCGAAACCTGAACGTTTCCGTGCGGGTCGCGGTCGAGGCAGAGCTGGCGTGCAACGTCCTCAGGAAGCGACTCGAGGATGGCAAGGTTCTCCTTGGCGATGGCACCCTTCACGAATGCAATCTGCTCCTCGGCGTTTGCGAACTCGCGAGACTCGCCAGTCTTCGGGTCGGTCAGAACCTCGTTGAGCTCGGCGATGAGCTTCTTGATGGCAGGGATGAACTCGATGAGACCCTCAGGGATGAGGACTGTACCGAAGTTGTTGCCCTCGGCAGCGCGAGAAGCCACAACGTTGGCGATGTATGTCACAACGTCGTCGAGCGACTGCTCCTTAGCCTCAATCTCCTCTGACACGAGGCAGATGTTTGGCTGAGTCTGGAGAGCGCACTCAAGGGCGATGTGAGATGCTGAACGGCCCATGAGCTTGATGAAGTGCCAGTACTTGCGTGCTGAGTTGCAGTCGCGCTCGATGTTGCCGATAAGCTCAGAGTAGGTCTTCGTGGCTGTGTCGAAACCGAATGAAGTCTCGATCTGCTCGTTCTTGAGGTCGCCGTCGATGGTCTTCGGGCAGCCGATAACCTGAACGCCATACTTCTTTGCTGCGTAGTACTCGGCGAGCACGCAAGCGTTGGTGTTGGAGTCGTCGCCGCCGATGATTACGAGAGCCTTGATGCCAAGCTCGCGGAGAATCTCGATGCCCTTCTCAAACTGGTCTTCCTTCTCAAGCTTTGTACGGCCAGAACCGATGATGTCGAAACCACCGGTGTTGCGGTACTGGTCCATGAGCTCCGGAGTAATCTCGATGTACTTGTGGTCAACCAAGCCACCAGGGCCGAGGATGAAGCCATAGAGCTTGTTGTTGGGGTTCAACGACTTAACGCCGTCGAAAAGACCAGAGATAACGTTGTGGCCGCCAGGAGCCTGACCGCCAGAGAGGATTACACCTACGTTGAATGAAGGAAGCTCCTTTTTCTCGCCAGCCTCGAAAGTGATGACAGGCATTCCGTATGTGTTGGGGAACAAAGCCTTGATCTCTTCCTGGTTACCTACTGACTGGGTAGCCTCGCCCTCAACGGCCTTCACCGGACCCTGGAGAGCTTTAGGCAATTTGGGCTGATAAGCAGCTCTTGCAATCTGCAATGCACTAATTTCCATGTGATTCTAAATATTAAAAATGTATGTTATGTAAATAAAGTCTTTCCTTTGGCTGATAAAGCCCTATGTTTATGCACTGCAAAAATACTCTTTTTCCACGACATACTGAAAAAAATGAAAAGAAATCGTGCCGCAAGCACATTTTTTATGGCTAATGCTTGCCTCGTATATTTTTTTTTCATATCTTTGGCATGACAAAAACAATTGTTAATCAAGAAATATTTATCCATTATGGCTAACAAACGTGATTTAAAGCGCAATATCAACTACGTGTGCAGCGAGCTCCTCTCTGAGGTTGTCGCCGCTTCTGTCTACAGTTCGAAAGAAAACGATGAGAACGTCAAGGCTCTGCTTGCTTCCATCCTTGTCATCCATAGCGACTACGTGCGCCGTGTGTCACACATAGAACCCGGACTCGCACCGAAACGCTTCTTCAAGGATCTTGCCGTCAACTTCAACAAACAGGCGTCTGAAATCATTGACCAGATAGCCAGCATCGGATAGTCGCTGAAGACCATCCGTACACATCTTAAGGAAAGAAATACACAACATGACTTTTTTGCAAAAGCTTTGCAAGACAATTCTGTACAAAAATATGGGGTGGACCACGGACATTGATGTGGACCACCCCGATAAGTATATACTGTGTCTTGCCCCACACACCAGCAACTGGGACTTCATCATCGGACTTCTTTATTCGCGCGCCGAGGGTATGCGCATCAACTTCCTCATGAAGAAAGAATGGTTCTTTTGGCCACTCGGCGTATGGTTTCGCCACATCGGAGGCATACCCGTCAACCGCTCCAAACACACCAGCATGACCGACGCCATGGCGTCGGCAGCACGCAAGGAACTGCATTTCCGCCTCTGCGTGACGCCGGAAGGCACGCGCTCGCTCAACACGGAATGGAAAAAGGGCTTTTATTTCATTGCCCTCAAGGCACAGCTGCCGATTCTCCTTTATGCCCTCGACTATGAGCATCGCCGCATCGTCTGCCGGAAAACGCTCGTGCCGTCGGGCGACGTGGAGACCGACATGAAAACTATAAAAACTTATTACAAGGACTTTAAGGGCAAACGCCCGGAATTGTTCTCCGTCGGAGAAATCTAAAAAATTGATGAGAAATTTATTTTTGTCCGTTGCTCTCTGCACGCTTGCGCTTTCCTCGACGACAGCCTTGGCGGGCAGCAAGAGTCATAATGCAAGGGCGAAGGCGGAGACGCAAATAAAGATTTTCCTTCTTCAAAACAAGGCGAAAAACGTTGTCTACACGATGCAACCTTTCGTGGAGACCTACAGCATCGACGACGCCGGCAGGCAGCTGAAGCTTGTCGCAAGCCAGTCGTTCGCCACGCAGAATTTCACGAAGGAAAGCGTCCGCTTCTATTACAAGCGTCTTGCCAAGTCGCTCCCGAAACCCTACAACCGCTACAAGCTTACTATTGAGTGCTGCGGACTGCCGATAGAGCAGCTCGTGGCAGGGGCTTCCTGCGAGGATCTGCCAGGGGCCTGGGGACGCATCGACTACGACGGAGCACCGTGGGTGGAGAACGAGTCGAGACCGTTCTTCGTGTCGCACGGACTGTTCGACCGTCACGTGGCTCTCTGGCAGTCGCATGGCCGCTACTACGATTCCTCGAAGAACTGCTGGAAGTGGCAGCGCCCCAATCTCTTCTGCACAACGGAAGACCTCTTCACGCAGACCATCGTCGTGCCCTATCTTATACCGATGCTTGAAAATGCCGGCGCCGTGGTGTTCACGCCGCGCGAGCGCGACTGGCAGAAGCATGAGGCAATAGTCGACAACGACAACTCGCGCGGATACGTCGAAGACGACGGGCGTGAAAAATGGGGCACAACTCCGCTGAAAGGCTTCGCTTTCCATAGAGGTAACTACCGCGACGGGGAGAATCCCTTCGAACAAGGCACGGCACGCATGGTGCGCACAACGAAAAAAGGCGCTGAGTCGTGGGCTTCCTATCAGCCTACGCTGGAGCAGGCAGGACGCTACGCCGTGTACGTCAGCTACCAAACGCTCGACAACAGCGTCGCCGACGCACAGTATATCGTTGTGCACAAGGGCGAGCGCACGCTCTTCCGCGTCAATCAGCAGATGGGCGGCGGCACGTGGGTGTATCTCGGCACGTTCGATTTCGGCAACGGCAACTCTGCCGACAACCGCGTCATCGTAACCAACTCTTCTGCGGAGCGTGGCGTCGTCACTACCGACGCCGTGCGCTTCGGCGGAGGCATGGGCAACATAGAGCGTGGCGGGGCGACAAGTGGTCTGCCACGTTGCCTGGAGGGAGCACGCTACAGTGCCCAGTGGGCTGGCGCGCCCTACGATGTCTACGGAGGCAAGGGCGGCAACGACGACTACTCGGATGACATCAACGTGCGCTCAAACATGGTGAACTGGCTCGCGGGCGGCTCTCCTTACGTGCCCTCCATTGAGGGAAAGGGCGTGCCGTTCGAGCTGAGCTTGGCTGTCCATAGCGACGCTGGCTATCGTCCGGAGAACGACTCCATTGTCGGCTCACTGTCAATCTGCACCACTGGCTTCAACGACGGACGACTCAACAGCGGCATCTCAAGACAAGTGTCGCGCGATTTCGCCGACGCATTGCTCACAGGACTCAGACGCGACCTCTCGGCGCAGTTCGGCAAGTGGACACGTCGCGACATCTACGACCGTAACTATAGCGAGACGCGCAAGCCGGAAGTGCCGTCGGCAATCATCGAAACGCTGTCGCATCAGAACTTTTCCGATATGCGGCGAGGACTCGACCCTAACTTCCGTTTCGCCCTTGCACGCTCCCTCTACAAGACCATACTGCGCTTTGTCAACGGCAATCATCAACGGCAGAGCGTCGTTCAGCCGCTGCCCGTCGACAACTTCCGCATCGTGCACACTGCCGACGGACGTCTGCAACTCTCTTGGCTGCCCGTGAAGGACAAGCTGGAGCCTACTGCCGTGCCTACGGCGTACAACGTCTATGTGGCGGAAGGTAAGGGCGGATTCGACAACGGAAGACTCGTCAACTCGCCCTCCTTCACGTTCGACGCGCGTCCGGGAGTGGTCTACAGATTTCGCGTCACAGCCGTCAACCGTGGCGGAGAGAGCTTCCCGTCGGAAACTCTCGCAGCTTGCATGTCGGCGTCGGCAAATGCTACCGACGTGCTTGTCGTCAACGGCTTTAAGCGTCTTGCAGGGCCGGCTGTCGTCAACAACGGTACGCAGCAGGGCTTCGACCTCAATGCCGACATGGGCGTCTCGCTCGGGCTTACTGCCGGATGGAGTGGGGAGCAGACATGCTTCGACCGCAGTAAGGCGGGCAGTGAGGGGCCCGGAGCCATGGGCTATTGCGGCAATGAGCTTGCTGGCTCTTTCGTCATGGGATTGCAGCAGGACGAGACGGTTGCTCACGTGGAGGACATCGCCAAGGCTGGCAACTACAACGTTGTGGGCTGCTCGCTTGAGTCCTACGAGAACAAGCTCTTCGATGCATCACGCTATCGCATCATCGACCTCGTCTTCGGATTGCAGAAGGACGACGGCTACTCGCTCATGCGCTACAAGACGTTCTCCTCGCTATTGCGGCAGCGGCTGCAGGACCACGTGGCACGTGGCGGACGACTGCTCGTCAGTGGAGCATACGTTGGCAGCGACATGCGGCTCGATGCCGAGAGGCAGTTTATGGACTCACTTCTGAAGCTACGCTGCAGTGGCTCCAACACCAACCGCAACGACAATATCATCGACGGACTCGGCATTAATTTCGACATCATCCGCCAGCCCAACGACCGCCATTATGCAGCCACGTCCGTCGACGTGCTCAACGCCGACGGCGATGCCTTCTGCGCCATGCGCTATGCCGACGGCACGAGTGCCGCCGTCGCCTACGATGGCAATCGCTACAAGACGTTTGTGATGGGATTTCCCTTTGAATGTATCAACAATGTGCGCTCACGCCAGCAGGTAATGAAGGCCGTAATGACATTTCTTGCCAAGTAATTTGGCTATTTGGAGCAAACACTATAACTTTGCAGTGGAGTCTGCGACTGCCTATTGCGGCTGACGCGGAAGAAAAAAGAATAAAACTTAAACATATTATAATGTATAGAACGAACACATGCGGAGAGCTAAGACTCTCGGACAACGGCAAGACAGTGACTCTCGCCGGATGGGTACAGCGCACGCGAAAGATGGGCGGCATGACATTTGTCGACCTCCGCGACCGCTATGGTATCACACAGCTTGTTTTCAACGACTCTGACGACAGCGACCTGTGCGCACGCGCTGGCAAACTCGGACGTGAGTACTGTATTCAGGTGAAGGGCGTGGTCAACGAGCGTGAAAGCAAAAACGCCAACCTCCCCACTGGCGACATCGAGATTATCGCCAAGGAACTCAACATCCTTTCGGAGAGCGCAACGCCTCCATTCACCATCGAGGACAACACCGACGGAGGCGACGACATTCGCATGAAATACCGCTATCTCGACCTTCGACGCCCGTCAGTGCGCAAGAATCTCGAGCTGCGCCACCGCATGACAATTCTTATCCGCAACTTCCTCGACGCACAGAACTTCATCGAGGTGGAGACGCCTATCCTCATCGGATCTACGCCTGAGGGCGCACGCGACTTCGTCGTGCCTTCACGTATGAACCCCGGACAGTTCTACGCACTGCCGCAGAGTCCGCAGACCTTAAAGCAGCTGCTCATGATCAGCGGCTTCGACCGCTACTTCCAGATTGCGAAGTGTTTCCGCGACGAGGATCTTCGAGCCGACCGTCAGCCTGAGTTTACGCAGATCGACTGTGAGATGTCATTCGTTGATCAGGATGACGTCATCAATCTCTTCGAGGACATGGCACGCCATCTGTTCAAGGAAGTGCGCGGCGTTGAATTGCCTGCAAAGCTCCAGCAGATGACTTGGCATGAGGCTATGCGTCGCTTCGGTAGCGACAAGCCCGACTTGCGCTTCGGAATGGAGTTTGTGGAGCTGATGGATGTACTTAAAGGCACAGGCTCCTTCTCCGTCTTCAACGAGGCTGAATACATCGGTGGCATCTGCGTGCCTGGCTGCGCTTCCTACACGCGCAAGCAACTCGACCAGCTTACCGACTTCGTGAAGCGTCCGCAGGTGGGTGCCAAGGGACTCGTCTACATCAAGTTCAACGCCGACGGCAGCGTGAAGTCGTCAATCGACAAGTTCTACTCTCCTGAGGTGCTCGCCAAGGTGAAGGAGCAGACTGGCGCCAAGGATGGCGACCTCGTGCTCATCCTCTCCGGTGACAATGCCAACAAGACACGTGTGCAGCTCTGCTCGCTGCGTCTTGAGATGGGCGACCGCCTCGGACTGCGCGACAAGAACAAGTTCGAGTGTCTGTGGATTATCGACTTCCCGCTCTTTGAGTGGAGCGACGAGGAACAGCGCCTCATGGCTACCCACCACCCGTTCACTATGCCTAACCCCGACGACATCCCATTGCTCGACGAGCATCCGGAGCAGGTGCGTGCAAAGGCCTACGACTTCGTGTGCAACGGCATCGAGGTCGGCGGCGGCAGTCTGCGTATACACGACAGCAAACTTCAGGAGAAGATGTTCGGCATACTCGGATTTACGGAAGAGAGAGCCATGGCACAGTTTGGCTTCCTTATTAACGCCTTCAAGTACGGAGCACCGCCTCACGCTGGTCTTGCCTTCGGTCTCGACCGTTTCGTGTCGATCATGGCAGGTCTCGACTCCATACGCGATTGCATCGCATTCCCGAAGAACAACAGTGGACGCGACGTCATGCTCGACGCTCCTTCCGCCCTTGATCCGAAGCAGCTTGATGAGCTGCAGTTGAAGGTGGATTTGAAGGACTAAAGAAGTAAAATGAATTGATGTAAGTCAATAAAAATAAGAAACTTAGATAAAAAGCCCGGATTTCCGGGCTTTTTTTGTATGAAAAGTATCAAGTTGCGAAATATTTAACTAATTTTGCATACAAGTAATGCCCAGCGTGTTGAACGTTGGAGTCTTATTAATGATTTTATACTGAATTATGACAGAAAAGAAAGCAACTGAAAAGAAAACTGCTACCAAGAGAGTAGCAAAGACAACTGCTACCAAAAGAACTGCTACAAAGAAGGTTGAGGCAGTTGTTACTGTTAACGCTGAAAGTGTAGGCTTCCGTGCTGGTGATGTCTATCAGGCACTGGCAGCTGCAGAGAAGCCGTTGAGCATCGCTGAAATCGCAAAGGCTGCGAATATCAGCAAAGAGGAAGTTTATCTCGGAATTGGCTGGCTCTTCAAGGAGGGTAAGGTGAAGAACGAGAACAACCTCATCGCCTTGGCATAATCAATACACAACTGAATAATAAAGGGAGCTGCAAACATATCTTTATGTGTTACAGCTCCTTTTTTTAATCCTAACAAATGAGTTAGGGAACGCAAAAACGTTCCCGGCTGCTTTTACAATCATCGGATGGACTACGAGAAGGAAATCTTGCGCGTGCTTTATGAAGCTGGCGACATGGGGCTTACCGTGCAGAAGATTGCCGTGCATGTGCATAACTCATGCAATACGCTTTTCTGTACACAAACGTTTGCTGACATTCATCGTGATGTGCAGAAATGGCTGTTGAAGAATTCTGCCAACCCGAATTCTCCAGTGTGCCATTGCGACCGCCGTGGTGCCTATCGCCTTGACATTAATTCTGCGAAATTCCTGCAGCTGCCCTTTGATTTCGATTCTCCAACATGCAACACTCAAGATGGCAACGAAAGCACTGGAGAACAGACCCAACAACTTTTGTTGGACTTTTAGGGCTTTATCATGTGGCACATTGCATTATTTGTCGTGAAAAATAACCTTAAAGTGATAAAATTTACTTAACTTTGCATATAATCAAAACTTCAGAACTATGGCGCACGAAAGAAATCATTTGGTAATAATGGCAGGAGGCGTAGGCAGTCGCTTCTGGCCTATGAGCACGGAGGATAGTCCGAAGCAGTTTATTGACATTCTCGGAGTGGGAAGAACCCTGCTGCAACTCACATACGACCGCTTCAAAGGCATTTTCCCTAATGATAACATTTGGATTGTCACCAACCGAAAGTATGCAGACATCGTAAAGAAGCAGCTCCCAGAAATACCTTCAGGAAACATTCTGCTTGAGCCTTGCCGCCGCAACACTGCGCCATGTATTGCCTATGTCAGCTGGCATATCAAGGCAAGAGACGCAAAAGCAAATGTCGTCGTTTCGCCGAGCGACCATTTCATAACAGACGTGGAGGAGTTCAGGCGAATCATAAAGTCGTGCATGAAATTCACTGCCGAAACCGATGCCATCGTTACTCTCGGCATGAAACCGACGCGTCCGGAGACTGGCTATGGCTACATCCAAGCCGACCTCTCTACAGCATCTCCACGCAATAAGGAAATCTACCGCATAGACTCTTTCCGAGAGAAACCCGACATGCAGACTGCTCAGGAGTTCATACAGCACAAGAACTATTTCTGGAACGCCGGCATCTTCATTTGGAGCGTGTCTACTATTGTCAACGCTTTTCGCGTATACAATCCTGCAATAAGCAAGATTTTCGAGAGTATGCTCGACATTTATGACACTCCGAAGGAGCAGGAATACATTGACATGCGCTATCCTGAATGTGAGAATATATCTGTCGATTACGCCGTGATGGAGAAGGCGGAAGAGGTGTTTGTGTGTCCTGCCAACTTCGGGTGGACCGACCTTGGCACGTGGACCTCACTGCTATTGCAGACCCACCACGACCTCTACGGTAACACGATGATTGGCAGCGACATCAATGTCTACGACACACATAACTGCATCATACACACGAAACAGGAGAAAAAGGTCATCGTGCAGGGACTCGACGGCTACATTGTCGCTGAAAACGACGACTCGCTTCTCGTATGCAAATTGTCGGAAGAACAACGAATCAGGCAGTTTGTGGAGGAATAGCAAATAACGGCTTTAGCCCGAAAATTGCCATGCGCTGTGTACACCTTTGCTGCTTCTATAAGCAAGAAACACGGTAAATACCCAAATCCAAAGTTGCGCCTTGGCTTCAGAAAAATATGTGAGACAACGCCTTGTATTGGCAAAAGCTTATGTCTGTTAGTGCTTTTGTCTTTACATGGCGTATTTCATATTGACGTATTCAAGTTTTATTTGTTGCAGCAGACGTGAACTTTATGTCTGATGGAAAAGCTTCTTTTGCATGGATGTTTGTATGCACTTTTATTCCACATTTCTTCTTTCCTGTCTTTTGATTGCGTCTTTACTCCATTAAAAAATCCCGGTGTATGCACGTTTGGCATACACCGGGATTTAAGTTTCTTATTGTCTAATGGACCTTAATCCTTGGTGGAAAATTATTAGTCCTTAGTCATATCGTTGAATGTAGCAACGCGGTTGAACTCAACCTGCTCGAAGAGCTTGTCAGTTGCGCCCATACCAGTAGCCTTCAGACGGTCAGCAGAAATCTTGTACTTCTTAACGAGGATGTTCTTAACAGCATCTGCACGCTGCTGAGAGATCTTCTCGTTGATTTCCTTAGAACCCTCTGGAGAAGCGTAGCCCTTAATCTCAACCTTAGAATCCTTGTGGTTCTTCATGTAGTTGGCGATGAGCTCGATAGAAGCAACCTGTGCAGGATCAACAGTTGTCTTGCCCTGACGGAAGATTACAGTCGGCTGGAGGTTGGTAGCTGTCTCTGCCTTAGGAGCAGGACGGTTCTGGCACTCCTCGAGAGCCTTCTTGAGGTTGTTGATCTCGTTGTCCTTGTTGGCGAGAGTCTCCTTGCACTGAGCCTCCTTGTTTGCGTACTCGTTGCGCAGGTCGTTGATCTGTGCGTTGAGAGCGTCGATCTCTGCCTGGTCGCGACCATTCTCAAGTACGAAGTTGTGTGTGCCGTTAGAGTTCTTGAACTTATAGTTGAAACCAACGTTGAACTGGAAGCCAGAGCGGTTGATGTTGTACTCTACGCCCTGATAGCCGTTGCCGTTGAGAGCCCAGTTCATGGAAGGCTCGATATAGAGCTGCCAAGCCTTTGTCTTGCCAAGGTTGAAAGTGAAGTCAAGACCTGCCTTTGATGTGAGGGCGTTGAGTGTTTCGTAGTCCTCTGTGTTGCCGAATGTGTGACCCCAACCGAGACCATAGACAGCAGAAACCTCGAACAGACGCGGCTCACCTTTGTAACCACCTACCCAGTTGGTGAGGTTTACAGTTCCGAGCAACGATGTGTTGATACCGTTAACGATGGTTCCGTTCTTGTGGAAAGCGCCCTTCTTGCTTCCAACTTCCTTGAAGTAGATGTTGCTCTCAGCAGCGAGACCGAACACCGGAGTGAAGTTGCGACCGATGCGTACACCCAAGTTAGGACGGAAGTCCTTCAGCCAAGCGTGACCCTTGGTAGCTGTTGCCAAACCAGTGTTAACGCCGATGTACATGTTGTCGAATGTGTTGCTTTCCTTTACTGTCTGTGCAGAAGCAGACGCTGCCATCACGGCAGCAGCGAAAAGAGTTGTAATCTTTTTCATAATGTGCTTTTATTAAAATAATAGTTAATTGTTACTTCATTTACTATTGGATTGCAAAATAAATAAAAATAAATGTAAAAGCCAAATAATTTATTGATTATTTGGCCTTTAGAACAGTGAATACGGAAAAATGTGCGATTTATTGCCTATAATGGAACAATTTTTACTTTTCTATGTCTCCATTCTATTGATTTCTGCACTCTTTTTTATCAATATTTATCATGTTTCTTACGATCTGTCATCTTGAAGACGAGTGTGCCGCCACGCATTATGTCTGAGTGAGAAATAGACGTCTTGTTATAGCGTTTTCCATTGAGCGTGATGTAGTCGACGTACTTGTTCTTTACGGAGAGTCCGTCGGCTATTACGTTGAAAGTCTTGCCGTTTTGGAGATGTAAGGTTATCTTCGGCATTTGTGGAGCGCCAAACACGTATTCGCCGCTCACTGGGTTGATTGGATAGAACCCCATGGCGGAGAGCATGTACCATGCTGACATCTGTCCGCAGTCGTCGTTGCCGCAGAGTCCGTCAACAGTGGGGTGATATTGCGTGTCGAATATCTCGCGTATAAGTTCTTGCGTGCGCGACGGGCGTCCTGCAAGGGCGTAGAGATATGCAACGTGGTGACTTGGTTCGTTGCCATGGGCATATTGTCCTATAAGTCCTGTCACGTCGTTCTGAGTAGTGACGAGCTTCAGAGAGAAGAACTCGTCGAGCTTCTTTAGGAATGGTTTCTCGCCGCCGAAGAGACGTATGAGTCCCGGTATGTCATGCTGCACGGCCCAAGTGTACTGCCATGCGTTGCCCTCCGTGTAGTCGCCACCGACAGTTTCGGCATGGGCGACATCGCTCGGATTGAACGGCGACTTCCAAGAGCCGTCGGAAAGTCGCGGACGCATAAAGTCGGTTTGCTTGTCGAAGAGGTTTTTGTAGAATTGTGAGCGTTTAGCGAAGTACTGCTCGTCCTGCTTATTTCCCATGAGGCGTGCCATATCGGCGGCACAATAGTCGTCGTAGACACATTCGAGAGTGTTAGATACTGACTCCGACTTCATCAGATCGGCAGGCCAGTAGCCATACTTCATGTATGTCTTCCAATCGTATTTCTCGCCATGGTCGATGGTTTGCGTCTTCTTTATTGCCTCGAAGGCACGTTTGGCGTCAAAACCGCGGAAACCCTTATGGTAGGCTTCAGCAACGATAGACACGGCGTGGTTTCCAATCATGCAGAAGTTTTCCTTGCCCCAGAGTCCCCAAATAGGCAGGAATCCCTGCACCTCAGCCTGCTCGACGAGGGAACTGACAAGACCGTCAACACGGTCGGGCATGACGATGGTGTAGAAGGGGTGGGCGGCGCGGTAGGTGTCCCAACATGAGAACGTGGAGTAGAACTTGCCCGTTTGCGCCTTCACCACCTTGTTGGCAGCGTTGCGGTACTGTCCGTCGACATCGGCAATCTGGTTGGGCTGTATGAGGGCGTGATAGAACGACGTGTAGTAATTCTTCTTGTCGTTGTCGCTGCCTTCCACGTCTATGCGCTTCAGATATTCGTTCCACTCGTCGTGGGCTGCTTTCCTCACGGCGGCGAAGTCCCATCCCGGCACCTCTGCTTCCATATTGCGCTTTGCACCATCTACGCTTGTCGTAGAGAGGGCAATTTTCATGAGCAGCTGCTCGCCACGCTCAATGCCGTCGAAGGTGGCGACAATGCGTTGTCCCTTCTCCGTTGCGGCAGCCTTGGCGAGAAGTACGTGACTTGCTACGGGTCGGTTGAATTTGATGACGAAGAAATAGTCCTGGTCTACCCACACCTTGTTGCGCACATGGCCAGTGAGCGTCTGTGCGTCTTCCCATAGTGTCTCGCAGAGGCTTACCTGAGAGTGATACTGCTCGTTTCTCCACGCCGGTCCGTGTTGGAGGTCGATGAGCACAGACGTGGAGTCGGAAGAGTCGTAGGTGTAGCGATGGAATGCCACATGAGGAGACGCTGTCAGCTCAGCCTTCACCTTTGGATCGGAAAGATAGACGGAGTAGTAGCCCGGCGTGGCGAACTCCTGCGTCTTGGGGAAGTGGGAGCGGTAGGCGTCCCAGCTGCGCGTGCGCTTGCCCGTAGACGGCATTACGAGAATGTCGCCGAGGTCCATGCAGCCCGTTCCGTTCAGGTGGTCTTGCGTGAAGCCCCATATAATGGAGTCGCTGTAGACGTACTCGGCGCAGTAGCGCCAGCCCACACCGCCCGTGACAGGACTTGTCTGTATCATGCCGAACGGACGGCAGGCGCCAGGAAATGTGTGCCCGTTGTCGGCATTACCCACGAAGGGGTCAACGTATTTCGTGTAGTCCTTGTTGTCGGCAAGTGACGGTGTGGCAGCAATGCTGAAAAGTCCTATTGCGGCAAATGCCCATTTGCAGACATTTTGACGATAATTGTTCATTTGAGTGAGATTTGTTATTAATAGATTAATGTTTCTTTTTATTTTATTTGAATGATTGATTGTTACAAAGTTACGCTTTTTTAGCGGGTTGGCAAAACTTATGGCATTATATATTTACAGTTGCTAACTGTAACGTAAAAAAAAGGACGGGGTGCATCACTGCAGCCCGCCCCAATAATTAGAGAGTTATAAAAAATTAAGTTCAATACTTTTCTTTTTATCCACGTTTCGTTTTTGCTTTCAGATTTATTCAGCAGTTTGCAGCTGCTCAATTATCTTCATGCCCTCGTCCACTGCCTGCATATTGAGTGGAATGAGGTTGTGGTGGCGTTCGGGCAGCGTCTTGAACAACGCTTTGTTGAGTCCATCAGTGCTGACGATCGGGCACACCTTGAGTAAGCCTCCCAGTACAATCATGTTGAACACCTTAGAGTTCTTGAGTTCGGCAGCCTTGTCCATGGCGTCAATCTGGTAGACATTGATGTCCTTACGTGTAGGCTTGTTGATAATGCCGAAGCCGTCGTATATGAGAATACCACCCGGTTTCACTTTCGGTTCAAACTTGTCGAGCGACGGCTGGTTGAGCACAATCGCCACGTCGTAATGGCTGAGCACCGGCGATGAGATGCGGTCATCGCTGACGATGACTGTAACGTTGGCTGTTCCGCCGCGCTGCTCAGGACCATAAGCCGGCATCCACGTTACTTCCTTGTCTTCCATCAGTCCGGAATAGGCGAGAATCTTTCCCATAGAGAGCACGCCCTGTCCTCCGAAACCTGCTATAATTATTTCTGCTTTCATAGGTTTGTCGTGTCTTTTAAGTCACCCTTCGGGTATTGTTTGAACATGTTCTCTTCCATCCATTTGTTAGCTTTCACCGGTGGCATCTTCCATCCGCTGTTGCACGTTGCAACAATCTCGATAAGCGAAGAGCCCTTTCCCTCCATGGAGGCAGTGAAGGCTTTCTTTATGGCGTTCTTAGCCTTTCGTATAGAGGCAACGTTTTCTACGCTCTGTCGCGACACGTAGCACGTGCCCGGCAGCGTCACAGCCATTTCCGAGAGGTTGAGTGGCCATCCGTGCAACTTCGGGTCGCGTCCGTAAGGGCACGTGGCAGTCTTCTGTCCGATAAGCGTCGTAGGCGCCATTTGTCCGCCCGTCATGCCGTAGATGGCGTTGTTGATGAAGATAAGCGTGATGTTCTCGCCGCGGTTGAGTGCGTGAATGCTCTCAGCAGTGCCGATGCACGCCATGTCGCCGTCGCCTTGATAAGTGAAGACGAGGCGGTCGGGCCACAGGCGTTTGATGGCAGTGGCAAGGGCTGGTGCACGTCCATGAGCGGCTTCCTGCCAGTCGATGTCGATATATTTGTAGGCAAACACGGCACAACCCACCGGACTGACGCCGATAGCTTTCTCTGCCATGCCCATTTCTTCAATCACTTCAGCCACAAGCTTGTGTACTACGCCGTGCGAGCAGCCCGCGCAATAGTGCATGTGGGTGTCGTTGAGGAGTTCTGGCTTTTTATATACCAGGTTCTCCGGTGATATTATATCGTTCATAGAAATTTCTCCTTTAAAACTTTAACCATTTCCTCTGGCTCGGGAACGATGCCACCGAGGCGTCCGTAATGTTCGCAGCGAACGGTTCCGTTGACTGCCAGTCGCACGTCTTCTATCATCTGTCCGGCATTGATTTCAGCCACGAGGATACCCTTGAGCTGCTTTGTTAGCGCGTAGATTTCCTTCTCTGGGAACGGCCAAAGGGTGATGGGGCGGAAGAGTCCAACCTTAATGCCTTGCTTGCGTGCTATCTCTATTGCCTTTTCGGCAATGCGCGCGGCGCTTCCGAACGCCACAATCATGTATTCGGCGTCGTCCATGAACATCGTCTCGTAGCGCACCTCGTTCTCGCGTATTTTGCGGTATTTCTCCTGCAAGTGGAGATTGCGCTGCTCCATAATCTCAGGCTTCAGTTCCAGTGAAGTCACGACGACTGGCTTTCTCATGCCGATTCTTCCCGTGGAAGCCCAAGGACACTCCTTTATGATTTCCTCTTCTGTGCGGCGCTTCTTGAACGGAGGCAGCACAACCTTCTCCATCATCTGTCCGATGACGCCGTCGCTGAGAATCATAGTTGGAATACGGTACTTGAATGCAAGATTGAACGAGAGATCAACAAAGTCAGCCATCTCCTGCACGGAGTTAGGCGCGAGCACAATGATGTAGTAGTCACCGTTGCCGCCGCCTCGCGTGGCTTGGAAATAGTCGCTCTGTGATGGCTGGATGGTGCCAAGTCCGGGGCCGCCACGCTGCACGTTGACGATGAGTCCGGGGATTTCAGCACCAGCCATGTAGGAGATACCCTCCTGCATGAGCGCCACGCCTGGACTCGATGACGACGTCATCACGCGCTTGCCGGTGCCTCCGCCGCCATAGAGCATATTTATTGACGCAACCTCACTCTCAGCCTGCACGACGACCATGCCTGTCGTTTCCCAAGGTTTCAGTTCGGCGAGCGTCTCGATTACTTCTGTCTGTGGGGTGATAGGGTAGCCGAAATATCCGTCTACACCACAGCGGATGGCAGCGTGGGCAAGAGCCTCGTTGCCTTTCATTAGTTTTACTTCCTGTTCTGCCATAGTGCCTAATCCTCCATTTTCTTTCTGTAAACAGTAATGCATCCGTCAGGACACACAATGCCGCATGATGCGCAACCGATACATTCGTCCGGTTTTGCAGCCTCGGCGTATGGGTAGCCGTGTACGTTCACTGCCTTTGCCGCGAGGGCAATGACATCCTTCGGGCATGCCACAACGCAAAGCGAGCATCCTTTGCACCGGTCGGTGTCAACCACAATGGCACCTTTGATTTTTCCCATAATGTTATGATATTTAATGTTAGGGGTTATACATGTCTTTGCAGTAGAAGGCAAACATGTCGTCGAGCATCTTCTTTGCCTCCACAGCAGGCGAGTCCGGGTCGAGCGCTATCGCTTCGAGATAGTTGTCGATGGCGTGTTTCCAGTCGCCTTTTCGTCTGTACTCGTTGCCGAGCTTGTAGTATTCCTCTGCGTTCATCAGCCTTTGTTCTTAGCTGCAAGCAGCGTGTTCTTCATAAGCGAGCAGATGGTCATCGGACCGACACCGCCCGGAACGGGCGTGATGAAGGAGCATTTCGGTGCCACCTCGTCAAATTTCACGTCGCCGTTGAGTCGGAAGCCGCTCTTTCGTGTGGCATCCGGCACGCGCGTTGTGCCAACGTCTATCACTACAGCCCCCTCCTTCACCATGTCGGCCGTCAGAAAGTTGGGTTTACCGATGGCGGCGATGATGATGTCGGCGTCAAGACATTCCTTCTTTATGTCCTTCGTGTGTGAGTGGCAGACGGTGACCGTAGCGTCGCCATACTGCTTCTGCATCATCAGCTGTGCCATAGGCTTGCCGACGATGTTGCTTCTGCCGAGCACTACGCATTTCTTGCCTGACGTCACAATGTTGTAGCGTTTGAGCAGTGTGATGATGCCAAGTGGGGTGGCGGAGATGAAGCACGGCAGTCCGATGGCCATTCTTCCGACGTTGACGGGATGGAATCCGTCGACATCCTTGCGATAGTCGATGGCCTCTATCACCTTTTGCTCGTCAATGTGGCGTGGCAGAGGGAGCTGCACGATGAAGCCGTCCACGTCGTCGTCATTGTTGAGCTGGTCGATGCAGGAGAGCAGTTGCTCTTCCGTCACGTCCTCGTCAAAGCGTATAAGCGACGACTTGAAGCCACATGTCTCGCAGGCTATCACCTTGTTCTTGACATAGGTTTCGGAGCCTCCGTCGTGCCCCACGAGCACGGCAGCCAGATGTGGCCGCTTGCCTCCGGCGCTTACGATGGCCTCCACCTCCTCGGCTATTTCCGCCTTGATGGCCTCGGCTGTTGCTTTTCCGTCTATCAATTGCATATATAATAATGTTTAGAATTTTGGCATTCCGGGCATTCCCTTCATGCCTTTCATCTTACTCATCATTCCTGCCATCTTCGCCATGTTTGTACCAGTGACCATTTTCATCATCTTGCGCGTCTGGTCGAACTGCTTTATAAGGCGGTTGACGTCCTGGATGTTGGTGCCGCTACCCTTGGCAATGCGCACGCGGCGGCTTTGATTGAGAATCTCCGGGTTGGAGCGTTCCTTCGGCGTCATGCTCTTGATGATGGCCTCGATGCCCTTGAAGGCGTTGTCGTCGATGTCGACGTCCTTGATTGCCTTGCCGACGCCTGGTATCATAGCTGCGAGATCCTTCAGATTGCCCATTTTCTTTATCTGTTCAATCTGTCCGAGGAAGTCGTTGAAGTCGAACTTGTTCTTCTGTATCTTTTTCTGAAGGCGGCGTGCCTCCTCCTCGTCAAACTGCTCCTGGGCGCGCTCCACGAGGCTTACGATGTCGCCCATGCCGAGGATACGGTCGGCCATACGAGCAGGATGGAACACGTCGATGGCTTCCATCTTCTCGCCTGTTCCGACGAACTTGATGGGCTTTGTCACTACCGTGCGGATGGAAAGAGCCGCACCGCCGCGTGTGTCGCCGTCGAGCTTCGTCAGCACGACGCCGTCGAAGTCGAGACGGTCGTTGAATTCCTTTGCTGTGTTGACAGCGTCCTGACCAGTCATGGAGTCTACTACGAAGAGCGTCTCGTCTGGATGAATGGCATTCTTGAGATTGGAAATCTCGTTCATCATCTCCTCATCTACAGCAAGACGGCCAGCCGTGTCGACGATGACCACGTCGTAGCCCTTTGCCTTTGCTTCTCGTATGGCATTGTTGGCGATGGTGATGACGTCCTTGTTGTCGGGTTCAGAGTAGACGGGCACGCCTATCTGCTCGCCCACGACCTTCAACTGTTCGATAGCGGCAGGACGATAGACATCGCAAGCCACGAGTAATGGATTCTTGTGCTGCTTCGTCTTGAGCATGTTGGCTAACTTGCCGGAGAAAGTGGTCTTTCCCGAACCCTGCAGACCGCTCATGAGTATGATGGCGGGTTTGCCCGTGAGATGAAGCTCGGCAGCCTCTCCGCCCATGAGCTCTGCGAGCTCGTCATGCACAATCTTCACCATGAGTTGGCTTGGCTTTACGGCTGTGAGCACGTTCATGCCAAGAGCCTTCTTCTTCACCGTGTCGGTGAAGGATTTCGCCACTTTGTAGTTGACGTCGGCATCGAGCAGAGCGCGTCTTACGTCTTTGAGGGTTTCGGCAACGTTGATTTCTGTGATTTTGCCTTCTCCTTTAAGGATTTTGAAACTGCGTTCAAGTCTGTCGCTAAGATTTTCGAACATATTTTGTTTTTATTATTTTAAAGTTTGGTGTTTGCTTATTATTGCAAAGTAAGCAAAAATTAATGAGATACGGAATGAAAAGGTGTCTATTTAATGTATTTTATAATAGTTTTTTCCAAAAATGCTCATTATTCCGGCTTTTGTGCATTCCTTTCTTGCCTCATGCAAGCCTTATAGTTCCTTTCTCCGTCACTACTATTTCTTCTGCTTCGAGATAGGAGAGAGCTTCGTTGATGGCTTCCTTGTCGAGCTTTATGGTGTTGATTTCCTCTATGCGGTGGGGCTTGTGGTCGGCGAGCAGTGTTTTTATCTCCTCGATGGCGCTTTTGTAGTATTCCTGGTGGCTCTTTTGCTTCTTCCTGCTGCCGACGCACACGTCGCATTGTCCGCAGTCGTACGATGTTGTCTCGCCGAAGTATCTCAGCAGCTGCCTGCTGCGGCAGACATTGTCGTTTTGCGCGTAGTTCACCATGTGGCTGATGCGCTCAGCAAACTTCTCTTTGCGCTTCTCGTAGGCGTCGTCGGGGATTACAATGTCCTCTGGCAGCACACGGTCGCGAGTGTAGGTGATGAGTGGCACGGCGCGTTCCGGGATAAAGTGTACGATATGGCGCTGGTTGAGGCTCTTCAGCACGAGATATACCTGCTCCTTTGTTACTCCTGCCGCGGCTGCAATGAAGGCAAGTTCTATGTAGCGGTAGTCGTTGAATAGTCCGCTGTATTCCCTCAGTGTGGCTGTGAGGACGGCATCCTCAAGAGGAGAGGTGTCGTGGAGCTGATAGAGCTGGTCGCGTTCGAGGATAAACTTCAGGCGGGTGCGTGAGTCGGGTTCCATTTCGTAGTGGATGTATCCGGCACGGGCGAGAATCTTCAGCGCCGAGTTGACAATGGGCGGATAGTGGCGGAAGATGAGTCCGAACTTCTCTATGTCGAAGGCAAATGTCTTGCCGTAGCCGCTCCCGGCGGCAATCTGGAAGAAATAAGCCACGTGCTCGTATATCTTGCAAATCTCCTCCTTGGTAGGAAATTCCTGCATGATGCGTTTCTCCAGCTTGTACTTGTCGTTGCCGTTGTATAGCAGCACGGCATACGCCTTTTTGCCGTCGCGTCCCGCGCGTCCCGCTTCCTGAAAGTAAGCCTCGAGGGAATCGGGACAGTCCTTGTGTACAACGATGCGCACGTCGGGCTTGTCGATGCCCATGCCGAAGGCGTTGGTGGCTACCATTACGCGCACTTTGTCGTCGCGCCATTCCTTCTGCCGCTCGTCCTTGACGGAAGGTTCGAGTCCGGCGTGGTAGAATGTGGAACTGATGTTGTTTTCCTGGAGAAATTTGCTGATGTCCTTGGCGTGTATCCTACTGCGCACATAGACGATGGCGCTGCCTTGTACGGCGTTGAGCACATGGAGCAGTTCGTATGACTTGTTGTCGGTAGTGCGCACGACATAGGCCAAATTGCGTCGCTCAAAGCTCATCTTGAAAACGTTCTTCTTCGTGAAGTGGAGCTGCTCCTGAATGTCGTCGACGACGGGTGGCGTGGCAGTGGCTGTCAGTGCGAGCACGGCGATGCCCGGCTTTACGGAGCGTATGTCGGCGATGTGCAGATAGGAGGGACGGAAGTCGTAACCCCATTGCGAGATGCAATGAGCCTCGTCGACCGTGATGAAGCTCACGTTGATGTGGGCGAGCTTGGTAAGGAACAGTTCCGACCCGATGCGCTCGGGCGACACGTAGAGGATTTTCGTGTGCCCGTGGATGCAGTTCTCGAGTGTCTGCACGATTTCCTTGCGCGACATGCCTGAGTAGATGGCTGCGGCGAGCACGTCGTGTCGGCGGAGATTTTCCACCTGGTCTTTCATGAGGGCTATTAGTGGCGTTACGACAATGCACACGCCCTCCATGGCAAGCGCCGGCACTTGGAACGTTATCGACTTGCCACCGCCCGTCGGCATTAGTCCGAGTGTGTCGTTGCCTTGCACTATGCTGAGGATGATGTCGCGCTGTATGCCACGGAAACTTTCGTAGCCCCACACGGAGCGGAGTATGCCGAGCAGCTTGCTCTCGTCAATGGTACTCTTGCCAACAATTTCTTCCCGATTTAGAGCGGGAGTGGTTGTTGGCTTAGAGGAGGTGTCAATGTCAGGCATCGTCTTCCTCCTCGGTCGGCCTTATGTCTTCGATTTGCAGCTGCACCATGTTGCGCTTGAATACATTGTCCTCGATGGTGTATGCTATGTCGAAACTGCGCTTCGACTTGATGTAGCGTGCCGAAGCGCTTTGTCCGAAAGCAATACCGTTGACGATGTTGCTCGACTTTGAATCGACGAGCTCCAGCTTGATGTGCTCCTGCTCCCTGCCTACCACCTTGCTCGTGCCGTAGTCGTAGACGTCTGTGGTGCAGAAGAGCGGCTTCGTGTTGCCTGGGCCGAACGGGGCGAAGCGCTTGAGGTCGTTGTGGAGTTTCTTCGTTATGTCGCGGAAGTCAATCTCGGCGTCGATGTTGAGCATGGCCTCTGTCTGTTCCGGCTCAATGTGCTCGTCGACGTATTTCTGAAATCTGTTGCGGAACTTGTGCACGTCGCTCCAGCGCAGCGTCAGTCCGGCAGCGTAGGTGTGTCCGCCGAAGTTGATGAGAAGGTCGCGGCAGCTCTTTATGGCGGAGTAGACATCGAAGCCCGTCACGCTTCGCGCGGAGCCAGTGGCGAAGTCGCCGTCACGTGTAAGCACAACGGTTGGGCGGAAATATATTTCCGTGAGGCGGGATGCCACGATGCCAATGACGCCCTTCTTCCAGTTTTCGTCGTAGAGCACGATTGACGACTGGTGGCGTTGGCTTTCGAGGCGTGAGACGATATGGTTGGCCTCCTCCGTCATCTGCTTGTCGATGTCCTTGCGCTGCTCGTTGTAGCAGTCAATATGCTTCGCTTTCTTGAGAGCCGCAGAGAGATCTTTCTCCACGAGCAAGTCTACGCTCTCCCTGCCGTTCTCCATGCGTCCGGAGGCATTGATGCGCGGCCCTATTTTGAATACGATGTCGCTCATGGAAATGTCCCTTCCTCCGAGTCCGCAAATGTCGATGATGGCTTTCAGGCCGATGCTCGGGTTTTGGTTGAGCGTCTTCAGTCCGTGGTAGGCGAGGATGCGGTTCTCTTCCGTGACGGGCACGATGTCGGCAGCTATGCTGACGGCGCAAAGGTCGAGCAGAGGAATGAGCCGCGCGAAGGGAATGCCGTTGTTCTTGGCAAACGCCTGCATTAGCTTGAAGCCCACGCCGCATCCGCAGAGATGCTTGAAGGGGTAGGTGTCGTCGGCGCGTTTGGGGTTGAGGATGGCGACGGCGGGCGGTAGCTTCTCGTCAGGCATGTGGTGGTCGCAGATGATGAAGTCGATGCCGAGTGATTTCGCATAGGCTATCTCGTCTATGGCTTTGATGCCGCAGTCGAGGATGATGATGAGCTTCACGCCTGCCTCCTTGGCGTAGTCGATGCCCTTCTTGCTGACGCCGTAGCCCTCGTCGTAGCGGTCGGGGATGTAGTATTCGATGTTGGAGTAGAACTGCTGTATGAACTTGTACACCAGTGCAACAGCCGTACATCCGTCCACGTCGTAGTCGCCGTAGACGAGTATGCGCTCCTTGCGGCCCATGGCGTCGTTGAGGCGGTCGACGGCAAGGTCCATGTCCTTCATGAGGAACGGATTGATGAGGTCTGCCAACTGCGGATGGAAGAATCGCTTGGCAGCTGACTCTGTTGTTATGCCGCGTCTGATGAGCAGCCAGGCGAGTATCGGGCTGATGTTCAGCTTCGCCCCCAGTTCGTCAGCCGCCTGTTTCTCCTCTTTCGTAGGTGGCTTGTAATTCCATTTGAATAACATTATATATATAGTATTTTATTTTTCCTCGTGGTGCAGGGTGTCGGTTAGGGGTGTGGCGGTTTAGGATAATCGCCTGTAAAGTTACGAAATAAAAATGGAATACCAATAATGCTTTGACTTGATTTTAGATTTTTATTGTTTGTGTGAGTACTGATCTGATACTCATCCGGAATTTCGATTGATGGAGTGACGGATTCTTGTCGGATATTTGTGTCTCTTGTTGCCTGAAACTCCCTTTTGAACAGATTGTATAGCACCTTGGCGTATTTTTCGCAGTTTTGAGTGTGCAGGCGCAATACGCTGTGCGCCAAATGTTTGACGGAGTTGAGGCTTTAGTGTGCAATGTGGAACTTTGCTAAAACGGCGCTTTATATTGGCTAAAGCGCCACTTTAGCAACGAAGAAGCGCCATTTTAGGCGGCGGGAAGCAGCGTTTTGGAAGGAGAAAAACGCGGAAAAAGGGCTGGTTTTGCCTGGTTCAATCATGAAAACAATGTCGCAAAGAGCAGTCGGCGCCGTCACTCTTGCTCTTCGGCACTCTAAAACGCGAAAAACTTTTGTAATACTTTTTTACTCCATGTACAATATTTGGTTCATCTTTCCTCGAATTTTCGGATGAATCTCTTTTTTATTCCATATTCAGGATAATTCTTAAATACGAAAAAGCGCTGGAAGAGTATAGCTCTCTCTTCCAGCGCTTTATTTTACTGATTATGTCTTACTTAGTCGCCAATGCCCTGAGCCTTCTTGGCGTCCTCCATCTTCTTGAGGATGTCAGCCGGGATGGCATTCTTGTTGACCATGTAGTCCATGGTGTTGGCGATGATGAAGTTCTTCGTCATGTACCAGATGCCCTTGTAGTCGCCAGTCTCGCCCCAAGAGTTTTTCACCATGTAGTACTCCTTGCCGTTCTGATCCTTGGCAATGCCGTAGATGAGCATGCCGTGGTCGTCGGTGAGCTCCCAGTTGTCGAAACGCTCCTGGCGCTGCTCGGGAGTAGGTGTAAGTTCGGGCACCTTGCAGCCGAGGGAGTCGATGATGCTTGTGCGCTTCTGCTGCGAGAGTTTAAGCCAACGTGCCATGTCGCTACCGGAAAGGCTCTCTGCTTTCTTTGTGTCTACGAAGTAGGCGAGACCCTTACGCGTGAAGCCCGGCTCGCTGACATCGCCGCCCCATGCTACGGTGTAGCCGTTCATTACAGCGTTGTCGATGATGCGTGCCATGTCGTCCATAGGAAGGTTCCATGACAGCGGGTTGCGCCAGTTGTCCTGCACTTCAACAGCATACTGTGTGTAGTAAGGATGATGAGAATAGCTTGTTATTGAAACATAGTCGTTGAAGTCGAGTCCTAGGCTTGCGGCGAAGGTCTTCGGAGTGTACTCCTTACCCTCGTACGTGAACTTCTCCGGGCACTTGCCGAGGTAGGCGTCGAGGATGCCCTGCATACCGACCTTCCACTGATTTGAAATCTTGCTTGCTGTGCTCTTGGAGATGCCTGCCACGTAAGGCTCAAGCTGTCCGAAGAACTCGTTGAAGTTGTTGAGCGAGTCGCCGTAGAGTGAGCCGGGGAAAGGCATGGCGTCCTCGGGGCAGATGCCGTAGTTTTTCAGCACGTAGAGCACATCGTAGGCTGAGCCACCCTGAGAGAACTGGCAGTCGCCGTGGAGACGCACTACCTGTACGGCGCGGTCCATATAGTTCTTGTTGGCAACGAAAGCCTCGCAGAGGTCATAAGTCTTGCCGGTCTTCTTGAGAATCTCGCTCTCGAAATAGGAGAGTGTGGAGTAGTCCCAGCAGGTGCCGCTGCGGTTCTGGTCCTTGATGCTTGTGATGGGGTTCTCCTTCACAATAGTGAAGACGGGCTTGTTGCTCTTGGCAGCCTTCTTGGGCTTGGCTGCGTAAGCGCCGGTCGCGAAAATGGCGAGGAGCGCGAGTGTAAAGATTTTCTTCATTTTTTTCTCTTATTGTTTTGTTGTTTTGATTCTTTTTGGGGCTATTTGTTAATTGTTAGCCATGAAAGCTTCTACGTCTTTCGGGTGGTAGGGTATGCGGTCTTTGCCGATGAAGCGGCAGCCGTCCTTCGTGATGAGTACGTCGTCCTCGATGCGTATGCCGCCGAAGTCTTTGTAAGTCTCAAGCTTGTCGAAGTTGAGGAACTCTGCGCAGTGGCCCGATGCACGCCAGTCGTCGATGAGTGCCGGGATGAAGTAGATGCCCGGCTCATCGGTGACGACGAAGCCTTCCTCAAGGCGGCGTCCCATGCGCAGGCAGTTGGTGCCAAACTGGTCGAGGCGAGGGCGTGTCTCCTCGTCGAAGCCAACGTTGATTTGGTCGAGCGACTCCATGTCGTGCACGTCCATACCCATCATGTGGCCCAGTCCGTGGGGGAGGAACATGGCATGAGCACCGGCAGCCACAGCTTCGTCAGTGTCGCCTTTCATTAGTCCGAGCTCCTTCAGGCGTTCTGTCATCAGTCGGCATACGGCAAAGTGTACGTCCATGTATTTCACGCCAGGCTTTGCCACTTCGAGCACGTAGTCGTGGCAAGCCTCCACGATAGAGTATATCTCAAGCTGGCGCTCCGTGAACTTTCCGTTTACAGGGTAAGTGCGTGTGTTGTCGGAGCAATAATTGTTGATGGTCTCGGCTCCAGCATCGCAGAGCACGAGGCGTCCGCTCTCCAGCTCCGCCATTGACGGGTTGCCGTGCATTATTTCGCCGTGCTGGCTGAAGATGGTGGGGAAGCTAACCATAGCTCCGTAGGAGTTGGCTGTGCCGTCAACTTGTCCGCCAATGAATTTCTCGGTGACGCCGGGCTTTGTAAGGCGCATGGCTGTGGTGTGCATCTTGTAGCCGATGACAGCGGCACGCTCAAGTTCCTCGATTTCCTGCTGTTCCTTAGTGGAGCGCATCTTCACCACTGCCTTTATCAACTCCATGCTTGCCGACTCCTTTTGCTGTACGGGATGTATGCCGAGCAGGTCGAAAATCTGTATCATGATGTCGTGGCGGTATGGCGGGAGGAAATGAATGTGGCGCTTCTGGCGCATTGCCTCGTTGCAGATAAGCTTCAGCGATTTCATTGGAGCCGTGTTGGCAACGCCCACTTTGGCTGCCATGTCGCTTACGCTGTCGACACTGCCGTACCATACGATGTCCTCGATGTCGATGTCGTTGCCGACGAGCGTTTCCTTGTCGTTGTCGATGTCGATAACACCGACAAGTCCGTCGCGGTTGAGTCCGAAGTAATAGAGGAATGAGGAATCCTGACGGAACGGATAGTAGCCGTTGGCAGGGAAGTTACATGGCGACTCGTTGTTGCCGAACAATATAATGATACCGTCTTTTACAAGTTCCTTGAGCTTGGCGCGGCGGCTGACGTAGGTTGCCTTGTCGAACATATTGTAAGTGTTTTTTTTGTTTTCTGATAAAATATTTCGTTACCTTGCATTTTTTGCAAAGTTACGGCAATTTGAAGACATGGCAAAACTAAAGGCTCTTTTTTGTGTTTTATTATGATATAAACAAAAAAAAGAGTGAAACATCTTTGTAATGTTTCACTCTTTCGTTGGGTGGCAGGTGGGACTCGAACCCACGACATTCAGAACCACAATCTGACGCTCTAACCAACTGAACTACGGCCACCATGTTTTATATTTGCTTCAACTTAGCGTTGTGCTTAGTTCTTTAAAGCGAGTGCAAAGGTAGTGGTTTATTTTCAAACCTCCAAATGTTTTGCCAACTTTTTTCAAAATATTTTCGATTTATCTCATTTTTTCTCTCTCTTCACCCTCTTTTATGGGTAAGTGTGCCCGTTTCTTTATGCAAAAAAGGAGATATAGCCTTAAGACTATACCTCCTTTTTATCGGCGTGTTTAGACGCCGTTCTTTAGCTTTATTGCTTATTTTGCCGGCTGTGCTGGAGCCTGCTGTGCACCATTTGCTGGAGCCTGCTGCTGTGCGCCGTTTGCTGGAGCCTGCTGCTGGCTTGCGCCGAAGCCCGGTGTGGTGTTCGGGTTGGTTGTCTGTGTCTCTGTTGCAGCCTTTTCCATTACGCTTGTGTCAGCGGTGGAAACGGGAGCCACGTAGGCGCAGATGATGCTGAGTACAACCATAGCTATCGCCAAACCCCATGTCGCTTTTTCTACGAAATCTGTGGTCTTGCGCACGCCCATGATAGCGTTCGACGAAGAGAAGTTGGATGCAAGTCCGCCTCCCTTTGACTCCTGGATAAGCACGATGCCGATCATGAGCAGAGATGCTATCACGATGAAGATTACGAATAAGAAGTAAATCATTTTTGTTATTTGTTATTTTTGTTATTTATTATTAGTTTCTTTAAAAATCTGATTTGGTCTGCAAAGTAAGCATTTTTTTTTGGATAATTCAAATTTAAACGCTGAATAATTTCAAGAGCCTTTGAATATCTTCCTTGTTTTATGTAAATTTTGGCCAAAGTCTCTGTGAAATATCCTTCGTCGGCTTCGTCTTTGTCGTTTTTGCCGTTGTCGAGGACAGGCTTGTAGGTAGGCTTTTCCTGAAGCTGAATTTTTCCTCCGTCGTTGTTTATGAAGTCGTCTATGAGGTTTTGTCCCTTCATTTGCGGCCCTTGACTACCTTCCTTTCGCTCCTCCTCGCTCTCCGTCTTGAGCAGGTAAGCCACGTAGTCGACAGCGGCGTCGGCTGGGGTGGGGCGGCTTTTGCCAGACTTCTCCTCGAGGCTGTCTTCGTCTTGTGCCGAGTCGAGGTAGTTGTCGATGATGCTCAGTGTGCGGTTCTTGTCGGCAGAGCCCTCCTTGGAGGCTTGGCTTGCGTCGTTGTCTGCAGTGGCAGTTGTCTTGTAATGGGCGCTCTCCACCATGTCGAACAGCATCTTGCGCTCGCTGATGTAGAAGGCGGAGCGTCGCAGCTCATCGTCAAACGCCGTGTCGTGGAGCAGATACATGTTGCGGAGCATCAACATTCGCGCCGCCTGGTAGTAGGGATAGAGCGCAACGATGTTGCGGAGCTCGTACAGAGTCTCCTTGTTCATCAGTTCCGGATGGTTTATGAGGCGCACTAAGTCCACTTCTTTAGTTTTTTTATTTTATTTTTTATGTTTGTTTACCAGTTGGCAACGGTGGCGTTGAATATCTGTTCGGTAAGATCTTCCACCATCTGTGTGACGAGTTCTTCCTGAACAGAGGCGAGGCTTTGTGTCGTTTCGTACGACTTGGAAGCCGTGAACTGTCGTTCGAAGTCTTCGCTATGGTTCACGTTGTTGGTGAATCTGACGTTGACCGTTATGGACAATTCTGTCTGTGCTGACTGACCACTGGCAGACACCGACTTGTTGCGCTGTGAGTATTGCGTTATCTCGCCCTCAATCTTTAGGTCGCCGTTGCGCTTCACTTGTATGAGTTTGGTGTGGTTGGCGAACTCATCTTTCAGCTGATTGTTGAACATCGGTCCCATTGGTCCCCACACATAACTCGAGCGTATCGGGAAATCGGCAATCTGAATTGTCTTCGTTTTCGTGTAGTCGATGCTTGCACCGTTGAACTTGTAGCTTATCTTGCAGCCTGCAAAGACCAGTACTGCAAGTAGAGCCATTGACATATATATATAATGTAGGGAAGTTCTTTTCATGTAGCTATTGTTTGTCGAGCCCATATTGCTTTATGCGTCTGTAGAGCGTTCTGTCGGATATGCCGAGTTCTTGAGCTGCCTTTTTGCGGTTGCCTCCGTTGCGTTCGAGCGCTTTCTCCACAACGTGCCGTCCTATGTCGCTTAGGTTGAGGCTTTCGCTTTCGTCGTTCGCGGCAGGCGCAGCGTCGTTGATTTCCTCTGCCTCCACGTCCTGATAGGGGCTGTAGCGTTTGGCGTCATCAAGAGTGTGGCTTGAGAGCGCGGCAGGAGTCTGCACGTATTGTGTGCTGCCAGGTGCGCCTATGGCTGGCATTTGCCTTGATGCGGCAAAGCCGTCAAGTGTGCGGCTGTCATCAATTTGCTTGCGGATGTTGGACATTTCGTGGCGGAGTTCGCTCACGTTGCCACGTAGCTCATAGAGAATTTTGTAGAGAATCTCGCGCTCATTCTCGTATGAGTGGGAGCCGGAAACGGAGGTCGTTGTCAACTCGGTGCTCTCCTGGTCTTGAGGTATGAACTTCCGCAGTGTCTCAGCGTCGATTTCGCGCTTCTCGCTGAGCACGGACATCTGTTCCGTAATGTTCTTCAGCTGTCGCACGTTTCCGGGCCACTTGTATTTCAGCATAATGGCCTTCGCCTCGTCGTTGAGCGTGATGCGTGGCAAGCGGTACTTCTCCGCCATCTGCATTGTGAACAGGCGGAAGAGCAGCAGAATGTCTTCTCCACGGTCGCGCAGAGGGGGCATTTGTATGGGTATGGTGTTGAGGCGGTAGTAGAGGTCTTCGCGGAAGCGTCCCTCACTTATCGCCTTGTGCATATTGACATTGGTGGCGGCTACGATGCGCACGTCGGTCTTCATTATCTTTTGGCCTCCGACGCGGATGTATTCCCCAGTCTCGAGCACTCTGAGGAGTCTTGCCTGCGTTGCCATAGGCAACTCGCCTACCTCGTCAAGGAAAATCGTTCCCTTGTTGGCCGTGCCGAAATAGCCTTCACTTTCGCCAATGGCACCCGTAAACGACCCTTTCTCGTGACCGAAGAGTTCGCTGTCGATAGTTCCTTCTGGTATTGAGCCGCAATTGATGGCGAAGTATTTCTCGCGTTTGCGTGGTGAATTGTCGTGTATGAGTCGAGGAATGATTTCCTTGCCCACACCGCTTTCGCCGACAATGAGCACACTGAGATCCGTTGGCGCAACCTGAAGGGCTACGTCAAGCGCATGATTCAGCGCATCGCAGTTGCCCACGATGTTGTAGCGTTGTTTTATTCTTTGCAGTTCAGATGTATCCATTTGGGGACAAAATTACATATTTATATTGAAATATATGCATTTAGCCGCAAAATTTTAGCGATTTTAAAACTTTGCAGTTTGGTTCTTGCCGATTTTAATGAGTAGTAGTCCTATGCCGGTCCAGAGTAGTTCGCGGAGTCTTACGATGAGAGCCACGAAAGCTCCGTCGCTTGCCCTTAGTCCGAGTCCGGCTGCCGACATGAGAAAACCTCCCTCGCGTCCGCCAATCTGAAGGGGAATGAAAAACAGCAGGTTGGCAAAGAGTGACGTGAAGGCAAGCGTCAGAATGCAGTCGGTGTAGCAGGCTTCAGGCATCAGCACGCGCAGTACGAAATAAATCTCCGCTGCCGAGCAGATGCGGCACGAGAGTTCGAGGGCAACGGCGGCTACAAATGTCTTGCGGCTCTGTTTGTGGAGAGCGGCTATTTGGCTGTCGATGTTGTCGAGTTCGGCTTTATGGTGTGATATGAATTTCGTTGCCCAGCGGCGTGCGAAGGGAATGTGGCAAAGTAGGTTTAGGGCTCTTATGGCGAGTCCCTTGCGGTAGCCTACGATGAAAAACCACAGTCCGATGGCGCAGAATGTCGTGACGGCAGCAAGCAGAATAGCCATGGGTAGGCTGAGTGAGTGGGTGAGAATGAACAATCCCACCGATAGTAGCCAGAACCAGAAGTGGCTGAAGATGTGCGTCATGGCGAACAGTATCACCGACGATGAGGCGCGCTCCTTGCCGATAAGCGGCGAGAGCGACATTATGCGGTAGGGTTCGCCTCCCATGAGTCCGCCAGGCGTGGCGTAGTTGAGGGCAAATCCGGAAACGGTTATCTTGTAGAGCCACCAAAACTTTACTCTTGTCTTTCCGCCCGAGTTGATTATGATGTACCATGAGGCGGTGTTGAAGACGTAGAGTGCAGCCCACAGTACTACGACGGCTGCCGACCAGTAGCCGGCGTGGCACAGTCCGCGCCACACTTCGGCATAGTCGAGCTGTGCCAGCATTAATGCCAGCACAGCCATACCGAAGAGGAAGAATCCGTTTTGGTATTTTTCCTTCATCGGCTATTTATTGTCTGCCGGTGAGGCGTTGCTTTCCTTTTCAGCAGGAGCTACTACATTGCTCTCTTTGTTGGGAGTGGCAGGAGCGTTGTTGTTGTCAGACGTAGTTGATGGCGCGTGTTGTTGTCTGCGGTCGCCGCGGAAGCTTTCGCGCTTCTTGGGGATGGAGAAGCGTACCTTTTCACTTTCGTCGCGTTTCTCGTGATAAAGTTTCGGCAGCGGATTGCTGAGAGGTGTGTCGTACTCGTCGCGGTTGCGCAGAACGTCGATGGCTGTATAGATGGCGTGGCGCAGGGCGTTTTCATCAGCTAAGCCGCGGCCGGCGTTCTCGAAGTCGGGCGTGAGGGCAGGAGCCGTGCAGACAAGTGGTAGGGACGCGATGTAGTAGATGCCGTTGCTCTGCATCGTTGTGGAGAACGGAATGAGAGCCTGGTCGTCGTACATTGCGAGTGTGCAGTCGAAAGCGTCCGACATGTTGCGTCCGAAATAGTCCTCGGCAGCGTATGGTCCGTATGCACAGATGCCTTCCTCCTCCGCTTTCTTTATGGCAGGAATGATGGTTTCCTTCTCCTCCGTTCCGTCAGCGTTGGGGTTTAGAGCCAGCACGCCGATGCGCGGATTGGAGAGGCGGTAGTCGCGCTTCAAGCACTTTTGGAGTTGTTCGATTTTCTCCAAAATATTCTCTTCCGTGATGTTTGCAGATACATTCTTGATTGCCAGTCCGTTTGTGGCGAGGGCAATGCGAAGCGCCTCGTTCTCCATTATCTTCAGTCCCTTGGCGCCGTCGCCGATGCAAGTCTCTGCATATTCCTTCAAGTTGTTGTAGGTGTAGCCTCCATTGTTGTCCGTCATGTTCGTAGGGCAAACGGGGCAAGTTACGAGGACATCGAAGAGTTGGCTACGGAAGTCAGTCATAGCCCTGTCGAGAGCCTTAAGGGCAGCCTCGCCCGACTCCTTTGTAGGAGTGCCAAGTTCCACTTTCACTTCGTCGTCGAAACATGCCAGCAGATTGACGCGGCCGTCCTGTGCGTCGGCAGCGTTGTTGATGATGCTGAAGTTGGCTTGGGTGTCGATAGCCTTGCGGTGATAGGCGGCGATTTTTGGAGAGCCGTAGATGATAGGAGTGCATATTTCAAGCATTTCCGGCTCGGCAAAGGTTTTAAAAATGAGTTCGTATCCGATACCGTTGGTATCGCCATGCGTTATGGCAACGCGTATTTTTCTGTCTTCCATTATATTGTAAGTTTATTTGTCGGATGGTTTTCTTGCTGTGTATAATGCCGCTTCTGTTTGCAGCATGAGGTTGCGCTTCTTCATTCCGGGAGCGTAGATGAACGCCTCCACAACTGTCTGCGTATGCTTGCCGACTCCTTTTATGGTGTGTGACACAAATGGACCGCCCATGTCGTCGCCTTGCATTTCCCATAGTCCGCGGCTGATGGTTACTTTTGTGCCACCGATGCGCTCAATGCGGGTGGTCATGCTGCCGGGGGAGGTCGTCATGTACATATTGTCGGTCTCGCCCTTTATGTTCGCCTTCATTACGCTGTCACGGTTGGTTGAGGTGTAGATACAGATGTTGGTCATTGCTGTCGGCGAGTCGTTGGAAATCCAGATGAAGTTCTTGCCGTGCTTGCTTGAGGTCATGTCAGAAGGAATCCTGATGTCTATTCCGAACATTCTCCTCACCTCTTCTTCCATTTTCGGATTGTGTTTCTCGGCGAGCCGTTCTTTGGCTAATGCCATTTCGCTGCTGTTCAACACGGAGATGACAGCCTTTGAAGCAGAGTGTGTAGCCATATCTTTACGCAGTTGCTGTGCTGTTGGTGAACAGAGGTAGACGATGGTTTGAGGCTCAGCGTAGACATTGCGTTTGTATCTTACCTCCGTCTTTCTGTAGCGTTTGCGGTCAATGCTTACAACGACAATGTTGCGGGCAAGCTGCATCGGACTTGTCATCTGTTTTCTACATTCGACGTCGAACATAGGTTCGTGTTGTGGCAGTGCGTCGGTGCTTGCTGACAAGGCATTGTATACCATGCTGTCGGCGTCGCCAATGACTACCACTTCATAAGGCCGTCCGCCGCTGTCTGGCAACATCGTCCTCTTTCCTCCTCGACATGCCGAGAGCAAGGTCAAGGCCAAGAGCAGCAAAAAGGCTTGTCTTCTATGCCTCATACGCTTGGTTTCTAAAGCAGTCGCTGCTCCTTTTCGCGGCGGTGGCGCTCTTCCTCTATCTTCTTTGCCGTGCTAAGCAGTCCGCAAGCGGCGAAAATGTCTTGTCCGCGGCTTGCACGGATTGTGGTGAACACGCCATGATTAGTTAGGTAATCGCGGAAATTCTCGATGTGATGGTCGTCTGTGCCTTGCAGGTCGACGTTGGGTATGGGGTGGAAGCGTATCAAGTTGAAGCGGCAGTCGAGTCCTTGCACGAGTTTCACGATTTCCCTTGCGTGAGTCGTGGTGTCGTTGACGCCCTTGAACATGATGTATTCAAACGACAGGCGTCTCTGGTGGGAGAAGTCGTAGTTGCGCAGGAGGTCTACAACCTCGGCTATTGACATTCCTCTTTCGGCAGGCATAAGCTGCGCGCGCTGCTCAGGAATGGGAGAGTGCATGCTTATTGCCAGGTGGCACTCGCTTTCGTCGAGGAAACGTTGAAGTTTTTTCCGCAATCCGACGCTGCTCACCGTGATGCGCTTAGGGCTCCATGCGTAGCCGTAGTCGGCAGTCAGTACCTCCGTCACCTTCAGCACATTGTCGAGATTGTCCATCGGTTCGCCTTGTCCCATGAAGACAATATTGGTGAGTCGGTCGCGTTCCGGGAGAGAATATATCTGATTGAGTATGTCGGCAGCCGTGAGACTCTGCTCAAAGCCTTGCTTGCCCGTTTGGCAAAAGAGGCAGTTCATCTTGCATCCCACCTGCGACGACACGCACAACGTGGCACGGTCGCGGTCGGGAATGAACACTGTTTCAACGTGTTTTCCGGATGTTGTCGGGAAGAGGTATTTTATTGTGCCGTCCTTTGAAACCTGCTGATCGGTTGGCTCCATGCAGCCAATTGTGTATTCTGACGATAGCCGTTCGCGGTTGGCTTTGGAGATATTGGTCATCTCGTCGATGGATTTCACGTGCTGCGTGTAGAGCCATTTTGCCATCTGTCCACCAGTGAAGGCGGGCATTCCAAGAGATTTTGCCACTTCCTTTAGCTCATAGAGCGACATGCCAAGCAGCGCTTTCTTATTTTCTGTCATGATGTTTGTTACGTTAAAAAAGGGGAGTTTCTGCAAATGTACAAAAAAATAATGAATTGAAAAACGAACAATAGGAAAAAATGAACAATGCTCTGATTGTTAGTTGGCTAAATTGTTTAACTTTGCAAAATGTTAAACTATTTGCTACGTCTTTACCTCCGCAGGGGAGCAAAGCTCGCAGTGAAGCGGCTGTTCTGCGAGATGGGTCCGAGATTTAAGGATTCCGACTTCATGCACTTCTCAGATGTTGCCATCGATGATTTTTTCTTTCGTGTGAGGCGCAGGCTTGAGCGAGTGCATTATGAAGCTGCGTCTTTGCTTGAAGAGGAGACTGTCAGGGCGAAGCTTGACCCTTATCGTCGCAAACTCCTGACGGGTGAAATCGTCATTGAAATCAAATTTTAGGTGATGAAGTAAAATTTTTAGACAGGCCTTATGACAATATCAGTGTTGCTTCTTTCTATTTTCACGTTCGTGGAGCTTAATTGTGAGAATCTCTTCGACTGCGTTCACGACTCGCTGAAGCAAGACACGGAGTTTCTTCCGGATGGTTCCTATCACTGGACGCGTACGCGGTACTGGCGCAAGCTCAACAGAGTAGGTCAAACCATAACGTCTTGTGGCAGAGACTTCATCTATGCATCCGGGGAAGACAATATAGGTGACGACACGGGTGAACGTGTGTGGCGGCTTCCCGACATGGTTGTTTTGTGCGAGGTGGAGAACGACAGCGTAATGCGCGACCTTACTAAACGCTCCCTGCTTCGCACGGCTCGTTACGAGTATGTCATGACGAATTCGCCCGACCAGCGTGGCATTGACGTGGCAATAATGTACTCGCCGTTCTCCTTCAGGCTTATCAATCAGCGTTCAGTGCGCATCACTCCCGTGAAGAATATGCAGCCAACGCGCGACTTGCTCTATGTCTCAGGCTTGCTGCTTTCCTCCGACACGCTCCACGTCATTGCTGCCCATCTGCCGAGCCGCCGCGGTGGAGAGATGCGCTCGCGTCCTTTTCGCAATGTGGTTGCAAGGGAGATACGCCTCTTGGCCGACTCCATCAGGGCAGTGTCGTCTAACGCGAAGATTGTCGTTGCGGGGGATTTCAACGACTATTCTTCTTCGGAGAGCATAATGATGCTGTGCTCCAACGGCTTTAAGGAAGTCTCAGCTGAAGCCACGGGCAGCCATGGCGCCAAGGCAACGTACAAATATAGGGGTGAATGGCGAAGTCTCGACCATGTCCTTGTCAGCCGCAGTATGTTGGAGAATGTGAAGGAATGTCGTGTGCATGACGATACATTCCTGCTCGTTGAGGACAAAAAATACGGCGGGGTACAACCTCGCCGTAATTATCTTGGTCCGCGGTGGCTCGATGGTTTCAGCGACCATCTGCCGCTTGTTGCGGAGTTTGCGTTCTGAAAAAAAACTTAGAGCCATGGTGCAAGCAGATGGGCAAACCATCCGCGGAACTTCTGCCATCCCGTGCGGAACTCGTCCCACTTCTGTGGAGTGAGCCGGAAACTGTCGTTTTTGTCGCGGTCGAACATGTCGCTCAGTTGACGTGTCGTGCACGGATCAATAATGACAGCGTTCTCCTCATAGTCGAAGCGGAGGCTTCGCGCGTTGAGATTGGCGCTGCCGACGGTGCAGAAAAGTCCGTCAACCATGATGATTTTCGTGTGGTGAAAGCCCGGGCGGTAGATGTATATGTCCACTCCGCGCTTCATGAGCTTGTGTACGTTGTAGAACACGCAGTCGGGTGTGAGCGGTATGTCGCTGTGTTCAGACACCATAATCTCTACCTTCACTCCGCGTTTCACGGCATTCCTTAGAGCCTTCTTCAGCTTGTGGTTGAGCGTCAGGTAAGGATTGATGAGCTTTATGCTGTCCTTGGCGTCGTTGATGGCGTTGATGTAGAAGTCGCGTATGATGCGGTTGGTTACGCGCGGTTCGCGATTGATTATCCCCACCATCTTTCTTCCTGCCGTGCAGCATGTGTCGGGCTTTAGCCCTTTAAAGTAATCGCCGCCGTGCAATCCTCTGTAGTACTTTGCTCCATGCACATTCTGCTTTGCCGTCTTGTTCCACATCCGCAGGAAAATGGCTTGCAAGGTGTTCACCTCGTCGCCGTCAATGCGGCAGTGCATATCGCGCCACGATCCCACTTGTTCTGTGCCCTTTATGTAGTAGTCGGCGACATTCATTCCGCCCGTATAGGCAATCTTGCCGTCGATGACGACAATCTTGCGATGGTCGCGGCAGAAAACGTGGTTGACCCACGGGAAGCGTATCGGGTCGAACTCGTAGATTTCGATACCCTTCGCCCTTATGTCCTTGATGTGGCGCTTGCGTAATGGTCGGTTGTTGGAGTCGTTTCCGAATCCGTCAAACAACGCTCTCACCTCAACGCCCTCCTTCACCTTCTCCGCGAGGATGTCGAAAAGCAATCCGGCAATGGAGTCATTGCGGAAATTGAAGTATTCAAGGTGCACGCTGCTGCGCGCCTGGCGTATCGCCTCAAACATATCGTCGAATTTCTCCTGTCCGTTCATGAGCAGCGTCACGCTGTTGTTGGTGGAGAATTTTATGCCGTCCTTTCTTAGTTGGTCGACTATTAGCGAGTCGCTTGTCTGCGCCTTTACGCCCGTAAGAAAAGACAGACAGGCGAATAAAGCGATGAGTATTGTTCTTAGAATCATTTAATTTTCTTATGTCGGCTTAAACCATGCAGCGGTAGTGGTCGACGATGCCCAGCAGATGATGGTCGTCGTCGACGACAAGCACGGAATGTATCTTGTATTTGTTCATTACGGTCTGAATCTCACTGATTTTAGTGGTTGGCTTCACAGTCTTTGGCGTTGTCGTCATGATGTCGCTCACTTTTTTGTCGAAGAAGAATTCCTTCCATTTCTCCATGGCACGTCTTATGTCGCCGTCAGTGATGAGTCCGATGACCTTTCCGTTCTCCGTTGCCACGCCCATGCCCAGCTTTCCTTTGCTGACGAGAATGATGGCGTCGCCGAGATTCATGTCTTTGTCAATGATTGGTAGCTCGTCAGTGCGCATAACGTCGCTTGCTGTCGTGAGCAGCCGCTTGCCGAGTTCGCCTCCGGGGTGAAACTGTGCGAAGTCCTTAGGCTTGAAGTCGCGCACCTCCATCAGAGCCACGGCGAGGGCATCGCCCATGGCGAGCGTTGCCGTCGTGGAACTTGTGGGAGCCAAATTGAGCGGGCACGCCTCTTTCTCCACTTTGATATTGATGTGGGCTGTAGAGTATTTTGCGAGCAGCGACTTCGGGTTGCCGCTCATGCCGATGATGGGGATGTTCATGTGGAGTACCATCGGGATGAAGCGCAGCAGTTCGTCGGTCTGTCCGGAATTGCTGATAGCTATCACGACATCGGCACTTGTCATAACGCCGAGGTCGCCGTGGTAGACGTCGAGCGGATTGATAAAGAACGACGGAGTGCCCGTGCTCGACAGTGTGGCTGCAATCTTCGCCCCGATATGTCCGCTTTTTCCCACGCCGGTAACGATTACCTTACCGTGGCAGTTGTACATCAGTTCAACGGCTTTGTCGAAGTTCTCGTCGAGTTGAGGAATCAGGTTGAGCAGAGCCTGTGCTTCATCCTTTATACATTGCGTGGCGTACTGGCGCACGTGTTTCAGTCTTTCAGAAGCTATGTTGTTCATTGTCTTTCTGTTTTGTTGGTTGATTAAAGGTCGCAGAGCTTGCCTACGAGTCCTTCAAGGTCTTCAAGTCGGAGCATGTTGGGACCGTCGCTCAAGGCATTGTCGGGGTCGGGGTGTACCTCAAAGAAGTAGCCGTTAGCGCCGAACGCCTTGGCTGCCATCGCCATCGACGGTACGAAGCGTCTGTCGCCCGACGTCTTGCCTCCTCCAGCGCCTGGTCGTTGTACGCTGTGGGTGCAGTCCATTATCACGCGAGACGTAATCTCAAGCATGTCGGGGATGTTGCGGAAGTCTACGACAAGATTGTTGTAGCCGTAGATGTTGCCGCGTTCCGTCAGCCAAACTTCCTTAGCTCCAGCGTCGAGGGCTTTCTCGACGGGGTACCTCATGTCCTTTCCGCTGAGAAATTGCGCCTTCTTTATGTTTACCGTCTTGCCTGTCTTTGCGGCAGCTATGAGGAGGTCGGTCTGCCGGCAGAGGAATGCCGGGATTTGCAGTACGTCGCACACTTCTCCAGCCGCTTCCGCCTGATAGCTCTCGTGGATGTCTGTGAGCAGGCGCAAGCCGTAGCGGCTCTTCACATTGGCGAGCATCTCAAGACCCTTCTCAAGTCCCGGACCGCGAAACGACTTTATCGACGTGCGGTTGGCCTTGTCGAACGACGCTTTGAAGATGATGTTTATGCCGAATTTATTATTGATTCTGACAAGCTCTTCGGCTACAGTATTTAGAAGTTCCTGTGACTCTATCACGCAGGGACCGGCTATGAAAACTGGCTGCATAGGTTGGTGAACTTTATATTTTGTAAAGACATTTATTAATGTTAACATGCAAAATTAGTGAAAAATTGGTGTCGTGCCAAGCCTTTCATGTTGAATTTTCGAATATAAACCATTTTTAGGGTGTCAGAATTTCCATTTTATCTGCACATCAATGTCGGTCATTGCCGAGGAGTTGATTTGCTGATAGGAAGACGAGATGTGGTCGCGGTCGAAATATTTAGTGGTCGCCGCTTTCGCCACGACCATCAATTTCTTGCCGATGTCGGCGCGTATGACGGCAGCCACGCGCAAACCGTTTCCGTAGAACATGTGGGAGGAGAAATTGTACAGTGTGCCGCGCTCATAGGAGTAGAGTCGAGAGTTGTAGTCGTCGGTGTGGAAATAGCCTATGGCGACATATGTTGAGAAAAGGCTTATTTGTGCTCCTGCAGACTGCGTAGCCATCCATCCGAGACTGTTCGTCTTGCCGCTTAGTCCGGCAGGAAACGTCGTGTAGGCGAAGTCCACCTGCGTCTTGCACGTCAGCCTCTTTCCCGAGTAGGCGAGCGTGAGTCGTGAGCGATGCTCTGTTTTGTCGATAAGAGAGGGCGATTGCTGTTTGCCTTGCGTGTAGTCTTCTTGACGGAGGCGCAGACGATAGCGTGCGGAGAGTGAGAGGGAAGGGCTGAAGGTGTAGGTGGCTTGTAGGGAGTTGTCGAGCGAGTGGGAGGATGTTGACACACGATAGCGTGCCCACGGATGGTAGGCATAGTCGCAATAGGCGAGTAAGGAAAGTCGCGGTAGGGGTTGCCATGTGGCTCCGGCGTACATGCCGCTTTCGTTCTGCGTCTTTCCGGCATCGCTGAATGAGGAACTGAAGAGCGAGTAGTACTTGTAGGAATAGTAGCGTTGTATGGCAGTGAGCGACAGGGTGTTGGAAGCCTGCCACGACACGGTGTTGAGCGTGGCGAGCGCCTTGGCGTCATTGACGGCTGTCTCGCCGTTGAGCGTAAGCCGATGGCAGATATATCCGTAGTTGAGGCTTGCGTTGGCGAATGACTTCCCATTGGGAGCGTAGCGCAGGTAGAGGCGTGAGTCGTCGGGCGTGAGCCGTCGGCTGAACGATGTGAACAGAGCCGTCAGTCCGGCATGAAAACCGCCGTCGCGCCAACTTATGTTTGCGCCCGATGCGAACTGCGAGGCGTTGTGGCGCCGGGCTATCTCGCTTTGAGTGCGGTGGTAGCCTGTGCGGAGGATGGTCTTTATAGAGCCGTCATCGTTGAGCGTAGCGTCAATCTTGCGGTAGGAAAGGAAAACAGTGGCGTCGAGGTGGCGGCTGAGCGCCAGAGTCGCTGCGCCGCCTTGCAGATACGACGCTTCAGAGCGCGAGGTGTTGGCTGTCAGGGCATAGTTGGGTTGCGAGAGCACAGCCGAGGCTGTTTTGCCGAATGTGAAGCCGGAGTTGACCACCAGACCCAGTCCGAGTCTCACTTTGTACTGTCCGAGCGCGAGCGTCTTCAGTCTGCCCATGTCCCTTACGAGCAGCCAGTAGGCGTAATGGTCGTAACCCGTCTTGTTGCATGAGGCAAAGAATGGTTCCCCGGAGTCCTGCGCCCCCGTGAAGCCAAGGCTCACGTTGTTGGAATATTGGAACTTGTATCTTATCCAATGTTTGTATTTGTAGCCCAAATAGCCGTTGCGGTCGCCTGCACGCTCGTAGAGCGGAATCTTTGCCGTTGCCACGAGTTCGTGCTTGCCATACTTCAATATGCGCTTTAGAGAAGGAAACGTCTTCGCATCTTCCCCTTCCGCAACTACCGTGAAGCAGCGCAGCAGTTGAAGGCGCAAAGGGTCGAGCGACTCAATCAGCGACAATTCGCCTTCGGAGCGCAGCGGACGGTAGCGGTCGACGTATTCCGCCAGCTGTTCGCGTTGGTGGTCGTTGAGGAAGAAGAGTCGTTGTAGGTCGTCGGGTGTCGCGTGGTTGAGGTCGACGGGAGAGGCTTCAAGTTCACACAACTGTTCGTACATGTCCTCGGCATTGTTGTCCTCGATGTCGTCATAGTCGCACAGTTGGTCAAAGAGAAGCTGCCAAGGACGCCGCTCCGTTGGCTGGCTGGAGACGTGTTGCTCTTCCTTAGCCTGCTGCGCTTGGCACGGCAGGCTAAGGAAGATGGCGAGAAGGAAGCATAGGTGGCTTGCTTTCATGAAGTTCAATGTTTTCATATAATATAAGGTAGTAGTGGCAAAGGCAATGGCGGGAGCGTTCTATTTCTCCTTCTTTTCCTTCTTTCGCCAGAAGAAGAGGTCGGAGATGCGCGTGAAGTCGGTCTTCATAATCAAGCCCAGACCCTGCGTGTTCAGGCTGTTGCGCGTGAAGTAGCGGTCGTTGGTCTTGTTGTAGAGATTTATCGCCAGATTGCCGTTAGGGAACAGCAGATACTTCAGGTCGAAGTCGCCGATGAAGTTGTTGGTGGTGTTCGGGTTGTCGCGATAGCCAAACTGTCCGTTGATGAGCAGTCGGTTGTTGAGCAACTTGCCAGAGAGAATACCTTCATACTCGGCATTGTAGAATCCGTCTGTGCCCGTCGATATGTTCGCCCCGAAATTCCAGTTGCTGCTGTTGATGACATTGCTCAGCAGTTCATTGATTTGCTGGCTAATAGTGCCGCTCAGTATGCTCTGCATGGCGAGCGATGTCTGGCTGTACTGCTGCGTTGAGTTGCTTCCGGCATAGTCGCTCGGGGCGTAGAAGCGTCCGACAGCGAGCAGATAGAGCACCTGCTGGTTGGTTTCTTCCTCGGCATTGAGCAGGGAGTAGACCATCTGTTTGGCGTCGTTGGAGAGCGTCGGCATGTCGAGGCTGAAGCTCACTTTCGGCGATTCCGGCGTGCCCGTGATGTTCATGAGACAATTCACCCTCACGTTGTTGTTGGAGAAGGAGCGCCCGATGTTGAGGTCGGCGAGGCTCACGCTGTTGAGCACGTAGAGCGCGCTGAGGTCGAGAGAGGCGTTATATGGGTCGCCGCCGAAGGATATGGTGCCACCGCGCTGGAACTCGAAGTCCTTCTTTATTATGTTTTGTATGGTGAGCTTATAGAGTCCTTCGTCCACGGTGTAGTTGCCGTAGAGGTCGAATGTGCCCTTGTTGAAGTAAGTGGCTCGCAGTACGCCGTCGCCGTTGAGGCGAATATAGTCGCCCGTCTTCTCGTCCATGAGGATTTTGAGTGTTGCGTCAGGATTGCAGTTGACGAGGAAGTTGATGTGAATGTTTGTGCCAATCTTTATCGGGGTGGGCTTGCGGTCGGCGTTGTCGGCGTCAAGGAGGCTGTCGGCGTCGTGGGTTTTCCATTGGATGTAGTCTTGTGAGGCAATGGAGTTGCGGTCAGCCACGTTGTAGACGAGGATACTGTTGCGGTTGGGTGTCGCCTTTATGTCGATGTTCACCTCGCCGCTTCGCCCCTTAATGTCGCAGGTTCCGGTGGTGTAGGCAGTGCCGTAGAAGGAACTGCCGTCGAAGTCGTGCGTGTCGTAGGAAAGAAGATTCTTGGCTTGCACTTCGAGGTCGTACGACATGTTTGTCAGGTGCTTGTGGAAGATGCTGCCGTTGAGGATGCCGATGTTGCCGTTGCGGTCATAGAGCGTGTCGCGTTCAAACTTGATTTCGTCGGGCACGAACGTCACGGAGTCGCCGCGTAGCCAGTAAGTAGTGTTCAGTGCGCTCATGTGGACGCTGCCGTCCACTTTCGCCTTACCCACCAGATTGATGTTGCTCAGCGGTCCTACGACGTTCACGTTGCCGTTGATGGAGGCGTCGATGTTGTCCATGAAGCTGTCGCAGCAGCCTTCCATAAACTCCGCCCTTGTGTTCTGGGCGTCGATGGCGAGGTCGATGAAGTTGTGGCGTGGTGAGACATAGCCGTTGATGACGGTATTGCGGTCGGCACCGTCCTTGGCGACGGCATCGATGTTGATGCGTCCCTGCTCGTCGTCGTACGCCACGTCGGCGAAGAGCGTGCCCATGTGGCCCGTCTCGAACATGAAGTCCTTCACTTCCAGGTTGGCAGCCATCTTCGGTTGCTTGCTGAATGCCCCAGCCACAAAAGCCTTGCCCGATGCCTTGCCGAAGAAGTCGACCGAATGGAAGTTGACGAGATTGAGCACATAGCTAACGTTGACGTCGTTGAGGCTGATGGCGAGAGAGTCGGCATGGTCGGTTGTCGCCGTGCCGTCGACGGCTATGAATTGCTCTCCGTGGCTCACGCGGAAGCCGTCTACGTCGAGATGGTTCTTGCTGTAGACGATGCGCGATGGGCTGACGTGCCAGATGGTGTCGCCTATGGTGGCGCTCGACTCGAGCACGTCGACATAAGCCGTCGACGCCCCGCTGGCAGACTTGGCAAAGACTGTGCTGGCGTTGATGACGCCCATAAGCGGATGTCGCTCATTGTTGTTGAAAGTCAGCGACGTGTTGAGATGGTTGTTGTGGGCGCCGGCGTTGAGCTTTATCGAGAGAGCCTTGCCTTTAGCCATTACTTTCTTCACTCTTATGTCAGCCTTCAGCGTGTCGCCCGGCGACTCGATGTTGACGAACGTGTCCTTGTAGCGCGCTCCATTGTAGGAGAATTCCGGCACGTCACACCAGAGGTCGATGTCGCTGCCGCGGTCGTCGATCTCACCGCTCAGATTGAGCGTGCTGTGGAGTTCGAGCGGCACGCCAAGCAGTCGCTCCATCCATTTCGTGTCGTGTAGGGTAGCATTGATGGTGAAGTCGTTGTAGTCGCTCTGCGGCTTGTGGACCAGTCCGGGCACGGTTGGGAGTTTGCTTGCAATCTGGTTGAGCACACTCCGTGCTATAGTGTTGTAGCTGAAGTGTCCGCTGAGGTCAATGGAGCCAAAGTCGCTGCGCAGATTGAGAAAATGGTTGCCCGCCTCGTAGCCCGTGACGACGTGTATATTATCAATGGAGTAGACACTGTCCTTCTCCTGCATTGTAAAACCGTTGACCCTTAGTTCTCCGTCAGCGTTGTTGATGTTGTTGCCTTTTATGTCGCAGTTGATGTCGGCTGCGAAAGAGGCGCCGTTCCATTTGTGGGTAAGGTTGAGAGCGGAAGGTGAGAGTGACTTCACGAGTGCGTCCATCTTGAGATGGGGCAGGCGTCCGCGGGTGTCGAGTAGCGCACTGACGTTGATTCTCGCGTTGGGGTCGTCAATGCTTAGCTTGCCGTCGATAACCTTCTTCAGATAGCTTGCCGAGAGCTTTATGTTGCGATAGGTGTAGCCATTGTAGTTGATGTCGTAGATGTCGCCTTTTACGGCGACGTCGTCTTTCGCTTTTCCCTTGGCGTCGATGGTGGCAGAGAGCGCTCCGACGTTCTTGCCCTCAAGCAGTTGACCAATGTTCAGATTGCGTGTCTCAATATGTGCTGAGGCAAGAGTGTTGCGCCGCGCAGCCTCCATTTTGACGCTGCCGATGGCAGTAGAGAGAGAAGCGGAGAGTGAGGCGTCGCCGCCCATGCCGTGACCCTTGGCGTGGAGGACGATGTCGCTGAGACGGCTCAAGACGGCAGGAACTTGCTTACCAGTGGCTGTCTGATAGGCGAGTGCAGCCGCCGACTTTCCAATCTTCAGTTCCTTGATGTCAGCACGCCATGCGAGGTGGTGGTGTTTTTCTACAGAGGCAGAGGCGCGCAATGACAGCGAGCGGTCGAAGGAGGAAATACTGATGTTGCTTGTGTTGAGACTGTAGCCCGTGCCAGAGAAGTTGGCATGTGCGGCAAGTGGCAAGTTGGCGTTGCGCAGTTTGGGCAGGAAGCAAGCCATGTCGCGCGGCGTCAGACGCTTTATGTCGATGCTGCCGTTGAAGCGCAGTGTGGAGCGGTTGGGCTTGCCGTCGCTCATGCTGTAGGTTGCCCCGATGTGGTCGATGGCTATCTGCGACGAAGGCAGCTCCATCTGCAGATGGTCGAGCGAGGCGCCGTTGCTGCTGATGCACGCGTTGAACGCCAGCTTCTTCAGTTCGAAGCCGCAGCGTTCCTTTAGGGAAAGCCGCTTCACCTTGACGTTGAGTGAGTCGTTGGTGATGCGGTTGACGATAAAATGGGCGCTGAGGTCGCGCACGTTGATGTCGTTGGTGGAGAACACGTCGGGCAGACTCGGCTTGGAGAGTACGCGGAAGGCGACGCTGCTGTTGCGTATGATGAGCGAATTTATTTTCAAGTCGAGTGGGGCAGACTGCTTTGTAGTGTCCTTCGAGGCGAGCGAGTCGATGACAAACTGGAAATTGGGCTTCGCCTCAGGCGTAGCCTTGTAGAGATTGGCGTGCAGACCGAAGAATTGGGCAGATGTAATTTCTATCTGCCCGTGGGCAATCGCACTCAGGCTGATCTTCACCGAGATACGTGCCACGTTGAGCATCTGCTTGCCCTGCTGGTCGAGCATCTTGGAGTCGTCGATAATGAGACGGTTGATGAAGCCCAAATCTACACGCCCCACTGTCACCTTCGTGCCGAACTTTTCCGATAGGGCACGACTTGCCCATTCCCCCACGCTGCTTTGAACGAAGGGAATGTGCAGAAGGATGACAATAGCTGTGTACAGGCCGACAATGGCCCATACAAATATTTTTATAAAACGTTTTAGCACGTGTGACTCGTTTGCTCTTGCTCTCTGATGATTTTTGTAAGTTGAATAATTCCTACAAAGTTAACGCTAAAATTCGCAATAGCCAAATCTTTTGCCAGTTTTTTGAGCTGCTATAGAGTCACTATGGAGTAATTGGTGGACTACAATTATCCGACAAACATGATGGAGCCATACTAATTCTTTTGACGACTTGAGTTTCGGATCTTGCGTAATTGACAAAGCAGAGTGAAGTCTGTTTTCCTTAAATCCGAAATAGAAATTGATGATGAGATCTCGGAAACAAGAAATTCAGACTCTCTTGCAAATATCGTGCATATAGTAAAAAAGTATTACAAAAAGAAATCTCAATCTGGCTTTTCTTGCGCTTGAAAAACGGCAGACTTAACTATGAAAAATGAAAATTTAGGACTTTATAGCTTTCGGTTTTGTAATTTTACGGCATTAAAGTGCCTCTTCAGTAATGTAAAAATGCCGTGTTAGCGGTGTAAAAGTGCCGCGTTACACCACTTAAAGTGCCACTTTATCTGTGGTTAGACGGGATTTTTAAGATGATTTTGTTGCACATTATTTGAGGCGAAAGACTTATTTGCTTGATATTCATCGATATTACTGTTGCACATGAATCCTTGAAGAAAAATCGTCCAAGCATTAGCTCGCTGATTCTTTCGCAAGTCTTAAGCATTGAATTATGCAAATATTGTCACTATTAGTAGTCCTCGATTATGGACTTTTCCCCACATTGCAGCAGTCTTTGGCTAAAATATTAATGGAGTGTGTCAAAACTCTCAAATTGGGATTTTTTCAACTGATTTTGCAAATTACACGAAGATTTTCTTATTGTTACAAATTCCCATGATTGAAAAAGTCTTGGATGTTTTGGAAAAGTCTATTTGCAAAGTCGGTTTTGCATTATCGGCAGTTTGCGTTGTAGTTTGCAGAAAGTTGAGTGTAAAAAGTGTTTTATGGAGAATAAATAAAGTCTTTTCTTGCCATAATCCGCGATTTTTTTGTTAATTTTGTAGGCAAGTTTGCGGCACTGCCTGTTTTGGAACGGCAATGTTTGAGTAAAAGCAAATATTCTTAACATTTTAATATATTTATGGCAAATGTAATTAAGTTACGTAAGGGTTTGGACATCAACCTCAAAGGAAAGGCTGCCAAGCAGAAGTTCCCGACGAAGGCCGCTGCCCAGTATGCCCTTGTACCTGATGACTTTGTAGGCATGACCCCGAAGGTGGTGGTTCGTGAGGGCGACCACGTGAAGGTGGGCGACGCTCTGTTTGTCAACAAGAAGCAGACAGACGTGAAGTTCGCCTCGCCCGTGAGTGGCGTCGTGTCGGAAGTTGTCAGAGGCGACCGCCGCAAGGTGTTGCGCGTTGTCGTTGAGGCTGACAAAGAGCAGCAGTATGTAGACTTTGGCGTGAAGCAGGTGGCATCGCTCGACGGCGACGCCGTAGTGAAGGCTCTGCTTGAGGCAGGCTTGTTCGGCTACATCAATCAGCTGCCCTACGCCGTCTCCACGACTCCCGACCAGAAGCCACGCGCCATCTTCGTGAGCGCGTTGCGTGACATGCCGCTCGCCGGCGATTTCGAGTTTGAACTTCAGGGCAATGAGAACGACTTCCAGACTGGCTTGACCGCTCTCTCAAAGATTGCCAAGACATATCTCGGCATTTGCGCACAGCAGACCAGCAACGCCTTGACAGCCGCCAAGGACGTAGAACTGACGGTGTTCGACGGTCCGTGTCCGGCAGGCAACGTAGGCGTGCAGGTGAACAACGTTGCTCCGGTGAACAAAGGCGAGGTCGTTTGGACCGTAGACCCCACTGCCGTCATCTTCTTCGGACGCCTTTTCAACACAGGTAAGGTAGACCTCAGACGTCTCGTGGCAGTGGCAGGCAGCGAAATAAACAGTCCCGCCTACACTGAGGCTCTCGTAGGTCAGCCCATAGCAAGCCTCGTTGAAGGCAAACTTGCCACGAATGAGCACGTGCGACTCATCAACGGCAACCCGCTTACGGGCCGTAAATGTACAACGGAAGACTTCCTCGGCGGACACACTTCCGAGATTACAGCTATCCCAGAGGGCGACAATGTCGACGAAATGCTCGGCTGGATTCTTCCGCGCACCAACGACTTCTCCGTCAGCCGCAGCTACTTCTCTTGGCTCTTGGGCAAGAAGAAGGAGTACGACCTCGACGCGCGCATCAAGGGTGGCGAACGCCACATGATTATGAGTGGCGAGTACGACAAGGTGTTGCCGATGGATATCTACGGCGAATATCTCATCAAGGCCATCATCGCAGGCGACATCGACCGCATGGAACAGCTCGGCATCTACGAGGTGGCGCCGGAGGACTTTGCCGTAGCTGAGTTCGTCGACTCCTCCAAGCTTGAGCTCCAGCACATCGTACGCCAGGGTCTCGACATGCTCCGCAAGGAGAATGCATAAAACGTTTAAATTTAATTACAAATAGAAAGTATGAACTTCTTAAGAAAATATCTTAATGACATCAAGCCCAACTTCGAGCCGGAAGGAAAGCTCCACGCTTTCCGTAGCTTGTTTGACGGCTTTGAGACTTTCCTGTTTGTGCCAAACCAGACATCAAAGACCGGCGTGAACATCCACGACGCCATCGACTCAAAGCGCATCATGAGCTTCGTCGTCATAGCGTTGCTCCCGGCATTGCTGTTTGGTATGTACAATGTGGGATTCCAAAACTATAAGGCAGCAGGCGCGCTTGCCGACGCTTCATTCCTCTCGATGTTCATCTACGGAGCCTTGCAAGTGCTCCCGAAAATCATTGTCAGCTATGTCGTTGGTCTCGGCATCGAGTTTGCCTGGGCACAGTGGAAGGGCGAGGAAATCCAGGAGGGCTTCCTCGTGTCGGGCATCATCATCCCGATGATTGTGCCGGTTGGCTGTCCGCTTTGGGCATTGGCCATCGCAGTCGCCTTTGCCGTGGTTATCGGCAAGGAGATCTTCGGCGGCACTGGCATGAACATCTTCAATGTGGCTCTCATCACACGCGCCTTCCTCTTCTTCTCTTATCCTACGAAGATGTCGGGCGATGGAGTATGGGTGGCAAACGACACAATCTTCGGACTTGGCAACACGCTGCCCGATACGTTCACCTGCGCCACTCCGCTCGGCGAGATAGCTCAGGGTGCAACCGTCAACAGTAGCCTTTGCGACATGATAACAGGCTTCATTCCCGGCTCTATAGGTGAGACGAGCGTCATCGCCATTGCCATCGGCGCTGTCATCTTGCTTTGGACTGGCATTGCCTCTTGGCGCACAATGTTCAGCGTGTTTGTTGGCGGCGCCGTGGCAGCCTACGTGTTTGAGGCTCTCGGCATGACTCCTATCGCATGGTATGAGCATCTCGTGCTTGGCGGCTTCTGCTTCGGTGCTGTGTTCATGGCAACCGACCCCGTAACGTCAGCCCGCACACGCTGCGGACAGTATTGGTATGGCGCCATCATCGGTATCATGGCAGTCATCATCCGCGTGATGAACCCCGGCTATCCGGAGGGCATGATGCTCGCCATCCTCTTCATGAACATGTTCGCTCCGCTCATCGACTACTGCGTTGTGCAGAAGAACATCTCCAAGCGAATGAAACGTTTAACCAACAAATAACACAGCATAAGGAATATGGAAGAAAAAAAGAAGAAAGGATTGAACACCAGTTCAAATTCCTACACCATCATTTATTCTGTAGTTATCGTCGTTATCGTGGCATTCTTGCTCGCGTTCGTTTCGTCGTCGCTCAAGTCGCAGCAGGATGAGAACGTGGCTCTCGACAAGAAAAAGCAGATTCTCGCCTCGCTCAACATCCGCGACATCGACGGCGCGGAGGCTACAGACACATATAATAAGGTAATAACAGCCGACAAGATTATCGACCGCAACGGCAACGAGGTTGAGCCTGGCAAGCAGGGCGGCACAGAAGCTGGCTTCAAGTGCAACAGCGCCTCAACGAAGGAAGGCAAGCTCGCGCTTTACGTCTGCAACATCAATGGCGAGACAAAGTATGTCATCCCCGTGTACGGCATGGGTCTTTGGGGCGGCATCAGCGGCTACATTGCCGTAAATGCCGACAAGCAGACTGTCTATGGAGCCTACTTCAATCACGTGGGCGAGACAGCCGGACTCGGCGCCGAGATAAAGGACTCTCGCGTGTGGCAGGACCAGTTCAAGGGTAAGCACCTCTTCGCTGCAGGCAAGCAGGGCATAGCCCTCTCAGTAGTAAAGAAGAATGAGGTGAGCGATCCTACTACACAGTGTGATGCCGTAACCGGTGCCACTCTTACGTCAAACGGTGTGAGCGACATGCTTCATACGTGTCTCTCTGACTACATCAAATTCTTAACATCTAAATAAGGAGGAGGTACAACAATATGAGTTTGTTTTCAAAAGAGAATAAAGCCGCTTTCACCAATCCTCTTAATCTCGACAACCCTATCCTGGTGCAGGTGCTCGGCATATGCTCGGCTCTCGCCGTGACATCGCAGCTCAAGCCTGCCATCGTGATGGGTCTTGCCGTGACGGTGATTACAGCATTTTCAAACGTTATCATTTCTATCATCCGCAACACCATCCCTAACCGCATTCGCATCATCGTGCAGTTGGTGGTTGTGGCAGCTCTCGTGACCATTGTGAGCCAGATCTTGAAGGCTTATGTCTACGACGTGAGCGTAGAACTCTCGGTTTATGTGGGTCTTATCATTACCAACTGTATCCTCATGGGACGCCTTGAGGCGTTTGCCATGCAGAACAAGCCTTGGCCTTCGTTCCTCGACGGTGTGGGCAATGGTTTGGGCTACGCCTACATCCTCGTGGTCGTGGGTGCGCTCCGCGAGCTTCTCGGTCGTGGCTCGCTGCTTGGCTTCCAGATTATCCCGCATGGAGCTTACGACGCTGGCTACATCAACAACGGTATGATGACTATGCCTGCCATGGCTCTCATCCTGCTGGGATGCGTGATATGGATTCACAGAGCTTATTTTTACAAAGAGAAATAAATTATCAGTAACGAGCCACAAGTAGACAAGATACAAGGAGAACGCTTCTCTCCTCGTCAACTTGTCTTCTCGTCAACTTGTCAACTTAAAAAACAATGGAACATTTAATAAGCCTTTTCTTCCGGTCCATCTTCGTGGACAACATGATATTCGCTTTCTTCCTCGGCATGTGTTCGTTCCTTGCCGTGTCGAAGAACGTGAAGACATCATTGGGACTGGGTCTTGCCGTTACGTTCGTGTTGCTCGTCACCGTGCCTGTCGACTATCTGTTGCAGACAAAGGTGCTCGGTCCGGACTGCCTTATTGAGGGCGTAGACCTTTCCTACCTGAGCTTTATTCTTTTCATCGCCGTCATCGCAGGTATCGTACAGCTGGTGGAGATGATAGTGGAGAAGTACTCGCCGTCGCTCTATGCAGCCTTGGGTATCTTCCTTCCGCTCATCGCCGTTAACTGCGCCATCATGGGTGCTTCGCTCTTCATGCAGCAGCGCATCAACCTCGACCCGTCGAACACTCAGTACATCGGTAGCGTTGTAGATGCCGTCGTGTATGCTGTGGGTAGCGGTCTTGGCTGGACACTCGCTATCGTTGCTATGGGTGCTATCCGTGAGAAAATGCAGTACAGCGACGTGCCAAAGCCTCTGCAGGGGCTCGGCATCACTTTCATCACCGTGGGACTCATGGCATTGGCCATGATGTGCTTCTCTGGTCTTAAAATATAATAAGGAGGACTTTGACGTATGAATACATCATTTATATTTGCAAGTATTGGAGTTTTCCTTGTTGTGATACTCCTCTTGGTTGTCATCCTGCTCGTGGCAAAGAAGTTTCTTAGCCCGAGCGGCAATGTCAACATCGAAATCAATGGCGACAAGACCATCAACGTGCCGCAGGGTTCTTCGCTCATGGCTACGCTCAACGAGAACGGTATCTTCCTGCCTTCTGCATGTGGCGGCAAGGCAAGCTGCGGCCAGTGCAAGGTGCAGGTGCTTGAGGGCGGAGGAGAGATTCTCGATTCAGAGAAGCCTCACTTCACACGCAAGCAGATTAAGGAGAACTGGCGACTTGGTTGCCAGTGCAAGGTGAAGTCAGACATGAAGATCAAGGTGCCCGATTCGGTTATGGGCGTGAAAGAGTGGGAGTGTACCGTCATTTCCAACAACAACGTGTCGTCGTTCATCAAGGAGTTCAAGGTGGCGCTGCCTCCAGGCGAGCACATGGACTTTATCCCAGGTTCTTACGCACAGATCAAGATTCCGGCATACGACTGCATCGACTACGACAAGGACTTCGACAAGTCGCTCATTGGAGAGGAATACATCGGAGCATGGAAGAAGTTCAACATCTTCTCGCTCAAGGCACACAACCCGACGCCGACCGTGCGTGCCTACTCAATGGCGAACTATCCAGACGAGGGCGACATCATCACCCTCACCGTGCGTATCGCCACAACTCCGTTCTTGCCGCGTCCGCAGGTGGGCTTCCAGAACGTGCCGACAGGTATCGCCTCGTCTTACATCTTCTCTTTGAAGCCGGGTGACAAGGTTATGATGTCGGGTCCTTACGGCGACTTCCATCCTAACTTCACATCCGGTAAGGAGATGATTTGGATTGGTGGTGGTGCAGGTATGGCCCCGCTGCGTGCACAAATCATGCACATGACAAAGACGCTTCACACGCGAGACCGCGAGCTCCACTTCTTCTATGGTGCACGCTCGCTCACAGAGGCATTCTTCCTTGATGACTTCTGGGAGCTTGAGAAGGAATACCCCAACTTCCATTTCCATCTCTCGCTCGACCGCAAGGATCCAGTTGCCGATGCTCAGGGCGTGAAGTACTACGAGGGCTTCGCCGTCAACTGCATCCGCGACACCTACTTGAAGGATCACGATGCACCCGAGGACTGTGAGTACTACCTCTGCGGACCTCCAATGCTTATAAAGACCGTAACGCAGTATCTCGATTCTCTCGGCGTCGACCCCGAGAGCATCATGTACGACAATTTCGGATAATACAAGCTATTTGGAAATTTATACAGACAATAAAGACAAAGCCGCTGTTTCATAGCGGCTTTGTCGCGTTTATGGGGGTAAGGGCGCGGGTGATGACGCAACTTTGCTCATTGCCGGTGCTTGTCCAATCACGGTCGGCGCGACGAGGCGATAGACCATTCATTGATGCGCAAATGCAGTGAATATAGTTCCAAGCAATTGCTTATTTGTAACTAAAGTTGTTCAATAAATCCGAAATATAAAAAAAAAGACGAAAATAGCCGTTAATTGAAAGAATTGCAGTAACTTTGCATCTGATAATGTTATTATTTTCAGGAACTAAAAAAGATTTTCCAAACAAAATTTAGATTAAGATGAAAAAGATTTTAACCCTTCTTCTGCTTGGCACAAGCGCAGTTGCTGCAAATGCACAGCAGATCAATGGTGACTTTGATGCCGATTGGCATAACTGCACACCCTGGTCCAGTGATGGCAATAAGACGGAGGTTGGTGCAGAGCCTTTTGGTTGGCACGTGTCTAATGTGTATGCAGCAGGTTCGAAGGTGGCTGTTAGCTCGTGCGTGCCCGGCAATGGCACAAAACAGGCCGTTAAACTGACAAACCAGGGTGTGCTGGGGCAGAAGATTCCTGCCTACTTGACTCTTGGCACTCCATGGGCAACGGCTCAGGTTAAGGGCATTGGCACAATTAAAGAACATTCTACGGATGGTGGCGCTTTTGGCGGCGTGGAGTTCACGTATCATCCCGATGCCATCAGTTTCGACTATAAGCGCGACAACACGCATGGAACAGAGAACGCTACAGTAGTTGCCTATTTGTGGAATGGCTCATGGACTCAAAAGGATGTTCCTGGAAACACAGCCTTTGGACTTTTTGGTTTTCCAGACCCGACATTGACAGATATGGTCGACCGCGACCGCAACGTGCTTGGCAAGGAAAAGACTGACGCTGTTCTTGGTGGCGACGTTACAAAGACGGATGGCGCAACGAAGGTTGCCTCGCTTGAGCAGGCCATAACTGAGAACACTGGCGACGAATGGAAAAGCATGACCGTTGAATTCAATTATGGTGACAACGCGAGTGCAAAGGTGGAGAAATTCAATGTCATTTTCTCTGCTAACAACTATTTCGGCGACCGCAATGATATTGTCAAAGACAACTCTCTGACTGTCGACAACGTGAAGCTTGTCTACTATCATGCTCTTTCCTCTCTCGTTCCGCAGGATAATGACGGTAATGATGTGGACATAAAGTTTAACCCTGAAGTTTTCAGCTATAATGTAAACTCAACTTACGATGAAGATTTCACGGAAGTGAACTATACAAAGAAAGGTGTTGGTGCTACCGTTGAGGCTGCCTACAACGACGAGACTGCTCAGTACGTAATCACAGTAAAGGGTGAGGACTACAACGCGGAGACCAACCCAAGTGCCATGACTGTATACACCATACAGTATCTCAAGGCTGCTCCGACGCTCTCTTCGCTTGTTGTTGCAGGTCATGAGTTCCTTTCTGCAGGCGTGGAGGGCACAAGCTTCACGGCAACCGGCCATTACTATGCTGACGAGTTAAGTTATAAGGTGGCAGATAGCGATGAAGGCAATCCTGAGGCAACAGCCAATTATGATGAGTCCTCAAAGACTCTCACAGTTAGAGTTTCTCAGGCTGGCTGCCCGGACAATGTCTACACTATAAAGTTTGAGGACAAGGAGAAGGATGCTGTCTATCAGATTCCTAACTCTGACTTCAACAGCTGGACAGAAGCCGATGTGCTCTCTGAGGGCTGGAACTCCTTCGAGTCGGCTTCCGGAACATTGGCTTATTTCGCTTCTATGTCTCCGAAACCACAGAAGATAGAAGACGGCAAGGAGGGCAATGGCGTACGCCTCACCTCTTCCGATCTCTTCGTCGCTTGCGCCAATGGTAACTTGACAACTGGTCATATCAACATGGGCAGCACCGATCCTGCAGACGCTTCCAACTTCAACTATACAGACCGCACTGACGTCAACGGCAATCTGCCTTTCGCTGGCAAGCCAGACGCCTTCGAGGTGTATGCTCGCTTCACTCCAGGTACGAAGTCAACACATCTCCCTGCCGACCAGGACGTTACGTTCAACGGTCGCGTGCAGATTATCCTCCATTCCGACGCTGCCTATCACGATCCTGAGCTTGACTCTCAGATTGATGACAAGATTGCATCTGCATCCGCATTCATCACTCCTTGTGAGAAATGGACTAAGTTCACGGGTGAGTTCAACTATCTTCAGTCGTCATACGTAGGACAGCAGTATGTACTTGCTTCCGCTACAACAAATCCTGTTCCGGGAGCATCCATGAACGACCAGCTCGATCTTGACGAGCTCCGTCTCGTCTACTATCACTCACTTTCGAGTCTGTCATTCGACGGTAAGCCAGTAGAGGGATTCAATTCAGAGACCACACAGTACACGCTTAATGCCGACATCGAAGAGGCTGACAATGTTGAGTACGTCGTTAATGGCGTTGCTGCAACAGCAGAAAAGAGCATTAATGGCAATGTGCTCACCATCACTGTTTACGGCGACGACTACTCTGTTAATCCGGAGAGCAAGACGGTGTACACAGTCAAGTTTGAGAAGATTGTCGATAGCATCAACAACATCACTGCTGAGGATGCAAAGAGCCACGAGGTCTACACTCTTGGCGGAGTACGTGTCAGCGGCAAGCCTGCAGCTGGTCTGTACATCGTTGACGGCAAGAAGACAACTATCAAGTAAAATTTAAAGTGTAGATTTACACCTTTATTATATAAAAACTCGACACATGATGGAATATATACATATTCTGTTGTGTGTCGAGTTTTTTTCGTTTCGTTGATATTGTTACTTAAATTTTCTTACATATAAAAATCAGCGCTTTACTTCATTTTACTTGCTTTTTCCCAATGAATGTATTATATTTGCAAAATATATTAATCAATAAACACAAAAGTTATGAAAAAGACTTCTTTCGCTATGTTGTTGGGGCTTTCTTTGATGAGTATGCCCGTTTGTGCCAATTCTTTGGATGGTTGGTTTAATGCTCCGGAGGGCAGTAGTGAATTTGTAGCCGCTACAGATGTAGCCGTGAAAAATCCGCTTGCAGAATATGTAGACATAAAGTTCGTGGGTGCTTATGGCACGTCGGTCGCAGACGGAAAGGGTAGTGTGCGACTCGTGTTCAAGATAAAGCCTCTTGTGTCTGGCTTACATTCGCTACGTATCGGAGGAAACATCAACTATCCGCCAATGCTTGTAGACGAAGATGGTAATAAGTATGAAATGAGTTTAGGATGGTATGACTATGATCTTACGGATGATATCTATGTCAAGGTACCGTTGAAGAACGAGAGCCTTTTTGTAGGTGTGCCGCAGACTGTGGCAACAATACAAAAAGTGCAGGTTGGCATCTCGATAAGCTACGAGAAGGCAGGATTGCTGCAAATGGTTGACGTACCAGTTGCGTGGGATAAAGAGTAATTTTGAAGTTTTGCTTTCTTTATCCTATGTCGGTTACATTTGTTTGATAGACTTTTTCTATATAAATGACAGACTGTGGCTGAAGAAAATGTTTGCCACAGTTTGCCATTTGTTGGGTGTTTGCATTGTTTATGGTCTAAGTTCCATACATTTCTGCTTGCGAAGTTTCTTATTCCTCTTTCACAATCCACTCTCCCAGCGTGTGCTTCGCGCTGTCGTAGTTGACGCCTATCTTATACAGCTTGCGACCGTCGGCTGAGTAGGGCTCGAGATAGCCTTTCTCGTCGATCTGCTGGAGGGCAGCCTCTGCGGTGCCGTCGAACTTCAGTTCAAACACGAACACGGAGTCGGGCATGTAGACCACGACGTCGGCACGGCCAATGGCTCTCTCCTCCTCTACGCGCACGTATGCTCCCATCAGACTGAATATCAGATAGAAGATGGTATGCACGTCGCGCTCAGAATATTTTGAACTTGCGCGAAAGTTCAACATGATATGGTAGTATCACTATCTGTATATTTTTCCCATTCTCGTCCTTAATTTTCCACAAATATTAATATAAAATGATTGCGTATGTCGTGAAAAACATTTATCTTTACCCGCAAAATTGAAAAATCAAAAGTATGAAGCAATCAGAAGAACGATATATAAGTTTGCTGACCGACTTCGGTTTCAAGCGTATCTTTGGAACGGCGCTCAACAAAGACCTGCTCATCAATTTCCTTAACTCACTGTTCGGGAAAGAACAGGTCATCAAGGACGTGAAATTCCTCAACAGCGAGAATGTAGGCGATGTCTATACCGACCGTAAAGCCATATTCGACGTGTATTGCGAGAATGAGAAAGGCGAGAAGTTTATCGTTGAGATGCAAAACGCTTTCCAGAAGCATTTCAAGGATAGGTCGCTTTATTACTCTACATTCCCTATAAAAGAACAGGCTCCAAAGGGTGCCGATTGGGACTTCAAGTTGGCA
>DLKG01000037.1:0-230 GCA_002490315.1 Prevotella sp. UBA7594 | reverse complement strand
AAGTATGTGGAGATAGCAAAGTTCAACAAGCCTCTCGACAAGCTACGCACTGTCTACGACAAGTGGCTCTATGCGCTGAAGAATCTCTCGCGTCTGACCGACCGTCCAAAGGAGTTGCGCAACAAGGTGTTCGACCGACTTTTTGAGGAAGCAGAAATAGCAAAGTTTTCAAAACTGGAGCTGAAGGAATATGAGGACAGCCTGAAAGCCTACCGCGACATCAAGAACTC
>DLKG01000034.1 GCA_002490315.1 Prevotella sp. UBA7594 | reverse complement strand
CCCCTCTCCCAGTTAGGGCGGTGACGTTCCTTCTCCCAGTTGTCAATGTCGGGGGCGAGGGCGCCCCCTCTCCCAGTTAGGGCGGTGACGTTCCTTCTCCCGGTTAGGGCGCTTTTTCGTTACTTGCAGTTAGGGCACCACGGCTTCAGCTGCTGGAAGAAGTCATTGCCCTTGTCGTCGACGAGGATGAAGGCAGGGAAGTCCTCAACGGTAATCTTCCATATTGCCTCCATGCCAAGCTCCGGATACTCCACGCACTCGATGCTCTTGATGCAGCTCTGTGACAGAACGGCAGCCACGCCGCCGATTGTGCCGAGATAGAAACCGCCGTGCTTCTTGCAAGCGTCGGTCACTACCTGCGAGCGGTTGCCCTTGGCAATCATCACGAGCGATGCGCCGTGGTCCTGGAACTCGTCTACATACGGGTCCATGCGGTTGGCTGTTGTCGGACCCATTGAGCCGCAAGGATAGCCTGCCGGGGTCTTAGCCGGTCCGGCGTAGAGAATAGGATGATCCTTGAAGTACTGAGGCATCTCCTCGCCAGCGTCGAGACGAGCCTTCAGCTTGGCGTGAGCGATGTCGCGAGCCACGATGATGGTACCCTTGAGGTTGACGCGTGTGCTGACAGGATACTTCGAGAGCTCAGCGCGAACGGCGTCTATGCCCTTGTCGAGATCGATCTCGATGCCCTTAGTGCCCTCGCCCGTACGACGGAGTTCCTCAGGGATGAGTTCAGAAGGATTGGAGTCCATAACCTCGAGGAAGATACCATCCTTCGTAATCTTACCCTTGATGTTGCGGTCGGCAGAGCAGCTTACGCCCATACCAATCGGGCAGCTTGCGCCGTGGCGCGGCAGACGGATGACGCGGATGTCGTGAGCCAGGTACTTGCCGCCGAACTGTGCGCCGAGTCCAATCTTGTGGGCCTCCTTGAGGAGCTTCTCCTCAAGGTCGATGTCGCGGAAGGCGCGGCCTGTCTCGTCGCCTGTTGTAGGCAGAGAGTCGTAGTACTTGATTGAGGCGAGCTTCACGGTGAGGAGGTTCTTCTCAGCCGATGTGCCGCCGATGACGAATGCGATGTGGTAAGGAGGACAAGCCGCTGTACCGAGGCTCTTCATCTTCTCCACGAGGAACGGCAGCAGAGTGCCCTCGTTCTGGATAGTGGCCTTGGTCATCGGGTAGAAATAGGTTTTGTTGGCAGAGCCGCCGCCCTTGGCAACCATCACGAAGCGATACTCGTCGCCCTCAACAGCCTCGATGTCAATCTGTGCGGGGAGGTTGCAGCGTGTGTTCACCTCGTCGTACATGTTGAGAGGAGCGTTCTGCGAGTAGCGCAGGTTGTCCTGGGTGTAGGTGTTGTAGACGCCGAGCGAGAGAGCTTCCTCATCCTCGAAGTCAGTCCATACGCGCTGACCCTTCTCGCCGTGGATGATGGCAGTGCCGGTGTCCTGGCAGAAAGGCAGGATGCCCTTGCAGGCTGTCTCTGCGTTGCGGAGGAACTGCAGGGCAACGTACTTGTCGTTCGCTGACGCCTCAGGGTCGGAGAGAATCTTTGCCACCTGAAGGTTGTGCTCACGGCGGAGCATGAACTCTACGTCGTGGAAAGCCTGCTGGGCGAGCAATGTCAGAGCCTCCTTGGAAACCTTGAGGATTGTCTTTCCTTCAAACTCACCGGTGCTCACACCTTCCTTGGTGAGCAGGCGGTATTCAGTAGTGTCCTTGCCCAACTGGAACATAGGAGCATACTTGAAATCTGGTGTAGATGCCATAATGTTATGTTTTTTTTAATAGAGTATGACCCGCCTTTATCGTGTGTTGTGATAAAGGCAGGCCATTTAGTATAGAATAATAAGTTTACTTAGCGTAAGTAATGGTTACGGTGTTGAAGCGAAGCTGTATGCCGCCTCCCGTTGAGTCTGTGAACACGTTGGTGTAGACGAGGTTGTTGCCGCTTGCGGAGACAGTGGCTGTCTCGTTGCCGACCTGATTGGCATTGTTGTACACGTCGCAGTTGAATACAACCTTTGCGATGGCCTTCTTGCCCTCGAAAGTAATCTTGTTGTTCTTGTAGACGCGGATGTTGGCGTAGTCGTCGCCACAGTAGAACTTCGGTCCGTTGGTCTCACCGTTCTTGTCGAACACAACCTTTGTGCCGTCGGAGAGAGTGATGGTCGTTACATCTGTAGCGCTTGTCGTGAAGAAGTCAGACGGCTTGAAGGTGATTGTCTCCGTGCCTGCCTCTACAGCCGGGTTGACAAGAGTGAGGTCGGTGCCGTCAATCTGCACGTTGCCGCTTGCTCCTGGAGTGTCGGGAGTGTCGGGAGTGCTGGGGTCGGAAGGAGTCGCCATAGGAGTGCCGTCGCCCTTCACCTCGAAGTTGTCAATCTCCCAACCGCCAGAGTTGCTGTCGGTGCTGGTGTAGCGGAAGGCGATAGTTACGTTCTTTCCGCAGTAATCGTTGAGGCTGATGTCGCCTGAAGCGGAGAACGACCAGCTTGTTCCTGCAGGATAAGTAGGAATTTCGAGCTTCTGCCATGTGGCTGTGTTCACGTCGCCTGCGTAGTCGGTGGAAGCCCATGCCGTCATCATGTCTTTCATGGTGCTGGTGTCGTTGAGCTTGTTGATGGCGTGGGTGAAGGACAGAGTGGCGGTCTTGCTGTCGCTGAGGTTGATGGCTGGTGAAACGGCCCATGATTCCGATGCGTGGCTGGCGCTGTTGGCGAAAGCCGATGCGTTGAGATAGCCGTTGTCATTGTAGGAGCCTACCTTCCATACGTATGTGAGTCCGTCGGAGAGGCTTACGTCCTTGAATGTAAACTGTGTGGAGCCGTTGTCGAAAGTCTCCGAGTAGATGGTCTTCAGTTCGGTGCCGGGCTGCTCGCCGTTGCCGCCGTTGTTGGGGTCGCCGTAAGGAGCCGGTACGTCCTCGCAGCTTGTGAATGTGAATGCTGCCACTGCAAGGGCGAGCACTGAATACATTATCTTTTTCATATTCTGAATGTTGTTTTTTTCGTTTGTAAAAAAATGAGTGTTATGTCTTGTACGCTGGATTACTCAGCCACTTTCTGTACGTCGGAAGCCTGGCGGAGTGCAAACTGCACGGTGTTGCCGTAGCTGCTCGTGAGGCTCGACTTGTAGCAGGAGAGAATACCCGTCACGTTGAGCTTGCCCTGCGGCAACTTCTCAGCTGCGAAGTCGGCGTAGCAGCTTGTGCGCACACCGACCTGCTGTTTCTGCATGGTGCAGTTCTTGAAGTAGCGTGTGACGCCGAATCCCGTGGAGTAGCCCTCCGATTCGGGAGCGTATGTCGTGGTGCCGTCAGCCTTGTCGAATTCCACGTTCTTTACCGTGACGAGTCGTCCGGCGAGTTTGTAGGCAGTGGTCTCGTTCTTGAGGTCGTCAACGTTGTCGATGACGATGGGCTGCACCTTTGCAGGATCGGGCTTGCCGATTGCCTTGAAGCGCTCCTGCCATTCGTTGCGGTTCATGCGGCTCGGATAGTTTTGGTCTTTCTCCACGTTGTGGTATGCCACGCCCACCTGGGGCTGTGTGCGGTAGGTGCCATAGTAGAGATTGCCGAGGTCCACAAGGATCTCCTGTCCCACTGCCACCTGACCGAACATTCCGCCCTGCGCAACGCAGATGATGATGCCGGCAGTGCCGTCGTCGACGGTGATCTGGTTGTAGAGGTTGCCCTCTATGTCGTTGCCCGTGACGATGCCGCGTATCTGTGTGCCTTCAGCTATGCGCACAGTGTCGTTCACCTGGTCCTTCTGAAGAGCTCCGTAGGTGTCCTTGAGCTGCTGGATGGAGATGACGTTCTTCTCCTCAAGCTGGTTGTTGCCATAGGCAGGAGTGTCGCCGGCGGGTGCTTTCCAGTCGTCGTCCATGCAAGAGCTTGCGCTGAGCGACACGGCGAGTGCCATGAGAGCCATTCTCAGATATTTGATACTTTTCATTTCTTATTCCTTATATATTAGAATTTATACGTGATGTTGAGCATTCCGTTGGTGCCGAAAGCGTAGAACTTGTACGGATTCTTCGAGAAAGCGTAGGCACGCTTCTTCGTATTGCTCTGGTCGGGGTTGTCCTTGCTTGCTCCGCTGTAGTCGCTTCGGCTCTGCTCGAAGCCGCCGGTCACGATGTTGCGGTTGTTGAGGATGTTGGTCACCATGAGGTTGATGGAGAGCTGTCCGTGCTTGAGATAGATGCTGCGTCCGATCGATCCGTCGAGCATGAAGCCGCCCTTGCCCTTTGCCTGGTCGAGGGCGTGGGGGAGAATCTCGCCCGTCACGTCGTTGATGATGGGCTCGCCATATTGTGAGAGCACCTTGTTGCGTGCCTCTACTGCCGACTTGAAGCGGTAGCTCGGAGAGTAGCTGAGGTAGATGCGGTCGTAGTAGTTGCCGTTGAGGTCAACGAACCATCCGCCCTGGTGATAGCTGAGTCCGAGGCTCGCTGCCGTGAGCGGCGTGCCGTTGTCGCGCATGTTCTTCGTGTACACCTCGTCGTAGTTGTCGCCCGTCTGGTCGGAGCCGAGGAGCTGGGAGTCAACCGACTTCATGTAGCACAGCTTGGCGTTGTTCGTGATTTTGGCATCGGAGATTGTTCCGATGAGCTTCACGTCGAATGCGCTTGTCACCTTGAACTTGAAGCCAGCCTCCACGCCGTAGTACGACTTGTTCATGTCGGTGAGCGACACGTAAGTGAAGGAGTTGACGTCGTCGTTGTAGAAGTTCTGCCAGTCGGTGACGTTGGTCATGCGTGAGTAGTAGGCGTTGACGTTGAAGTGGAGCCAAGAGTTCTCAAACTGGTAGCCGAGGTCGGCGTTGAAGATGCGCTCGTTCTTGAGTCCTTTCACGAAGTCGTTGTTCACCTCTGGTGCCACGAACGACTTGCTTGCCTGCGGTGCGCGGTGCTCATAGGAGAGGCCGAGCGAGATGGTGTTGCCGCGTCCGAGTGAGAGGTTGGAGCCGAACTTCACGCCGCCGTCGATGAACTGTGCGTGATGGCTCTTGCCGTAGGAGTTGTTGGCTGCGAGACCATTGCGCATCTTGCCGTCGCGCTGCATTGTCGTGTAGCCAATCTTGGCAGCCACGGTGTAGTTGAGCGGTCCGAAGTTCTCAGTGTATGAACCCCAGAGCTTGGCGTTGTTGACGAGGATGTTGTAGTTGTAGCCAAACTTGTCGCCTTCCTTGACGATGCCGTTGGGGTTGTTGAGGTCGTACTGTGCCTCAGGAGAGTCGGCTGTGTACTTGTCGGAAACGACGTAGGTGTTGATGTTGTGGAAGATGTTGGCTCCGAGCAGGTCGTCCATGGTCTGGTAGTGCTTGCCGTTGTTGGTGGCAGCGATGATGCCGACGTTGAACTTCTTGTCCTTGTCAATCTGGTGGTTGAATGTGGACGCAAGCGAGAGCATGAGATTGTCGTTGTGCTTCGCCTGGATGTAGTACATGGCGTCCTTGCCTGCCACGTTGACATTACTGTTGGCATAGTAGAGGCGGTCCCAGTTGAGCTGGCGGTTGGCCTTAGATGCCTTCCAGTAGTTGTAGGTGTAGTTCCAGTCGGCGAGAGCCTGGCTGCTGCGGTACTGCTCGTCCTGGTCGTACCACACGTCGTAGTAGCTCGACGGGAGGTTCTTCCAGTAGTTGGGTTGCGGGTTGTCGGAGTTGTTGTAGTTGAGCTTTGTGCTCTTGTACATGGAGTACTTGCCGAAGAACGACGTCGTGAGCTTTGAGCGGTCGTTGATGTTCCAGTCCCAAGTCAGTATGGCGCTCGGGGCGAAGTCGTTCACGACGCGAGAGTTGCGCTTCTTGCCGTTCTGGTAGCCCCAGTAGGGGTTGTAGTAGCGGTTGTTGGCGAGCCAGTAAGCCTCGTCGGTGGCGGGGCCTTGTGTGGAGCGCTCCGTCGGGTTGCCCCATGTGGAGAGCGAGAGGCTGTGGTTGCCCCATATCTTCTGTACGGCGAGGAAATAGGAGAGCGAGTTGTAGAACGTGCCCTCAACGTAGCCGTTGCGAGCCCAACGGTAGCTCACGCCGCCCGTGAATGCCCATCCCTTCTCGGTGAGTCCGGTGCTGTATGTGTACATGCCGCGCAGAGTGTAGTTGCGGTTGGCACCGCTGAGCGTTATGCGGTGGCCGACGGGCATTGCCGACGGACGGAAGTTGTAGTTGTTGGAGCCGCCCATTCCTGCGAAGGAGAAGGAGTTGCCCTCGAAAGGCAGTACGGATTCCACGTTTCGTGTCATGTTGTTAAGACCGCCCACCTGTGAGTAGCGGAACTGTCCGCTCTCCATGTCGTTGAGCGAGAGGCCGTTGACATAAACCTCGTTGTACTTCTGGTCGAAGGCACGATAGCGGAAACGTGCAGGTGAGAAGAGATAACCCACCTGGCTGGCGTAGATGTTGGTGTTGGAGTTGACGATGGTGACGTTCTGCGTCATGTCGTCGTCCTCGCCAAGCTGAGCCTCAGTGAAAGTGAAGGCAGCCTCGCTCGATGCCTCGCTGTGGTAGCCGATGGAGTCGGTCTGGGCGTAGGCGGAAGGAGCGCAGCACATTGCCAGCACTGCTAATTTAAGCTTCTTTTGCATGTAAATGTTATTGATAATTAGTTCTTAATATTTTCGTTAACGCTCAATGGACGTGCCCCTCAGCAAGTGCAATGTAATTGTTTGGAGACACGCGCATTTCTTAAAATTGAATATTCACTGCAAAGTAAAGAAAATATTTTGAATAAAAGAAATTTTTCCTTATTTAATTTATATTAAGATTGCACTTCTGGCAAACTTATTGCCTTTCTGCAAAAATATTTCAAAATCCTTTGAAAGAGTCTCCGTTTCAGATTTATTTACATTATCTTTGCAAATTGTTAACGTGCGCGGACATTACAGGTCATTGCGCTTGCTTCGCTTTAAATAAATCACACAACAGATACAATGAAAAAAAACTTCCTCATCCTTGCCATGCTCCTTCTCGTAGCAGTAGGGGCTTCGGCACAGAAAAAATTCAATCTCTACGCCGTAGGTTTCTACAATCAGGAGAACCTCTTCGACACTTGCCATGACGAGGGCAAGCGCGACTACGACTTCCTGCCCAACGGCTCCTACAAGTGGAACGGACTGAAGTACAGCCATAAGCTGCACAACATGGCGCAGGCTCTCGCCGACATGGGTACCGACAAGTTGCCTGGCGTAGGATGCGCGCTCATAGGACTCTCCGAGGTAGAGAACTCCAAGGTGCTCGACGCCCTCACCTCACAGCCTGCGCTGAAGCAGCGCGGCTATAAGTATGCCCACATTGAGGGTCCCGACCGCCGCGGCATCGACTGCGCCCTGCTCTACAATCCGCGCTTCTTCGAGATTAGCGACATGCGCCTCGTGCCTTACGTGCCGGAAGAGGCAAAGGATTCCAACTTCGTCACCCGTGGCTTTCTCACAGTCAGCGGCAAGCTTGCCGGCGAGCACGTGGCTGTCGTCGTGTGCCATTGGCCGAGCCGCTTCTCCACGTCTTACTATCGCGAGATGGCAGCCCGTCAGGTACGTGCCGTCAAGGACTCGCTGCTGCGTGCCGACAGCAACTGCAAGGTGTTTGTGATGGGCGACATGAACGACGACCCGACTAACAAGTCGATGACGGAGGAACTTTCGTGCAAGCCCACTGTCGACAAGGTGGGAAAGGACGACATGTACAACCCGTGGTACAACATCCTCGCCAAGGAAGGACGCGGCACGCTCTTCTACAATGGCTCATGGAATCTCTTCGATCAAATCGTCATGACGCCCAACCTGCTCAACAAGAAGGGCTCAAAGGACTATTCTTCGCTGAAATTCTTCCAAAACCAAATACAGATGCGCCCCTATCTGCTTCAGAGCGAGGGCAAGTACAAGGGCTCTCCTAAGCGAACTACGGCAGGCGGCGTGTGGCTCGACGGCTATTCCGACCACTTGCCGGTTGTGGTTTACCTCGTGAAGGAGGCAAAATGATAGAGCGCCATCCCTTTGAACCGTTTCTCCCTGATGGCTGCCGACTGCTGATGCTCGGCAGTTTTCCGCCCGGCGAGCACCGCTGGTCGATGAGGTTCTACTATCCTAACTTCACCAACGACATGTGGCGCATCTTCGGACTGTGCTTCTTCGGCGACAAGCTACATTTTGTCAACGACAGGGATAAGACGTTCAGACTCGACCTTATCGTGCCCTTCCTCAAGGAAAGGCACATCGGCATGTACGACACAGCCACTGCCGTCAGGCGCCTGAAGAACACGGCTTCCGACAAAGACCTTGAGGTGGTGGAGCCCACCGACCTCAAGGCAATGGCAACGTCCTTGCCGCAACTCTCCGACCTCGTCACGACGGGGCAGAAAGCCACTGACGTGCTTGCGGAATGTTTCGGCATAGCAAAGCAGCCGAAGGTGGGCGAGTACACGGCATTCACGTTCGACAACCGCCCACTGCGACTTTGGCGTATGCCAAGCAGCTCACGGGCATATCCGATGAAGGTGGAGCGAAAGGCGGAATACTATCAGAAAATGTTCAACAACGTAGACTTATGAACGTAGAGACTTATGAATAAAGACAAGGTAACAATCATCGGCATTGCCGGAGGTACAGGCTCCGGCAAGACAACCGTGGTAAAGAAAATCGTTGAGGCCCTGCCTCCCCATCATGTGGCTGTAGTGCCGCTCGACTCCTACTACAACGACACGTCGCACATGACGGAAGAGGAGCGCCATGCCATCAACTTCGACCATCCCGACGCTTTCGACTGGAAACTGCTCATAAAGCAAATCAACGACCTCCGCGAGGGACGCGCCATTGAACAGCCCACTTATTCCTATCTCAAGTGCAACCGCGAGAAGGAGACCATACACGTGGAGCCGAAACCCGTGATAATCGTTGAAGGCATCATGACGCTGCTCAACAAGAAGCTGCGCGACATGATGGACTTGCGTATCTTCGTCGACTGTGACTCTGACGAGCGTCTCATTCGCAACATTCAGCGCGACACTATCGACCGCGGCAGAACCGTCTCAATGGTTGTCGACCGCTACCTGAAGGTGCTCAAGCCCATGCATGAGCAGTTCATCGAGCCTACGAAGCGCTTTGCCCACATCATCATCCCGCAGGGAGGAGAGAACGAGAAGGGCATATCGATGGTCTGCAAGTACATCGAGAGCATTGTAGCCAACGATGCTAAAGAGAATAACGAGGGCGTTTAATTAACAATTGGACAATAAAGAATTCAAGTTTCGGATTTAACATAATTGGCTGCGCTCGGCTCTGCCGCTTGCCTTAGCAAGAAAGCCATAAAGCTCGTAGGAGGATGTATCAAAACTCGCAAATTGTGATTATCCGTAGCGGAGGTCTCCGGCCTCCGCAGCATCCGACTGCTACTAATATGTCGATATATAATCGATTCAAGTTTCGGATTTAAGTGCGAAGTTGGTTCTCAGAGCTTTCGGCTACAGAGAAATGGTCAAAGGAATACGGATTGCACTAATAAGACCGATCAGTGCATCTCGGTGTTATCAGTGTTCCTTTGACCCGAGTCCACTCGCCGTAGGCGGTGGACGCTTTGTGAAAATCTAAATCCGAAACTTCAGTAACTTCTTTATTTACTTTAAATTCCACAAATCCGAAACTTCAGTATTTACCTCTGTTAGGGCACAAAACTGCCTGCTTAACAGAGTCTACTGCGTTTGCCGTATATTTTTCTGCTTTGAACGTACAGCTACAAAATGCTGTGCATCAAAGGCTTTACGGATTTTAATCCATAATGCGCAATGCGCTTGATAGCTAAAGTGCCGCTTTATGGAGGCTAAAGCGGCACTTCTCAAGCTGTAGAACAAGTCGTCTTCTTATTCTTCTTTACTCTTTTGCAGCCTTCCCCTTAGTGGCATACACAAAATACAGTATCAGGCAGATGTATGCACCGAGAGAGGCAATCTCCGACATCGGGTTCGCCATCCAGTCCTCCATCCATTGGTCGCTCACGAGATGCACGTCGCAGAAGCGCAGGAGCGCCGACACTACACCCATCAGCGCACCGCCGGCTATGAAGCCGCTGGCAATGAGCGTGCCCTTCTCGTTGCGCTCGCGATTGACATTAGCGTCCTTTGAGCGTGTGGAGACAAACCAGCTTACGATGCCTCCGACGAGCAGCGGAGTGTTAAGCTCAAGCGGGATGAACATGCCGAGGGCGAAAGCAATGGCAGGCACTTTGAAAATCGTGAGCACAATGGCAATCAGTGCGCCGATGGCATACAGCGTCCAGGGCGCTCCCACACCGTTCATGAGCGGGTCGATAACGGCTGCCATGGCATTGGCCTGCGGTGCGGCAAGCTGTCCGCTCGCAAATCCGTAAGTGTGATTGAGCAGTATCATTACGCCGCCGACCGTAGCGGCAGACACCAGAGTTCCGAGGAATTTCCACGTCTCCTGCTTCTTGGGTGTCGTTCCGAGCCAGTAGCCAATCTTCAGGTCGGTGATAAATCCGCCTGCCATCGACAGAGCCGTGCAGACAACGCCGCCCATAATCAAGGCAGCAATCATGCCGCCCGTGCCCTTCAATCCTACTGCTACAAGCACCACCGACGCAAGGATGAGCGTCATGAGCGTCATGCCCGAAACGGGGTTGGAACCAACAATCGCGATGGCGTTGGCAGCTACCGTGGTGAAGAGGAATGCGATGATAGCCACGAGCAGGATGCCGACGACGGCGAAGAGCAGGTTGCCCTCCATTACGCCGAGCCAGAAGAAGATGAACGTGGCGATGAGCGTCACGATGGAGCCTATGGCTATTATCTTGAACGAGATGTCGCGCTGCGTGCGCACGGTGGCTTCGCCCTCCTGTGAGCCTCCCTTCATCTCCTTCGCGGCAAGCGACACGGCTCCCTTGATGATGCCCCACGACTTGATGATGCCGATGATGCCCGCCATGGCGATGCCGCCGATGCCGATGCTCTTGCCGTAGTACTTGAAGATTTCCTCAGCCGACATGGCGCCGACGGTCTGCGTTATCTCCGGATTCCAGAGGTTGAGCACCTGGTCGTGGAACACGAGCGACATGCCAGGCACTATCAGCCACCAAACGGCAAACGAGCCGAGGCAGATGATGAGCGCGTACTTGAGTCCGATGATGTAGCCCAGGCCGAACACGGCAGCGCCGGTGTTCACCTTGAACACGAGCTTGGCCTTGTCTGCCATCTGCACGCCCCATTCGCAGATGCGTGTCGTGAAGTTCTCGTTCCACCATCCCACGGTGGCGACAATGAAGTCGTAGAGTCCGCCGACAAGTCCGGCTATGAGCAGAGGTTTCGCCTGCGAACCTCCCTTAGCACCGCTGACGAGCACCTGCGTCGTCGCCGTTGCCTCAGGGAAGGGATACTTGCCGTGCATGTCCTTCACGAAATACTTGCGGAAGGGTATCATGAACAGTATGCCCAAGATGCCACCAAGCAGCGACGAGAAGAACACCTTGTAGAACGATACGCTCATCTCGGGATACTTCGCCTGCAGGATGTAGATGGCAGGCAGAGTGAAGATGGCACCGGCGACGATGGTGCCCGAGCAGGCGCCGATGCTCTGGATGATGACGTTCTCGCCGAGAGCTTTGCTGCGCTTCGCGGCTGTCGACACGCCGACGGCAATGATGGCGATGGGGATGGCTGCCTCAAACACCTGCCCTACCTTTAAGCCAAGATAGGCGGCGGCTGCCGAGAAGAGCATCGCCATCACGATGCCCCAAGTCACCGACCACACATTCACCTCAGGATAGTTCTCGCCAGCCTTCATCACAGGCTGGTACTCCTCGCCCGGCTTCAACTCCGTGAAGGCGTTGTCGGGCAACTGGATGCTGTCTTTCTCTTTCTTTTCCATTTTTCAATATTTCAGTTTATTTTGTCCTTTATTCTGCTCTTTGCAACGTAGCACCTACAAAGTTACTTTAAAATTGGTGAAAATACGTGCCACTTGTTGATATTTATTGGGATTTTACTGAAAAATGAAAATAAATTCAGTAAATTTGCAACAGATTTAAATCAAACCAGTTCTTTTTTTACACTTTTTATATGAGAAAAACATTATTGTCATTGTGTATGGCCATGATGACCCTTACCACATTTGCCGTACCGGCGAAGAAGGGCTCCGCCACCATACGTCTTGCTGACGGCACGGAGCTTAAGGCTGAGCTGCGTGGCGACGAGTTCCTCCATTATTATTATGCCGAGGACGGCAAGTACTACAATCAGAACGCCGACGGCGTGTATGTGCCTTTCGACTTTGAGGCTGCACGCACCGTGGCGCTTAAGCAGCGTGCCAAGGCGGAAAACAATATAAGAAAGGTGAGACGCGCTGACACGGAGAAGACAGGCTTCTTCGGTTCGAAGAAAGGTCTTATCTTGCTCGTGCAGTTTCCCGACAGCAAGTTTCAGGCTGCCCACGACCTCGACTTCTACGAGAACTTCGCCAACAAGGAAAACTACGTGAGCGGCGAATTCCGTGGCAGTGTGCGCGACTACTACCACGCGCAGAGCAACGGACAGTTTGAGCTTACCTTCGACGTGGAAGGTCCGCTCACGGCTCCGCAGAGCTACAAGTACTACGGACAGAACAAGACTTCAGGTAGCGACGCCCATGTCGGCACTCTGCTCGCCTGGGCTCTCGACCAAGTGAAGGACAAGGTGAACTTCAAGGACTACGACTGGAACAACGACGGATTCGTCGACCAGGTGTTCCTCCTCTACGCCGGAAAGGGCGAGAACTCCACGGGAGCCTCGTCAGACCTGATATGGCCCCACATGTTCTATCTCGCTTCCTCTGACTACGGCAAGGCATACGACACCGGACAGGGCGTCTATGTCAACACCTACGCCTGCAGCTGCGAGCTCAACGCCAAGGGCGGATGCGACGGCATCGGCACCGTATGCCACGAGTTCTCCCACTGCCTCGGCTTCATGGATCTCTATGACACCACTTACAGCGGTGGCTACGGTATGGACGACTGGGACCTTCTCCACTCGGGCAACTACAACGGCAACGGCTTCTGCCCTGCCAACTTCACTGGATGGGAGAAGTGGCAGGCAGGATGGATTGAGCCAATCGAACTTAAAAAGGACACCATCGTCTCTGCAATGAAGTCGCTCTCCGATCATGGCGAGACATACATCATGTACAACGAGCAGAACCGCAACGAGTACTACTTCCTCGACAACCGCCAGCAGACTGGCTGGGACTCGGCTCTCCCCGGCAAGGGACTGCTCGTTACTCATGTCGACTACAACAAGCGCATCTGGGACTCCAATGCCGTCAATGACGACCCGACCCACCAGCGCATGTCGCCATTCCACGCCGACAACCTGCCTACCTATCGCAATGCGAGCGGCGACCCCTATCCCTACGTGGAGAATGGCACTGTGAAGAACGACAGCCTTAGCGACACTTCAAAGCCTGCCGCCACTCTCTTCAACGTGAACATCGACGGCAGCCAGCTTATGGGCAAGGCTCTGCTCGACATCAAGCAGAACAACGACGGTACTGTTGCCTTCCGCTTCCGTGGAATGAAGGGCATGAACATGGATCTCACGCCTGGCACCGTCATCTTCAACGAGACATTCGACGGTAACTCAGGCAAAGGCGGCAACGACGGATCCTGGACTGCCAGCACGTCATCCACGCTTAAGACCGACGTCTCCGGCTGGACTTACAACAAGGGTTATGCCGCCAACAAGTGTGCACGCTTCGGCTCTAAGGCTGTACCGGGCGAGGCTGTCACGCCGACGTTCAACATCCCGTGCGATGTACGCCTTACTTTCAAGGCTGCTCCTTACGCAGGCGACGACAACACCATCGACGTCTACTTCGGCAACCGTATGCTCGACCGCTTCTTCATGAAGGATGGTGAGTGGAACGAGTACACCGTCGACTTCAAGGGCAACGGCTACGACCGCATCTACTTCAACGGCGGCCTACGCTTCTTCCTTGACGACGTGAAGGTTGTTGTGCTTGGCGACGAGACTGCTATCAGCGACGCTACTCTTGAGAACACCAAGAAGACCGGTCGTGTCTACACCATCGACGGCCGCTACGTCGGCACTAACCTTAACGCTCTCGGCAAGGGGCTGTATATCGTCGACGGCAAGAAGGTCGTGAAGTAAGAAAGTGTATTAAGTCATTTAACAAAAAAAAGGTGTCAAACACATTTGATTGTGTTTGACACCTTTTTTTTAATATATATGTGTGACAGTTCACTCGTTAGTTTCTGAACACGAGTCCGTTCTTGTCGGCATCTATCGTTATCGGCTTCTCGCGCTTAACCTCGTCGGAAAGAATCTTCTTCGAGAGGTCGTTGAGCACGCAGCGCTGGATAGCACGCTTCACAGGACGGGCACCAAACTCCGGGTCGAAGCCCTCGTCGGCGAGGAAGTCGATGGCGGCAGGTGTCACGTTCAGTGTGAAGCCCTGCGGCTCAAGCATCTTCTTCACGGCGTTCATCTGCAAGGTCACTACCTGTGCAATCTCAGGCTTCGTAAGCGGCAAGAACATTATAGTCTCGTCGATACGGTTGAGGAACTCCGGACGGATGGTCTTCTTCAGCATCTCCATCACCTTCTCCTTCGTGTCGCTTATCACATGGTCGCGGTTCTCGGGCGTGATGCCTGCAAACTGCCCCTGGATATACTGGCTGCCGAGGTTGGAAGTCATGATGATGATAGTGTTCTTGAAGTTCACGGTGCGGCCCTTGTTGTCGGTCAGACGTCCGTCGTCCAACACCTGCAAGAGAATGTTGAACACATCGGGATGAGCCTTCTCAATCTCGTCGAACAGCACCACAGAGTATGGCTTGCGGCGCACGGCCTCCGTCAACTGACCACCCTCGTCGTAGCCCACGTATCCTGGAGGCGCACCGATGAGGCGCGAAACGCTGAACTTCTCTTGGTACTCGCTCATGTCGATACGTGTCATCATCGTCTCGTCGTTGAACAGGTACTCTGCCAAAGCCTTTGCAAGCTCCGTCTTGCCGACACCCGTCGTGCCGAGGAAGATGAACGATGCGATAGGACGCTTCGGATCCTGGAGTCCGGCACGCGAGCGGCGCACGGCATCGCTCACCGCACGTATGGCCTCGTCCTGGCCGATGACACGCTTGTGGAGCTCCTCCTCAAGATGAAGAAGCTTCTCGCGCTCGCTCTGCATCATTCGCGTCACGGGTATGCCGGTCCAGCGGCTCACCACCTCGGCGATGTCGTCGGCTGTGACCTCCTCGCGTATCATGGCGTTGCCGTCCTGCGTGGACTTGAGCTGGTTCTGAATGTTCTTGATGTCGTCGTCGAGCTGCTTTAGCTTGCCGTAGCGTATCTCAGCCACGCGCTCGTAGTTGCCCTCGCGCTCTGCACGCTCAGCCTCAAACTTCAGTTGCTCAATCTGCTGCTTGTCCTGCTGAATCTTGTTCACCAGAGCCTTCTCGCTTTCCCATTTAGCACGGAACGAACTCTCCTGATCCTTTAGTTCGGCAATCTCCTTGTCGAGCTGAGCAATCTTGTCGGTGTCGTTCTCGCGCTTGATGGCCTCGCGCTCAATCTCGAGTTGTTTGAGCTTACGTGTAATCTCGTCGAGCTCCTCCGGCACGGAGTCGCGCTCCATGCGGAGCTTTGCTGCAGCCTCGTCCATGAGGTCGATGGCCTTGTCGGGGAGGAAGCGGTCGGAGATGTAGCGCTCGGAGAGCTTCACGGCGGCGATGCAGGCGTCATCCTGTATACGCACCTTGTGATGGTTCTCGTAGCGCTCCTTCAGTCCACGAAGTATTGATATAGCCGAAAGCTCGTCAGGCTCGTCGACCATAACGGTCTGGAAACGGCGCTCAAGAGCCTTGTCCTTCTCGAAGTACTTCTGGTACTCATTGAGCGTAGTGGCGCCGATAGAGCGCAACTCGCCACGGGCAAGAGCCGGCTTGAGGATGTTGGCAGCGTCCATTGCTCCCTCGCCACCACCTGCACCAACGAGAGTGTGAATCTCATCGATGAAGAGGATGATGCGACCGTCGGAGTTGGTCACCTCCTTGATAACGCTCTTCAAGCGCTCCTCAAACTCTCCTTTATACTTGGCGCCTGCTACGAGCGCACCCATGTCGAGCGAGTAGAGCTGCTTGTCTTTCAAGTTCTCAGGCACGTCGCCGCGGACGATACGCTCTGCCAAACCCTCAACGATGGCAGTCTTGCCAGTACCCGGCTCACCTATCAGTATAGGATTGTTCTTCGTGCGGCGAGAGAGAATCTGAAGCACGCGGCGAATTTCCTCGTCACGACCAATCACCGGGTCGAGCTTGCCCTGGCGGGCCTCCTCCACGAGGTTCTTGGCATATTTCTCAAGACTCTGATAGTTCTCGTCGCCCGACTGCGACTGCACCTTCTGTCCCTGGCGAAGTTCCTGAATGGCCTTCACCGTCTCAGCCTCGGTCATGCCGGCATCCTTGAGGATGCGGCTTGCCGTGCTGTTCACTTGGAGCAGGGCGAGAAGTATAGGCTCAACGCTCGTGAACTCGTCACCATTCTTCGTGGCGAAGTCCTGTGCGTGCTGGAGCACGCTGTTGGCGTCGTTAGAGAGATAGGGCTGACCGCCCTGTACGCGCGGCAGACGCTGAATCTCAGAGTCGGCAACGTTTTCTATCTGGCTGGCATTGACACCGAGCTTTTGGAAGATGTAGGTGGCAACGTCCTTGGCTTTCACCATCACACCCTTCAGAAGGTGTACTGGCTCAATGCTCTGTTGACCATTCCGCTGTGCTGTGTTCACAGCCTCCTGGACAACCTCTTGGGCTTTGATTGTGAATTTGTCGAATGTCATATTGTGTTTCTCCTTTCTTGATTATTCTTCTTGTTTTGTTTGTTCACTTTCTCTATCCACAAACTACATTCCATAGCCCGAAACACTGACAAAATGTCACTTTTGTTATGTGTTTGGTTAATTTAAACCGACAAAATGTCACTTACTCCGAACTGCGAAGTTCCGTCCATAACTTATTTCTTTGTCAGCAGATGCCAAAGTTCGCGCGTCCAAAGCACAAGAGAAGAACCGATAATGATAATCACCCAATCAATCAGTTTCAGTCCATCGACATTGAAGAACTGTTGCAATCCTGGCGTCTCAACCATGGCAATCTGACCTATAAGGATTATTGCCACAATAGTCAACAGTCCGTTGCAGCCCTGGAAATGAAGCGCACTGCGTCCGGTCTCAAATGCGCGGGCATTGAAGAGATAGAAGAAGTGGGTCATGACGAATGATGTGAAGAGCAGTGTCAGCTCATAGGTCGTTACGTGTCCCTTTGCTCCAAGCTGTAGATGCAACAAGTCGGTGAGCTGCGTAATGTCGGAATGTTGGAAGATATACAACATTCCGAGCAGCATCAGAAAGAAGAAGCCACCCACTCCGATAATCTCCCGTAGCATCGGCTTGTTGAGAATGAACGCCTTGCGGTTGCGTGGCTTGTCTTTCATCACGCTCTCTGACGGCGGCAGCGAGGCAAGAGCCATGGCAGCGAAGGTGTCCATGATGAGGTTTATCCACAACATCTGCGTGACGGTAAGAGGCGATTCCGTTCCCATGAATGCACCGCATAGTACGAGGAAACAGGCTGTAACGTTCACGGTCAACTGGAAAAGGAGGAAACGCTGTATGTTTTGGTACAGTGAGCGTCCCCACATCACGGCCTTGCCGATGCTGCTGAATGAGTTGTCGATGATGGTGATGTCGGAAGCCTCTTTTGCCACGCTCGTGCCGTCGCCCATCGACAGACCGACGTGAGCAGCACGGAGAGCAGGCGCATCGTTGGTTCCGTCGCCAGTTACCGCCACTACCTGATTCAACTTCTGCAACGACTCCACCAGACGCTTCTTGTCCATAGGGCGGGCACGTGAAATAATTTTAAGGTCGAGCACACGTTCCAGAAGTTCCTTGTCGGACAAGGCGGCAAACTCAGGACCGGTAATGATGTTTCGCTCCGTGTCCTTGGCGTCATCCCAAAGACCAATCTGACGGGCTATCTCCTTCGCCGTGCCCGGAGTGTCGCCCGTCACTATCTTCACGCTGATGCCAGCGTCAATACATTCCTTGACGGCAGCGGGAACATCGGCTCTTACGGGGTCGGCAATGGCAGCTATGCCGATAAAGCAAAGGTTGTCGGCAATAATCTTGTTGCCGTCTATAGCCTTGTCCTCACCGTCGACCACTTGATAGGCGAAGCCCAGCGTGCGCATGGCACGGTTCTGATACTCTGCGAGCTGATTGTCTACAACCTCCTTGCTTACATCCGTTTTCCGGCAAAGGGCGAACACAATCTCTGGCGCACCTTTCACATAGAGAATCTTTTTGCCTTTCAAGACAGCCGACTCTACAACCGTAGCCATGTACTTGCGTTCTGTAGAGAACGGGATTTCAGCCAGTGTGTCCACATTCTCGCGTATTGTGCGATAGTCCACGCCTTGCTTGTTAAGCCAAAGGAGCAATGCTCCCTCTGTAGGGTTGCCAAGTATCTGCGGCTTGCTCTTGTCGGAGAAGTCAATGGATGCTGTGGAGTTGACGGCAATGCCCTCGTTGAGAAAGTCCTTAGGAGTGTCGCCGTACATTTTCATCTCGTCCACGCTCATAAGGTTTTGGGTCAGCGTGCCGGTCTTGTCGGTGCAGATGACGGTAGTGGCTCCCATCGTTTCGCAGGCGTGCATCTTGCGCACAAGATTGTTGGTTCTGAGCATACGGCGCATACTGTAGGCCAGACTTAAAGTGACAGCCATCGGCAATCCCTCTGGCACGGCAACGACCACAAGCGTCACGGCTATCATCAATGTCTGCAGAACGTAAGCTATGAACGGAGCCGCTTGCTCCATAGAGCCAAAGAAATCTGCACCATTGCTCACGAAATACATGACAATGCGACCGATGACAACCAATGAGGCAATGCCATAGCTTACCTTTGTAATCCATTCGCTCAGAGCGTCGAGCTGCTCATTGAGCGGGGTCTTCACGCTGTCGTCAATCTGTACAGCCTCAAACACCTTGCCTTGCTCCGTCTTGTCGCCGACAGCCAGCACGCGGCAGATGCCATGGCCTTCCATTATCTTCGTACCCTTCATCACATGATTGGAAGGGAACGTTGCCTCCTTGTCAAACTCCTTCTCGTCAACACTCTTTCCGCACATCGGCTCACCGGTCAGCGTAGACTCATCCATGTGCAGGGACGTAGCCTCCAGCAATTCCGCATCGGCAGGAATCTCCTCGCCAGTGTTGAGAATAACGATGTCGCCGACAACGATGTCCTTGCGTGGTATCTGCGTTGTGTTGCCATTGCGTATCACCTCGACAGGCTCGTCGTCGTTCACTTGATTGAGAACGGTGAACTCCTTGTCGGCCTGCAACTCGAAATAAAATGCCAATCCCGTGGCGAGCAGAATGGCAACGAAGATGCCGGCAGGCTCAAAGAATACAGTTGCGCCTTGTCCGAGTCCGAAGAACTCATAGCAAGAGATGCCGATAGAAAGTACGCCTGCTATCATCAGAATGATGATGAGCGGATCGCCGAATTTTTCCAGGAACTGTTGCCATAGAGGCTCTTTCTCTGGCGGCGTCAAAATGTTGGCGCCATTATTCCTGCGGCTTTCGAGGACTTGTGCGTCGGTCAAGCCCGTGTAGTGATGTTTCTGTTCCATTGTTGTTTGTGTAACCGTTTGCTGTTGCAAAGTTATTATTCTTTTATCAATAAATACGTTTTTCCCTAATGTTATTTACGAAATTCATGTATTTCTAATATGTGTTGCATACAACATTTACTTGAGTTTCGGATTTGTGGAATTTAAAGTAAATAAAGAAGTTATAGAAGTTAAAGCCGTATGTAATATATTACGAACATTTATTTTATTTCATTTTTACTATTGGGCTTTCTTGCTAAGGCAAGCGGCAGAGCCGAGCGCAGCCCGTTTTTTCCTTAAATCCGAAACTTCAAATCCTTATCCCCTTATCTACTTCTCTCCTTATCCCCTTGTCCCCTTGTCTCCTCGTCTACTGACAGCATGTCGAAGACATGCGAAACTTCTATATATTATTAATGTAAGGTTTTTTAAAAATAATATTAATGCAATACTCCCTTTATAAAAATTATTATAAAAACCCTTTGCTGTCTAAAGAAAAATAAATAAATTTGCAATTGCATACGATAGGGTGGGGTCTGCTCTTGGAATCCCGGCTCCATCCTCTACTTTGTCTAACAACTAAAAACCAATCTAACCGAAACAAATGAAGAGAAGTAAGTACTATCCTTGGCTCGTGGTAGCTCTGTTGTGGGTTGTCGCGTTGCTCAACTATATGGACCGCCAGATGCTTTCCACCATGCAGGAATCCATGAAAGCCGACATTGCCGAGCTCAACAAGGCAGAGGCCTTCGGTGCGCTGATGGCAGTATTTCTTTGGATTTACGGCATTGTCAGTCCGTTTGCAGGTATCGTTGCCGATCGCGTGAGCCGCAAGAAACTCGTCGTGGGCAGTCTCTTCGTATGGTCGGCGGTGACGTTCCTCATGGGATACGCCTCCAACTTCCAGCAACTCTATTGCCTTCGCGCACTCATGGGCATCAGCGAGGCCCTCTACATACCCTCCGCGCTGTCGCTCATCGCCGACTGGCATGAGGGAAAATCGCGCTCGCTTGCCATCGGTATACACATGACCGGACTCTACGTAGGACAGGCGATAGGCGGATTTGGCGCCACGATAGCGGCGTCGTTCTCTTGGAACGAAACGTTCCACGGCTTCGGTATCATCGGCATTGCCTACTCCATTGTGCTGCTGCTCCTTCTCCACGACAAGCCGGGAAGGGTTGTTGCCGCGGGAGCGCAGCCGCTGGAAAAGAAGGGAGAAAGCCTGTGGCGCGGCCTAAGCGTCGTATTCTCAACGTGGGCGTTCTGGGTGGTGCTGATATATTTCGCAGTGCCGAGTCTTCCAGGCTGGGCAACTAAAAACTGGCTGCCGACGCTCTTCTCCGAGAGTCTTGGCATCCCAATGGCTGAGGCTGGTCCGATCTCGACCATAACCATTGCCGTATCGTCGTTCGTCGGAGTGCTCGTGGGAGGCGTCTTGTCCGACCGCTGGGTGCTGCGCAACATACGCGGACGCATCTACACCAGTGCTATCGGTTTGGGCATGACAATCCCGGCGCTCGTCCTCCTCGGCTTGGGCGACAGCATTGTGGCTGTCGTTGGCGCGGGATTGCTCTTTGGATTTGGCTATGGCATGTTCGACGCCAACAATATGCCGATACTCTGCCAGATTATATCTGCGAAATACCGTGCTACGGCGTACGGCGTGATGAACATGGTGGGCGTCTTCGCTGGCGCTGCCGTGACGCACGTGCTCGGATCATGGACAGACGGAGGCAACCTCGGACTTGGTTTCGCCGTACTCGGCGGCGTGGTGCTCGTGGCTCTCGTGCTGCAACTCGCATGTCTGAGGCCAACTGCCGACAACGTGGAGTAACATCGAACGGCTGACTCCCGTCCGCCGGAATTTATCGGACTGACTCCCGTCCGCCGGAATGGAATATATAATAAAATGTATAATAATAAAACTAATAATATTACAATGGAAAAGATAGTAGGACTTATCGACGCTCCGTTTACGCCTTTCCACGCAAATGGTGACGTCAACTTGGAACCCATCGAGGCTTACGCCAAGATGTTGCAGAAAAACGGCTTGAAGGGCGTGTTCATCAACGGCTCGTCAGGCGAGGGATATATGCTCACGACTGAGGAGCGTATGCAGCTTGCCGAGCGTTGGGTGAGCGTGGCTCCGGAAGGTTTCAAGGTCATAGTGCATGTGGGCAGCTGCTGTCTGCGCGAGAGCAAACGACTCGCAGAGCACGCACAGAAAATAGGAGCGTGGGGCATTGGCTCCATGGCACCTCCGTTCCCGAAGATCGGACGCATAGAAGAACTCGTGGAATACTGCGAAACCATTGCCGGAGCTGCTCCACAACTGCCTTTCTATTACTACCACATACCTGCCTTCAACGGCGCCTACCTGCCGATGGTTGATCTTCTCAAGGCAGTGGACGGACGCATAAAGAATTTCGCCGGCATCAAGTACACGTATGAGTCGCTCTATGAGTACAACCAGTGCCGACTCTACGGCGGCGGCAAGTTCGACATGCTCCACGGACAGGACGAGACAATTCTCCCGAGCCTCGCACAGGGCGGAGCACGTGGCGGCATTGGCGGCACTACCAACTACAACGGTCGCGAGCTCGTCGGCATCATCGACGCATGGAACCGTGGCGACATAGAGACGGCACGCGAGAAGCAGAACTTCTCGCAGGAGGTAATCAATGTCATCTGTCACTATCGCGGCAACATCGTAGGCGGCAAGCGCATCATGAAGCTCCTCGGCTTTGACCTCGGACCAAATCGCGTGCCATTCCGCAACATGACCGACGACGAGGAGGCTGCCATGAAGAAGGAGCTGGAGGCTATCGGCTTCTTCGAGCGAGCCAATAAGTTTTAATGTAGAAACACGTATATAACACCATAGAAATAAAAAGAGTTTATTATGGACGTTAAAGAGTATATCAGCAAATGGGCTCTTTCTTATAAGAAAGACCTTACGGAGAACATCATGCCATTCTGGATGAAATACGGTTGGGACCGTGAGAATGGCGGTGTCTACACATGTGTCAACCGCGACGGAAGTCTGATGGACCCGACAAAGTCGGTTTGGTTCCAGGGACGTTTCGCCTTCGTGTGCGCCTTCGCCTACAACAATGTGGAGAAAAACCAGGAGTGGCTCGACGCAGCCAAGTCTACATTGGAGTTTATCGAGAAGCATTGCTTCGACGAGAATGGCCACATGTACTTCTCTGTTGAGGCTGACGGCACACCGCTGCGCAAGCGCCGCTATGTCTTCTCGGAGACTTTCGCTTCGATAGCGATGTCGGAGTATGCTCTCGCTACGGGCGACCAGCATTGGGCTAAGCGTGCTCTTGAGATTTTCAAGGATACGCAGCGCTTCCTCGCTACGCCGGGCTTCCTGCCTGCAAAGTTCGAGCCTAACGTGAATCTCCAGAGCCATAGCATCATCATGATTCTCATCAATGTCGGCTCATGTATTCGCAAGGTCATCAACGACCCGAAGCTCACGGAGCAGATTGACGAGTCTATCGCAAAGTTGAAGAAGTATTTTATCCATCCTGAGTTCAAGTGTCTGCTTGAGACCGTTGGCCCAGACGGTGAGTTCATCGACACCAACATGGCGCGCACCATCAATCCTGGCCACTGCATCGAGACTTCATGGTTCATTATGGAGGAGGCTAAGCTGCGCGGCTGGGACAAGCCGATGCTCGACATGGCTCTCCAGATATTCGACTGGTCGTGGGACTGGGGCTGGGACAAGCAGTACGGCGGCATAATCAACTTCCGCGACTGCAAGAATCTCCCGCCGCAGGACTACTCGCAGGACATGAAGTTCTGGTGGCCGCAGTGTGAGACCATCATTGCCTCGCTCTATGCGTATCTCGCTACGGGCGACGAGAAGTATCTCTATCGTCACGAGCGCATCAGCGAGTGGACCTACGCCCACTTCCCCGACGCAGAGTACGGCGAGTGGTATGGCTATCTCCATCGCGACGGCACCGTTGCACAGCCTGCCAAGGGCAACCTCTTCAAGGGTCCGTTCCACATTCCGCGCATGATGATCAAGAGCTACATGCTTTGCCAGGAAATCCTGAAGAAACTCGAGAAGTAAAAACATTGTCAATATAGAGAATTAGGGCGTGTGTCAAGACCTTTGTCACACGCCCTTTTCCTTTTGTTGATATGTAAAGTAATAAATTGTCACCGGAACTTAAAACTTTCGTGAATATGCGATACATTCTATTCTCCTCCCAAGTGTGGAAGGGCTTGGGACATCTTGTTCTTCTCCTCTCCTTTTCCCTCTCGCTTCAGTCTCAAACCGTCAGTAGCGTCTTTGGTTTCCCCTCTGCAGAGCCGGGCTATTCGCTTGGCGTCTCGGCGTGTTACGCCGGAAGGGTAGGCGAATGGCTTGTCATGGCAGGCGGATGCAACTTCCCTGAGCCGGGACAGCCGAAAAGGTATTATGCTGGCATCTATGCGGCACGCATCGACAGCAAGGTGCTCTCGTGGCGTCTTGTAGGGTGGCTGCCCGAAGCAGCAGCCTATGGCGCTGCCGTGTCGTGTGGCGACAGCCTTCTCTTCGTCGGCGGCTGCAACAATGAACATTCTCTGTCGGCTGTATATAGTGTGAGGCTCAATGGGGTGGGCGATGAGGCTACGGTCAGTCGCCTGGCTTCTCTCCCTTGTAGCATAGACAACATGGCTGTGGCGCAGTGGGGTGGCGATGTGTATGTGATAGGAGGCAATCAGAGCGGATGTCCGTCGTCCGCCGTGCTGCGCTATTCGGGAGGAAGATGGAAAGAAATGACTGCAGTGCCCGGCAGTCCGCGAGTGCAACCGGTGGCGGCTGCAAGCAATGAAAAGGTGTATGTGTGGGGAGGCTTTTTCGCAAATGGCGAAAACAGTATTGTCCACACCGACGGCTATTGCCTCGATCTGGCAACAGGGACTTGGTTGCCACTCGCTGCTCCATGCTCGCCAAGCGGCGAGGAGATGACGCTTTCGGGCGCTACGGCATGGAGTGATGGCGGAGTGGTTTATGCCACGGGCGGCGTCAATAAGGTGATTTTCCTTGATGCCATCAGCGGCAGGTATGAGTGTGTCAGCAAGACCGACTATCTGAAGCAGCCCATAGAGTGGTATCGCTTCAGCGGCAACCTCTATAAGTACGACACCGTGAAAGGCAAATGGCTGTCGACGCGCTTCGCCTCAAAGGGTCTTGCGCGAGCTGGCGCACAGGCCGTTGCCACGCAGAAGGGCATATTCTATATTGGCGGCGAACTGAAGCCCGCCGTGCGCACGCCACAGATTGTGGCGGTCACTGCGAAATAAAAGGTAGGTGTGAGTATTATTTCTATTATACGCTGACAATAAACGTTGATTTTATTGTTTTACTTCCTAAGCCTTTAGTTGTAGCCGAACTTCTGTATGTCGTCCTCGCTTTGATTGTCCTTGTCTGTGATTTGCTTCAGATGTTGCTGGTAGGCGCGTGCCAGTCCGCCCTCGCTTGTCTCCTTGTAGAGCGACGGCAGGTCGTGGCCCGTCTGCTTCATCACCTTCACCACGCGGTCGAACGACACGGTGTGTTTGCCGTCGGAGAACGAGGCGTAGAGATTGGCATCGAGGGCACGGGTGGCGGCGAAGGCGTTGCGCTCAATGCAGGGTATCTGCACGAGTCCGCACACGGGGTCGCAGGTCATGCCGAGATGATGCTCAAGCCCCATCTCCGCCGCGTATTCTATCTGCGACGGACTGCCACCGAACAGCTGGCAGGCGGCTGCCGACGCCATGGCACACGCTACGCCCACCTCACCCTGGCAACCAACGTCTGCGCCGGAGATGGAGGCGTTCTGTTTCACGATGTTGCCGAAGATGCCGGCTGTTGCCATGGCGTGCAAGATGCGCGTGTCACTGAACTTATGCCCCTTTGCCAAGTGGTAGAGAACGGCGGGTAGCACACCACATGAGCCGCAAGTAGGAGCCGTCACGATGGTGCCGCCGGAGGCATTCTCCTCGCTCACGCTGAGAGCGTAGGCATAGACGAGTGCGCGCGACTGCAACGACTGCTTGTAGCCGCTCGCTTTGACGTAGTAGATTGGGCCCTTGCGCGGCAACTTCAGCGGACCAGGCAGAGCTCCCTCGTGGTCAATGCCGCGCTCCACACTCGCCTGCATGGCATGCCACACCTCCATAAGGTAGTCCCAAATGTCGTCATCCTCACATTCGTCAACATATTCCCAATAGTTGCGTCCGTGGTTCTCACACCACTGCTGTATCTCGTGCAGCGAATTCTTCTGATAGACCTCCTTGAGATTGCCGAGCCATCGGCTGTGTTCGCCCTCAGAGAGCGCACCGCCGCCAACGCTGTAACATATCCACTCGTCGGCGCGGTTGCCGGCGTTGTCGAACGCTACGAACTTCATGCCGTTGGGATGGTAGGGCAGGAACACTTGCGGCTTCCATATTATGTTGAGCGGGGCAATGGGACGGAGCACCTCGTCGATGGCAACGTCTGTCATGTGTCCACGGCCCGTGGCTGCAAGACTGCCGTAGAGCGTCACCTCAAACGACCGTGCGTCCTTGTTGTGCTGGGCGAAGAGCTGGGCCGCTTTCTGAGGACCCATCGTGTGGCTGCTCGACGGACCCTTGCCTATTCTGTATAGTTCTCTTAAAGATTTCATTTATTTTGGTATTTGTCTACAAAGTTACTCTTTTTAGTTGACATTGCTATGGTCTTTACATTCTTACTTATTAAAATAATGTGTATTTGTGTTTATGAATGTGAAGCTGTATTTAAAACAAGGCTTATTGTCATTTTTACGTTGCAATGGAACGTTTTTCTGACATAAATTTGCAGTTGTTGATAAAAATATGTACTTTTGCTACTGGATTTGAACAATGGATGACAATACGTTTCTATGTTCACAATGGTTTATTCACTTAAAGAAACATATTCTATGAAGAAATTAGTACTCGGTAATGGTATTCTTGGAATGAAGCGAGCTTTAGTTGCGGCATTGCTTTGTGGCGCGTCGTGTCTCGTGACGCAAGCAGAGGAACAGAACATATTGACCTTGGTGTTTGGTGACGGTACACGTTTGAGCTATGTACTTGCCGATCGTCCTAAGGTGACATTCGACGACTCACATCTCTATGTCAATGCGGCAGCAGTGGCAGACGACTACGATTTGTCGGCCGTGCGTAAGTTTCTGTTCGGAAAAGGAGAGCCTACTTCCATCGCTGCAGTCAGCGCAGGAGAAAGTCGCCTTACTTATGTGGACGGCGAACATGCGAGGTTGAGTGGACTGAAGAGTGGCTCCAATGTATCACTTTTTGATGCTTCGGGAGCATGTCTTGGCGTAGTACGTGCAGATACAGAAGGCTGTGCGGAGGTTTCTCTCGCCGGGCGTAAGTCTGGAGTGTATGTAGTGGCTGTAGACGGAGGCAGATCATTCAAGATATTAAAGTAATAATTGACATATAGAAAAAGTGTACATCCGATAAATATAAATTATGCTTATGAAGAAAATTTTTACTCTTATATCGGCTCTTGCCTTTTGTGGGGGAGCAATGGCACAGTCGTTCACGGTATATACAAAGTCTGGAGAGACAGTTAAATACAAGTGTCAGGATGTTGACAGTCTTGTCTTCGAAGATGACGAGCCGGAGGAGACGGTCGCTCCTCGAATCGGCGACTTCTACTATAGCGACGGTACGTGGAGCACGCAATTAAAGGATGGCGCTACGCCTGTGGGCATTGTGTTCCGCGTTGGAATCGCTTCCGATCAAAACGACCGCGTGGCTTACTATACGCAAAAGGACGGAACTACTCCTATTGGCGAATTCCATGGATATGTTGTGGCTTTGAAGGATGCTACTGATGTGGACGGATCTAATGACGGCGTATGGTGGAGTGCTTTCGACAGTTCTTTTGAGGGAACAGGAGGTTCGACCAACTCAACCGATTTTCTTGGCTACACCAACACCCAGTCAATTGTAGAGACTGCAATGCACGATAAAGGGGAGCTTTCGGCTTCTACCAACAACTACCCTGCAGCTTATTATGCTACAGTTGCCTACGAGCAAGCCTGTCCGGCTCCTGCAGCAAGCTCGGGCTGGTTCTTGCCTTCGGCAGGCCAGTTGGAGTACATATACGACAGGGTTTATTTCGACGAGGATGGCTCAGGACGCTCATGCGTTGCCAACTCAATTGACGCCCTCGGCGAGAAGGCTGCGCCGATGTATGCTTCGGGATCGGAGTATTGGACAAGCACCGAGAAGATTGACTCGTATGGCACATCTACATGGGCTTACTATTTCAGTTTCGACTCGTCGCAGTTTAATCCGGGCTTCACTGCCGACTATCGCAAGAATACGGAAATGCGTGTGCGCTCTGTTCTTGCTTTTTGATGGTTGAGGCTGTTACTTTTTATGCACTGCGGTGCACTAATCGTTTATAAAAAATTAAGTTTGAATATATAAATATGAATAAACGAAACTCTTTTATTTTAGCAATGACATTCCTCCTTGGAGGCTTTTTCACAGCAGTCCAGGCGCAGACTTCATTCCATATGCATATGAAAGGTGGCGAGGTGAAGGACTTCAACACTGATGATGTGGACAGCATTGTTTTTGATGCTCCCGAGATTGAAGGCACGACTTTCGAATTGTCGTATACAGGACTTACATCCACAACCGTTACTCTTAATGTAAAGCCTGCAGACAATTCTGTAGCTTATTATTACGATTGCGTGACAGAGGAGCAGCTTGCCGAGTCTGACGGTTCTATAGCGTCTGTTGTAGAGGGATATATCTCATATCTGCAGCAGACCTATCCTACGCTTTCTCTCGAAAACATTCTTGGAGCATTGCTTTCAAAGGGTCCTGCTTCCGACGATGTAACAGGTCTTCCTGCCGGTACCGATTTCGTGTTCTACGCTATTCCGGTGAACGAGGAGGGCAAGTGCTACGGCAAACCTTCTACCGTGAAGTTCTCCACATTGCCTGGCGGCGATCCTGCCGACTGCGAGTTTGACATAAGCTACACCGACCTGACTTCCGAAGGATGCAATATTGTGGTCAATCCGTCTGACGCTTCGGTGCGTTATTGGATGGGTATCACGCCGTTTGCCGATTACCCCGGCGACAAGGCTATGGCGATGAATGTAAAGGAGAGTATCGAGCAGTATGCTTCGGAGAAGGGCATGACTGTGGCTCAGGTGGTGAAAGGTGTGACCTTCACTGGAAACTGTGAGTCGGCTGAGTCTGGTCTTGAGGCAGGCACCGACTATTATATCTATGCTTATGCCATGGACGAGACGGGAGCGGCTGCCGGAAAGGTGTATAAGCAGAAGTTCACTACGTTGCTCACTGATTATTCTGATGCCGACATTAGTTTGAAGTATCGCTATTTCAATGGCGACGACTTGTATAATCTTGATTCTGAGAAATATGCCTCAATGAAGGGACGCGTGTACGTTCAGACTGTAATCACTCCCAATGATGCTGCCGACAATTGGGTGTTGGCGCTTGCAAAGGGCGACTATACGGATGAGAATACATACCCCGAGGAGTCTACAAAGAACGCAATATTGCAGGGCGGACACATCAGCAATACGCAAAAGAACTATGTGGCAGACTGGACAACGTGTACGTTCCTTTACTTTGCTGCCGATGCGGCTGGCGTTGACGGCGCATTGCATCGCTTGCTCGTGACATTCGACAAGCAGAATGCACGTCCTGTATCAGAATTCTCTGAGAATGTGTCGGCAAGCGCTCCTGCGCGTATGTCGCGACTGCTTGTCAACCATCGCAAACTGAGTGTTGTGGAGAAGCGACTTCTTGGCAAGACTGCTGCCGAGAAGATTCATCGTAAGATGGTAGATTAAAAATTGGTTGAATAATAAAAAAAACAAGGGATACAAAGTTGTAGGCTTCGTATCCCTTGTCTTTTTGTATATGCTCTTTATCGTTTATCCGTAGATGATGTTGCCGTTCTCGTCGCGGTTCTCGTCGACGAACGACTTGTTGTACTGCGTCATGCCTCTGAGCGACATTCCCATATTTGAGAAGCCACCGTCGTGGAAGAGTGTCTGCATTGTCACCTTCTTCGTCAGGTCGGAGAACATCACGACACAGTAGTCGGCACACTCGTCTGCGTTGGCATTACCAAGGGGTGACATACGGTCGCTGAAATCATACAGACCGTCGAAGCCCTTAATGCCGCTTCCGGCAGTGGTGAATGTCGGCGATTGGGAGATGGTGTTGATACGCACTTTCTTCTCACGACCATAGATGTAGCCGAAACTGCGTGCTATTGACTCCAACAGCGACTTCGCGTCAGCCATGTCGTTGTAGCCGAAGAATGTTCTATGCGAAGCTACGTAGGTGAGGGCCAATACGGATGCACCTTCGTTCAATGCATCGAGCTTCTTGGCTGTCTGCAGCATCTTATGGAACGAAATGGCAGAAATGTCCAGTGTCTTGTCCAGAAATCCGTAGTCAAGGTCATCGTATGTACGCTTCTTGCGCATGTTCACGCTCATGGCGCATGAGTGGAGTACGAAGTCAATCTTGCCTCCAAGAGCTTCTTGGGCTTTCACGAAGAGGTTGTTCAAATCCTCTACCGATGTCGCATCAGCGGGGATTATTGTTGCGCCGGTCTTCTTGGCGAGTTCGTCGATTGTGCCCATACGGCAAGCTACTGCTGTGTTTGTCAACACAATCTGTGCGCCTTCCTCTACGGCACGTTCTGCTACTTTCCACGCAATCGATGCGTCGTTCAATGCGCCGAAGATAATACCGCGCTTTCCTTTCAATAAATTGTAAGACATAAAATTTTTCTCTTTATGTGTGTTATGTGTATTTGTCCTTTTATATGTAATAATGGTTGTCCTCTATATAATATATAATGTGTATGTCTCTCTTGTCTAACCTCAATTCTAAGGCTCGATTGGTCTTACAGCGTACTATTTTGTTCGTTTTCTCTGTTTTGACGATGCAAAGTTATAACTTTTTGCACATTTACCAATGCTTGTGTGCAAAAAAGTGTCTTTTTAGTAAGATTTTCTTTATTTCTCTTGATGTATCTCAATAATGACGATAAAAACAAACTTTTTTGAAATTTTTTCTTCAAAACTCTTGCGTGTTTTGAAAAAATGCCTTACCTTTGCATCCGCTTTTGAGAACGAACAAAACCTCAAGCAAAACGAGTTAAGTTCGTGTTAAGAAAGCATTAAGAAAGAGTTCTTTGAAA